>JAYTUY010000272.1:0-46199 GCA_043744275.1 Saprospiraceae bacterium
AAAAAAATTTCTGAATAATGGCAGCTACTTCGTCATAAAGTTTCATCATTTCATCTTTTGCTTTTTTATCGTCATACTCTATCACTCCTTTTCCTTCTATTTTAGCTTCTCGATAAGCGACACGATATGCAATTTTAGATTTTAAAACAGGCAATTCAAAGTCTTGTAAAATTTCCTCTACTTCTCTATCTATTTTTAAATTCTGATTGTATTTATTCAGAATAATATAAGCTTCAACATCGCCACCAATTTTCTTTTTCATCATTTTAGCTTCTTTGTAGCGTTTCATAAATCGCTCCAAAGTGCGCACTTCTTCAATACTGGGAATGACAGGAATGAACACAACATCGCTCAATAAAATCGCTTTACTGGATAGTTCAAACAAGGCTGGAGTGCCATCAATAATCACAACATCGTAATTATCTGATTGCTTGAGGACTAACTCCGTTACGTTGTCTTGGTGAACAGCCTCAAAATCGATTCTCTGGAGCTTTTCTCCTCTGTCGCTGCCCCAATCGCTGGTTGTACGGAGTTCGTAGTCTGTATCGACTAAAAACACGCTTTTGCCGCTTTGTGTGAGGCACACCGCAATGTTTTGTGCGATGGTGGACTTGCCTACGCCCCCTTTTAAGTTGGTTACTGATAAAATCATTGTCGGTTCTTTTATTTTTAAAGTTTAAACTGCAAGCCGTATTTAAGTATAACAGTTTTTACGGCAATCAGTTTTTAAGTTTTGCAGTTAAATCTGCAATACTGTTTTAAGTTTTAACTGTCGAACTGCAAAGATGTGAAAAGTTTTACAGTTTTGCATGTTAACCTGTAAAACTTTTTTGTGTTTTTACTTTTTACCTGATAAAATGCAATCAGTATTTAAGAATTGTTGAATTAAACTGGTGAGATGTTTTAAGAATTGAAGTATGTCAGTCTAAACTGCAATCAGTGTTTAAGGGTTATTGGATTAAACTGGCAAGATGCATTAAGTATTACAGTATATCAGTCTAAACTGCAATCAGTATTTAAGTATTATTAAATTAAACTGATAACATGCATTAAGTGTTACAGTTTATCAGTTTTATAGAATCAGAATTTTAAAAATAATGCTAATAGAGCAACATAAAATGCGAAAAACGGTTTACCTTGTCATCAGTAATAAAGAAAAATGACATTATGATAATAGCCAATCCTATATACGATGTGGTTTTTAAATATCTACTGGAAGATATAGAAATTGCTCGTGAGCTTCTATCAGCCATATTGGGTGAAGAAATAGTGAGCCTTGAATTGAAACCACAGGAAACGGCGATAGAAGCGGCAGGAAGTAGTGTCAACATACTCAGATTTGACTTCAAAGCTGTTATAAAGACCGAAGTAGGGGCATTTAAAAAGGTCTTGATAGAATTGCAAAAAGCCAAACAAGCCTTCGATGTGATGCGATTCAGACGCTATTTGGGTGAAAATTATCGTAAAGAGGACGATGTGGTAAATGAGAAAGGCATTATCGAAAAACGCCCTTTGCCGATAGTGACCATCTATTTTTTAGGGTTTCCACTTGATAATATCCCCAATGCAGTAGTCAAAATCAATAGAGAATATAAAGATGTGATTACACAGGAAATCATTCAAGTGAAAGAAGATTTTGTAGAATTGCTCACACATGACACCTATCTAATACAAATACGCAAATTGACAGCCCAAACGCGGACAAAGTTAGAGCGTATTTTGCAAGTATTTAGCCTTGAGTATTTGACAGAAGACCCCCATCAATTAGATTTCAGAGGCGATATAAACGACCCATTGGTACGCAAGATGATAGAAAGATTGGGACGAGCAATTGCAACAGAAGAAATTCGGGATAAAATGGATGTTGAAGATGAGATATACAGAATATTTGAGAGAGAGTTACAAAAATTGTCTTCTGAAAAAGATGCCATAATTGCAGAAGAAAGGCTAAAAAATGAAGACTTGCAAAGACAAATAGAAGTGTTAAAAAAGCAATTGAAGAAATGACCCCTCAGTATTTATAACATAAAAAACACTTCAAGAACAAATAGCTGAACGAGTAAGATTATTAAGTTTTACATCTGTCAGTGTAAACTGCAATCAGTTTAAATAAGGTTTAATCCCAACACC
Source organism: Saprospiraceae bacterium (assembly GCA_043744275.1). Lineage (GTDB taxonomy): Bacteria > Bacteroidota > Bacteroidia > Chitinophagales > Saprospiraceae > JAAFJT01. Next base: position 2,131 of record JAYTUY010000272.1, read on the forward strand.
AATCCCCACATCAAAGCAAAACTAATGAGCAGAGAAAGATTGACCAATAAAGCGGCTATTTTTGAATCATAATTAAGCTCATCAGAGAAGGGTAGGAGCGTCATGCCGACAGGCAAAACGACACAGACGATTAAGATGCTTTGATAAAGAGAAGGCGGAATGAAATAATAAATGAGTGCCACAGCTATTAATCCACAGGAATACCGAATGCTTAGTACTTTACTGACAGCCATAATTTGCTTTTTATCTAAATTAAAACTGAGATAAATACCCATCAGCAACAAAACCAACGGCTTATTTCCCTTAGCCAGTACATCTAAAAAATCAATAGCAATGGTCGGTATAGGAATGGATAAAGCATTGATAATCAAGCCAATAGCCATGCCTTGAAGCGGTGGCAAGCGTATGACTTTATTCAAAATCACCTTAAAATCTACTTTTCCATCTTTTTTTCCCAAAGGGATTCCTTCGGAAGAGGCAAAATAGTTGCCGATTGAATAGATTAGACCAAAAACAACAGCCGTATTGCCAATATCAAACATAATAGCATATACGAGAGCATCGCGCCCCCAAATACCCTCGATAATCGGAAAGGCAAACAGCCCTGTATTGAACCCTCCAGAAGCCATTGTCAACACGCCACGCCAATCGTTTGGGTATTTTTTGAAGACAAACCAAGCGATAGCAAGCATTATACTACCCAAAACCAGCGACATTAAAGGTATCAAAAACAGATTGTACTCCAATTTGATGCGGATTGTAGAAACCAACACCAATGCTGGGAAAGTGGTGTGCATCAAGAATTTTGAGAGAATTTTTCCTTCTTTTTCAGTAATATAGCCAAATTTTTTAATCAAAAAGCCAAAAGTTATCATGGCAAGAGTGATTATAAAAACATTGTTTGCTTGAATCATCAATTTTATCCTTTTCGCACCCAATTATTTATATTTTCTTATATTTTCCTCATCTGCCGCATCAAACGAGCCACTTCTTTGGCTTGAAAATCAGGCGTTTCTTCTAATTTTTCAACGACATTTTTATAATCTTCTTCATTTCTATTTTGAGATAACTTGGCTTTGGCTTGAATGTCCTCAATTTTTAATTCAAAACCTGCAATGCCTTTGATTTGCTTCCGCACCATTTCAGGCGACATATCTGTGACAAACAGAGGTTTTTCAACCCCTGATTCGTACTTTTTAGTCAATTTTTCAACGCTTTCCAATAATTCTTCTTCACTTAAAATACGGATGTGACCATATACATGCACCGCCGTATAATTCCAAGTCGAAACATTTTCTTGAGCATACCATGAAGACGATACGTATGTATGCGCGCCCGTAAAAATGACCAAAGCCTGTGGATTTTTTTCAAAAAGGAGGGCATGAGGATTGGCTTTTGACACATGCCCCCTCAGTATTGGCTCATTTTCACTTGTCAATTCAAACTCAATGGGGATATGCGTGGCAATAGGCACATCATTATCTGAAATAATGAGGATGCCGAAGCTATTTTGACGGATGAAAGCAAATATTTCGGCATGGTCGTCCATTTTGAATAGTTTGGGTATATACATGCTATTTTATTTAAATTTTTTCAAATCCATAATCTCTTTCAACCAGACAAATACGTGTTTTATAGGTGTCATACCAAGCCTCGCGCCCCATTTGTTGAGCGAAAAGATGCTCGGTTTGTAGTTTCCAATATCGGATGGCTTCAAGACTCGCCCAATAAGAAACGGTGATGCCCACGCCTGAACGGGCACTTTCAACGCCCAAATATCCTGGCATTGTGGCAGCTAATTCCTCCATGCGGTCTGCCGTTTTGCCATAACCATTGTCAATATCCGTTCGGGTTGATGTGAAAATGACGGCATAATAGGGTGGAGTAGGGGTTTGAGCAATCATAATGGTTGATTTTTATAGATTTTTAATTTAATTTTTTCAATTTGCTTGAAAATCGAAAACAAAAATAGATTTTTACAGGAGAATGGAGGGTTTAATAGAAGTGATTTTCTCTAATAAAATTTTAAAATCAAACGAATATGTTGACTTGTCAAAAACATTTATTTTCTCTTGAAGATGATTTTCATTACATCAATTGCGCTTACATGTCGCCCTTGATGCGGTCTGTTGAAGAAGCTGGCTTTACAGGGGTGCGTAAAAAAGTGCGTCCTTATAGGCTCACGATTCCTGATTTCTTCGGCGACGTCGAAATACTGAGGGGTCTGTTCGCTCAATTAATTAATGCCGAAATGCCTGAGCGCGTGGCAATTATCCCCTCAGTATCTTACGGGATGGCGGTGGTGATGAATAATTTGAAGGCGGAAAAGGGTCAAAATATAGTGGTTGCTGATGCCCAATTTCCGAGCAATATTTATCCGTGGAGAGCTTTGGCGCAAGAGAAAGGTTTAAATATCAAGACTGTTACTTATCCAGATGCATCTGAAAATAGGGGTCAAACATGGCATCAGCATATTTTAGAAGCCATTGATGAAAAAACAGCATTGGTTGCTCTGGCTCATACGCATTGGGCGAACGGAACGAAATTCGATTTGAAAGCGATTGGCAAACGGGCGCATGAAGTCGGTGCGCTGCTCGTGGTAGATGGCACTCAAAGCGTTGGGGCATTGCCTTTTGATGTGCAGGATTTGGGCGTCGATGCCTTGATTTGTGGCTGTTACAAATGGTTGATGGGACCATATTCGTTGGGTTATGCCTATTTTAATGAAAAATTTGATGGTGGCAAACCCGTTGAGGAGAACTGGATTAATAGGAAAGGCAGTGAAAATTTTGCCGATTTGGTGAATTATAAAGATGAATATCAACCCTATGCCTTGCGATATGACGTGGGCGAACGCTCTAATTTTATCCTTGTGCCGATGGCTATTGCAGCTTTGCAGCAGCTTTTGGCTTGGGGAATTGACAATATTCAAGCCTATTGCCATTCATTGACCAAAGATGTTGTGCCGATTTGGAAAGAAAAAGGTTGTTGGATTGAAGAAGACGATTGGCGCGGCAAGCATTTATTTGGTATTCAATTGCCCAAAGGTGTTTCGATGGAAAAATTGCATGAAAAATTGAAAGACAATAATATTTCAGTCTCTGTTCGCGGCGATTTTGTCCGCATTTCACCCAATGTTTACAATGATGAAAGGGATATTGAGGCATTGACGAAGGTGATTATAGCACTTTAAATATGGGTAATGGGTAATAAGTAATGGGTAATGGGTAATAAGTAATCGCATTACCCATTACCCATTACCCATTACCCATTACTCATTATAAAAGCGGCGACAAAAGCCTTGCAAGGGCATAACTGAAAAATTTAAATTTGCTCTGATATTTCCATTGATTCAGCAAGACCTCTTTGCTGCCCTTTAAATCGTCTAAAAATGCAGCTTCCAGCTCTTGGGCAATGCGCTCGCTGTACACAAGGGCGTTGATTTCAAAATTTAAATCGAAGCTGCGATGATCCATATTGGCAGTGCCGACAATGGCTAATTTGCCATCCAAAGTCACTGTTTTGGCATGAACAAACCCTTTTCTGTAAAAAAACACTCGCACGCCTGCTTCCAAAAGTTCTAAAATATAATATTTAGATGCTGCACTCACGACTCGAGAGTCTGAAATACCGGGCATCAGCAACCGCACATCTTTACCACTCAACGCCGATTTTTTAATGGCATCAATCACCGTTTCGTTGGGGATAAAATATGGTGAGGTGATATAAACCTTCTCCTCTGCTTCAGAAATAGCGGAAAACAGTGACAACATAATGCTCGAACGCTCATAATCGGGTCCGCCTGCGACGATTTGCACCAAATCTTCTCCGACTTCGGTACTCAATGGAAGTGGAAAAAACTCTTTGGTTACTTCAAGATGTTGCTCGGCGCAAAAATTATAATTGATGATGAAATGCAGTTGCAAACTATTCACCGCTGGACCTTCGATTTTGAGGTGAGTATCGCGCCAATACTGAATTTCACCTACTTTTTCACCGACATTATTGACATATTTATCAGACACATTGATGCCACCGATGAAGCCCACTTTGCCATCCACGATGATGATTTTTCGATGGTCGCGATTATTCATCCGATGGGCTAAAATAACGAAGATGACTTTATAAAAAGGATGAATTTCCACACCCACTGCCTGCAACTCTTTTTTAATCCTTTTTTTGATACCTTTACTCCCAAAATCATCGTAAATCATCCTTATTTTAACACCTTGCTGCGCTTTTCGAATAAGAATGTCTTTAAATTGATTGCCCGTAATGTCGTCCTCCCAAATATAATATTCGATGTGAATGAAACTTTTGGCAGCTTCAAGGGCTTCAAAAACGGCAGGAAATTTTTGTTCGCCGTTGGTGAGCAATTGTACCTTATTAATACTGAGGGGGCTTTCAGAATCTTCAAGGAGGAGTTTCGTCAAATCGTCGAAAGGGCGAATTTTAGCTAAATGTTGTTCAATTAATTGACGTGTGCGGTCAATCATTATTTGCTTAAATCTCTTTCGGGTGCTGATTTTAAAGTTGATTTTTTTGCTGAATAATTTGCGCAGCCGATAGTTGACGCCAAAGGCATAATAAATAATACCGCCCAAAAGAGGCAGAGTAATAGTCAATATCAAATACCCCAAGGCTTTGGATGTATTGCGTGTTTCATTGACAATCCGATAACTCGTATAGAGTTGAAAAGCGATGGTCAACAGGGTAAGGCTTAATTCTAAATAATTCATTTATTTCAGGAGCATTAATAATTTAACTTTAAAAATAAGAAGTTTCAGGCAATATCGAAAATTTAAAAAAAAGTTGTTTATTCGTTATCAAAATAAGAAAGATTTGAATTTTGGTTTTAAAAATATTAAAATGAATAAAATAATAAATATCACTTTTATCCTCTTAATGCTCATGAATGCAGCAGCAATAGCTCAGAATTATCCGAATTATGAAGGTGCTGATTTGGGTTTGACATATACCCCTCAGTATTCGACGTTTAAATTATGGTCGCCCGTAGCGCAAGAGGTGGTTTTGCGTTTCTATAAAGAAGGCTTACCCACTACTGATAATAAGGATTTGATTGAGACCGTCAAAATGACCAAAGGCGATAGTGCCACGTGGTCTTTTACCGCTCAAGGCGATAGAAAAGGACAATTTTATACACTACAAATCACGACCGAAGAAGGTAAAACTATGATGGAAGTGCCTGATATTTACGCCAAAGCTGTTGGTGCGAATGGCAAACGGGCGCAAGTCATTGACTTGAAAGAAACGAATCCGAAAGGGTGGGAGGGAGATAAAAGCCCTGTTTTGAAACAAAAAACAGATGCTATTATCTACGAATTGCACGTGCGAGATGCGTCAATTGCTAAAAATTCAGGTATTAAAAAGAAAGGTAAGTTTCTGGGTTTAACGCAGGAGAAAAGTAAAAACGGGGATAAATTATCGACAGGGCTGACACATATAAAGGAGTTAGGCGTCACCCACGTTCAGATATTGCCTTTTTATGATTATTTTACCGTTGATGAAACCATTAAAGACAATGCAAAATATAATTGGGGCTACGATCCTTTGAATTATAATGTGCCTGAAGGCTCTTATTCGACCAATGCTTTTGATGGAAAAGTAAGGATTGAAGAGTTGAAAAAAATGGTTCATGCTTTTCATGAAAATGGTTTGCGAGTCATTATGGATGTGGTTTATAATCATACGATGTTTGGGGAGGAGTCTTATTTTCATCAATTAGTCCCTTTTTATTATCACCGCACAACGCCCGAAGGTAAGTTTTCAAATGCCTCAGCTTGTGGCAACGAAACAGCGAGTGACCGCCCGATGATGCGTAAATTTATGCTCGAAAGTTTGAAATATTGGGTCACCGAATACCATGTTGACGGTTTTCGATTCGATTTAATGGCGATTCATGATATTGAAACCATGAATTTGATTTCAAAAGAATTGCATCAAATCAAACCTGATATTGTCCTTTTGGGCGAAGGTTGGACAGCAGGCGATTCGCCACTGCCTGAAAATCAACGGTCTTTGAAAAAATATACGGCGCGTTTGGATAAAATAGCCGCTTTCAGCGATGACATGCGCGATGGCTTGAAAGGAAGTGTTTTTGAGCATAAAGAAAAAGGCTTCGTCAGCGGTAAAAAAGGCATGGAAGAAAGCGTGAAGTTTGGGATAGTTGCCGCTACAAAACATCCACAAGTAGATTATGCCAAAGTGAATTATTCGAAAGAAGCATGGGCAGGAGAGCCTTATCAATGCATTAATTACTCCGAATGCCACGACAATCATACTCTTTGGGATAGGTTTTTGAACTCCAATGCCGATGATACTGAGGGGGATAGAATTAAGATGGATAAACTCACTCAAGCCATCGTTTTGACTTCGCAAGGCATCCCTTTTCTCCACGCTGGCTCAGAATTTTTACGGACAAAAAAAGGCGTTGAAAATTCTTTTAACTCCCCCGATGATATTAATGAGATAGATTGGAGCCGTAAAACGCAATATATAGCGGTAGTCGATTTTGTAAAAAATCTGATAGACGTGCGCAAAAAACACCCTGCCTTTCGGATGATTTCGACAGATTTAATAGCCAAGAACCTTGAATTCATGAATACGCTCTCAAAAGCTGGAACTACTGAGGGGGTCATTGCGTACACGCTCAACGGCAAAGCGGTGGGCGATAAATGGAAAACCATCCTCGTGATTTTTAATGCGAACAGAAAATTTCTTTCGATGGATATACCGAATGCCAAATGGAAAGTGATTTCTGATGGTGAAAAAGTATCAGAAAAAGGTTTGAAAGATTTTAAAGGCAATCGCTTTGATGTGCCGCCTTTGAGTGCGGTGATTTTAGCGCAGTAAAATATCTAAAAATGGCAAGCATAATAGATTTAATTGGCAATACGCCACTCGTAGAAATAAAACGACTGAATCCGAACCCGAACGTGACGATTTATGGCAAACTCGAAGGCGATAACCCTGCGGGCAGTGTCAAAGACCGTCCTGCATTGAACATGATACGCAGTGCCATCGAACGCGGCGATGTACGCCCGGGCATGAAATTGATAGAAGCAACCAGCGGCAATACGGGCATAGCGATGGCGATGGTGGCGCGGTTGTTTAATATTGAAATAGAATTAATTATGCCCAGCAATTCCACTCGCGAGCGCACGCTCACGATGGAAGCCTATGGCGCAAAGGTCATTTTGCTTGAAACGATTGAAAAATGCCGCGATTATGCCGAAGAAAAAGGCGCATCGGGCGACTATTATCTGCTCAATCAATTCGCCAATCCCGACAATTATTTAGCGCATTATAAAACAACAGGTCCTGAAATATGGCGTGACACTCAGCAACAAGTCACTCATTTTGTTAGTTCAATGGGCACAACAGGCACCATTACAGGCACTTCGATGTATCTAAAAGAACAAAACCCCCATATTCAAATCGTCGGATGCCAACCGACTGAGGGGTCATCCATTCCAGGCATTCGACGTTGGTCGCCTGAATACGTGCCTAAAATATTCGACCCAAAGCGAGTGGATAGAGTGATGGATGTTTCGCAAGATGAAGCCACCGCCACGACTCGGCAATTAGCCAAAGTAGAAGGTATTTTGGCAGGAATGAGCAGCGGTGGTGCAGCATCAGCCGCCTTCCGATTGGCTCAGGAACTGACATCGGGCGTCATTGTTTTCATCGTTTGTGATAGAGGCGATCGGTATTTGAGCAGTGACTTGTTTGTGTGAATGATTAGACCCAAACTGAAAAAATCTTTTTATTTTCTACTTCAATCCACTCAAAGCTCCATTTTTTTACTTCCGAATGGTCAAAAATGAGCAGATAGCCTTCGTTTAAGGCTTGATTGTCTAAATAATTAACCAATTGAATGAGTCCTTTTTCATGGGCTTTTTCTCCACGCCAAAGTTTAAGTTCAGCTACGTATTGATGTTGCAAATGTGTGATTACCACATCCAATCGCTTTTCTTCCGATACTTGCGGTTCTTTAAAATCGTAACCTGAACCATTGATAATGGGTTTGATAAAAGCGAGAAAGACCAATCTACCATGTCTTTCAAGAAAATCACGGTCTTTTTTATTGTATTCTTTTTTCATAAAAGCCTGAAAACCCAATAAAACGGCTTCCATATTGAGACTTCCATTGTCATTTTTATATCCTGCCCCAAAATCTGCTCCTTTAGAGAGTTGCAATCCATGCATTTTGTCGGTCATATAGTTCACAATAACTTCTCTGTAAATCCTATTGTGTATCGCCGCACTACCATTTCTATTCACTAAAATACCGTACAACGAGGCTAAATTGGTTGTTGGATTATGGATATTAAAAGACCGCGTTTCATTGTCAACGGCTAATGAATAAACCATTTCATAAAGTTCTTTATTGTTTTCCAAGTTTTTAATGAGCGTATCAAAGTTGGTGTTGCTTTCGGTCACCAATTGTTGAACTGATAATTCTAAGTCGTGGGCTGTCCATTCTTTCTCAGCTTTTGTCGGCAATACAGCTTCATCAAACATTTTACATAATTTACTAACCAAAAACGGATAGCCCGATGTGTAGTAAAATAATTGTTCTGACATCACTTGTGTGTCCATTTTTACGCCCTTATCAGCAGCATATTCATCAAGCATGGGTTTAATTTCAGATACTTGCAAGTTCATATCCACCGTAAATTCGGCGGCTATATTCCACGGCGAGTTGAATTTACCTTCTTCATCGGATCGGATTTTCAGTTTTAATGATTTGACATCGTGTACGCCTGCCAGCACAACGGAATGAAAGGTTTTGAAGCTGCTGCGCTCCAAGTACTTATTCCTAAGCATCGCCAAAAAACTGATAAACAATTGGTTATTGCTACTTTTATCCACTTCATCAATCATCAACACCACTTTTTTATCATTAAAAACAATATCGCCAATACCTTCAAAGCTCGTGTTGAGAACGATATAGTCACCCGTTTTTCTTAACGTATCTGCAAGGGTATATAAAGTAGTTGTTTTCCCATATTGACGTGGGCGATTGATGATAAAATAATCGCCATTTTCTACCATATCATAGGCTTGTTCTAATTTTTTAGACACATCTGCCATATAATGCTCTTGAGGAAAACAAAGCCCTGTGATATTGAATTTCTTTTTCATAATCCTATTATTATCTAAAAATAAAGTGCAAATATAGCTTTTATGTGAATAATGGGTGAAATAATCGCGGAGCGATTGAATATGAATAACCTTCGATGAAATCGAAGGATTAGAGTTCGAGGATTGCTATAACTGCGGAGCAGTTGAATATGAAAAATTACCAATTACTGACTATTTTACATTTAACTGCTCCGCATTTCCAATTATAATTTTTTGAAAATAGTTATCACAAACTCATTTCTGATTATAATTTTTTGAAAATAACTATCTCAAAGTCATTTCTGACTATAATTTTTTGAAAATAACTATCCGAAAGTCATTGCTGATTATAATTTTCCGCTGGCACAGTATATACTTCGAACAACTCACAATTTTCAATCAAAGAACAGACTGTTCGAACGGCAGTCATTTTGATTACAAAAAGGCACTTAATACTGAGGGAGTCTTCATAAAGGGTCAATGCCCTATTTACGAGCCCATCCGTTCATTGGTTTGACATTTGTGGTTAAGGAAAGAAATCTATAGCAACCAGGTACAAACCAACAACTAAATATAAATTTCAATATCAAAATATCGACAAAGGAGAATTAAAATTGTAACTTTGCTGGAAACATATTTTTTAAGGAAAATGTAATGATAAAAAAATGCAAAACCGTTTTTGAAATGGGCGGGTGGTAAAACGCAACTTATAACAGACATTGAAAAATCAATGTCAAAAGAGTTGACAAATTCCAAATTTACATACATTGAGCCGTTTGTAGGAAGTGGTGCAATTCTATTTTGGATGTTAAATAATTTCCCAAAAATTGAAAAGGCAGTAATAAATGACATAAACGATGACTTAATAAATACATATAAATCTATTGCAAATAATCCCAAAGAACTAATTTCAAATCTTGAAATTTTACAAAATGAATTTCATTTGTTGGAAGGAAATGAAGACAATAAAAAACTATATTACTACAAAAAAAGAGATTTGTATAATACAAGAAAATTAGAACAAAGTGGACAAGCCGCTTTGTTTATTTTTATTAATCGCACCTGCTTTAATGGTTTGTACCGGGTTAATAAAAATAATTTGTATAACGTTCCTATGGGTGGTTATAGAAAGCCGACTATTTGTGATGAACAAAACATTTTAGCAGTGAGTGAAGTGCTTCAAAAAGTAGAAATATTCATTTTTTCAAAAAACTAATTTATGCGAATACTCACTAATCCGTGGAAGAAAGATTTCCTTAATTTAGTTGAAGATGCAAGGCATTCAATAAAAATAACTTCTCCATTTTTAAAAGAGAATATTTGCAAAGAACTGTTTGATATAAAAAATAAGCAAACTACATTTGAATTAATAACTTCATTTAAGTTAGCAAACGCCCTTTCAGGTTCTCTCGATTTATCAGGTTTAGAATATGTTTTAAATAATGAAGGTATTGTTAAAAATTATCCAAGACTACATTCTAAAATCTACCTTTTTGATGAAAACAAAGCAGTGATAACTTCAGGAAACTTAACTAATGGAGGCTTATTGACGAATTTTGAATATGGTGTTTTTATAGATGATGAAAAACTTGTAGCTAATATCAGTAAGGATTTCAAAATTCTTTCTAACAGTGAAATAACTGGCATTGTAAAAAGAGAACATATTTTAAAAGCAAATGAAATCCTATCAAAAATACCTAAAGTAAGTTTACCCAAAATTCCTGTTGTTGATATTGAAACACCTGAAATGAGTTTTGATATTGTAGAAGATGCAACAAATTCTATATCTTCCTCCTTGTCAGGTTGGAAGTTGGATGTATTCAATTGTTTAATTTCTATAAATAAGCAAGAATTTACGTTAAATGAAGTATATTTTTTTGCAACAAAATTGAAAGCGATGTACCCTAATAATCAAAATGTAAAAGCAAAAATTAGACAACAAATTCAATTTTTAAGAGATTTAGGACTAATTGAGTTTTTAGCAAATGGAAAATATAAAAAGTTATGGAATTAAATATTCAGAATAAACTTGCTCTGTGGAAATATAAAAAAATCATTTTATGAAAACATTTAAAATTGAAATAATAGAAACCTTATCAAGAACTGTCAAAGTTCAAGCTGATTCTATTGAAGATGCTATAACAAAAACGCATAAACTATACAGAAATGAAAAGATAGTTTTAGATGAAAACGATTATATTGATACCTCAATAGAGCTTTATGATGATAATATTAAAAAACAAACAAAAAGAGAATTAATTGATGATATTATTGATTACTTGATTGAAGATGAAAAAAAACATTATGAAGAATTTGAAAAGAAGCCTAAAAACCATATTTATCATAAATTAACCAGATTGAAAGGTTTAAATAATCCCGTTAGGGATTAAATATTGGTAGCAAAATGAGAAAACCCTTTTAAAAGTCCTGTAAGGACGATATAAATTTACAAACATGCCAAACACCTACACCCAGATTCACATTCATTTCGTCTTCGCAGTAAAATATAGAGATGGTGTTATTCATTCTTCATGGAAGGATGAGTTATATAAGTACATCACAGGTATAGTTCAAAATAACAAGCATAAACTGCTTATTATCAATGGAATGCCCGACCATGTTCATATTCTTATTGGGCTTCGACCTTCTCAGTCCATTTCAGATTTGTTACAGGACATAAAAGGCAGTTCTTCAAAATGGATTAATGAAAAAAAATTTATAAAAACAAGATTTGAGTGGCAAGAAGGATACGGTGCTTTTTCTTATAGCAAATCCCAAATAAAGACAGTTACAGAGTATATTGAAAATCAAGAATTACACCATCAAAAGAAAACATTCAGGGAAGAATATTTGGAGATGCTTCAAAAATTTGAAGTTGATTATGACGAGAAATATATCTTCCATGAATTAATTTGATATTGCGTCCCTACGGGACTTGGTAAGGTGGGGTAATTATTTCTACCGATATTTTATCCCTCTGGGATTTCCCCGCTGGCGCAGAATATACTTCAAACAACTCACAATTTTCAATAAAAGAACGGGGCTGCTCGTAAATGGGTCTCCAGACCCTTTATGTCGTATCTTTTAAGTCTTTGACTTGAAAGGTTAATTAAGAAAGAGAAAATCAAGAAAAATATTGCCCCTTCAGTCATGCCTTTGGCTTGATGGAGCGAAACGCACCATATAAAGGCTTTCAGAAGGCGATATACATTCAAAAATCGCCATAAAAAACTGGAGACAGGAAATTGATAAACCCTTTAAAATGTGTATATTTGTGATTAAAAATATGTATTCAACTGTTTTTTTTTGACTAAAAATAGCGAAAATGATAATAGCGAATCCGATATATGATACCGTATTTAAATATTTAATGGAAGATACCGAAATTGCAAAAGGTATGCTCTCTATTATTCTGAACGTCAGCCAACGCTACAAAACAGAAAATGATCAGAAATTAAACTACGAAAACAAGTCAAAAGATCCGTTGATTGAACAGATTTTAAACCGTTTGACAAAGGCAATTGCTGATGAAGATTTGAGACGTAAAATGAATATTGAAGATGAAATTGAAAGAGGCTACAATATGGAATTACAAGAGATTGAAATCAAATTGGAAGCTAAATTAGAAGAAAAATATAGACAAGAGATTGAAGCATTAAAGCGGCAAATAGCACAAAAGGGTAAAAGAAAAAAATGACGATTTGAGTTAGAATTATCTAAATTATTGAGGGGTATCCCGACCCTTTTTGAAGTATCTTTTATGTCTTCGACTTCAAAGGTTCATTAAGAAAGAGAAAATGAAGAAAAATATTCACCCCCTCAGTATAAAGGCTTTCAGAAGGCTATATACTGAGGGGGTCTTTTTTTTAGAAAGAAAAAACAAATAAAACATAGCACAAGAGCTAAAATCTTTAATTTTACAATAAAAATGGGATTTTGAATCACAATTAGAAATAAGAATGAATAAATACTCCATAGCCCTCTATCTATCCATGCTTTTGTCAAATATAGCATCAGCACAAAAGCCCCTATTCACTCAAGATGATACACTCCGAGGTAGCCGAACACCCGAACGTACTTGGTGGGATTTGACATTTTATGACTTAAAAGTGGCTGTCAATCCGACTCAAAAGAGCATTGGAGGGAGTAATACCATTCATTACACCGTTCTGAAAAGTCAAAAAGTGATGCAAATTGATTTGCAACCGCCTTTGACTATTAATAAAATTGTTCAAAACAATGAAGAATTGAGCTTTCAGAAAAAAGGAAAGAATGCCTATTTTGTTGACATGAAGACCCCTCAGTATGAAGGCAAAAATTATGAGTTGACGGTGTTTTATGAAGGCATTCCAAAAGAGGCTGAAAATGCTCCGTGGGATGGTGGATTTAGTTGGAGTCAGGATACAAAAGGCAATCCATTTATTGCCACATCGTGTCAAGGCTTGGGGGCGAGTGTTTGGTGGCCCTGCAAAGACCATATGTACGATGAGCCTGATTCAATGTCAATCGCTATCACTGTTCCGAAAAATTTGATGGACATATCAAACGGTCGTTTGGTAAAAACTATTGAGAATGCAGATGGTACACGTACATTTAATTGGTTTGTCAAAAATCCTATCAATAATTATGGTGTGAATGTGAATATTGGCAATTATACCCACTTTTCTGAAAAATATCAAGGAGAAAAAGGAGAATTGAGCTTGGATTATTATGTTTTACCTGAAAATTTAGAAAAAGCGAAAAAGCAATTTAAGCAAGTGCCGATGATGTTGAAGGCTTTTGAACATTGGTTTGGTCCTTATCCATTTTATGAAGATGGTTTCAAATTGGTAGAAGTGCCGTATTTGGGCATGGAACATCAAAGCTCGGTGACATACGGCAATCAATATGCGAATGGGTATTTGGGCAGAGATTTATCAGGTACAGGTTGGGGATTGAAGTGGGATTTTATTATTATCCATGAATCGGGTCATGAGTGGTTTGCGAATAATATTACTTACAATGACATCGCTGATATGTGGATTCACGAAAGTTTTACCAATTATAGCGAATCGCTTTATACGGAGTATCATTATGGTAAAAAAGCAGGGTCTGAATATGTGATTGGTACAAGAAAGGGCATACGAAATAAATCTCCAGTGACTGGCATTTACAATGTGAACAACGAAGGCTCGGGCGATATGTATCCAAAAGGTGGGAATATGCTACACACAATGCGTCAAATCGTGGACAATGATGAAAAATGGCGTCAAATACTGAGGGGTCTGAACAAAACCTTTTACCATAAAACAGTGGATGCTGCGGACATTGAAAACTATATGATTAAAGCATCGGGCAAGGATTTACAACCCATTTTTGACCAATATTTACGACAGATTGACATCCCTATTTTAGAATGTAAAGTATCCAAAAATAAAATAGAATACCGTTGGACAAACTGCCTTTCTAATTTTAATATGCCTATAAAAGTCAGTCTTGAAAAAGGGAAATATGCTTTTATTTATCCGACAAAAGAATGGAAATCGAGCAAAACATTTATCAAATCCAAGAGCGATTTTAAGGTGGATGAGAACTTTTATGTGCAGGCAAAAATTGTAGAGTAACTATAAAAATACTGAACCAAGTCAATAATTAGAAAGTGAATGGGATTAATGTTTTAATTTGAATTTAACCAGTTTTTTACAGCATGGCGGTATGCTTTTACTATTTTATCGTACCATTTTATATGGTCTTTGCTTTTCCGTTCGGGATATTCGATAGCTAAAACCTGTTGCAATTTCAACATGCCAGGTTTGAATTCTTTAGCATAATCTTTAAATTGTGATTCTAACGTCCGACAAAACGATTCAAGATTCAAACTCCACAATTCACGTTTATAAGGGTCATCAAGGTCGTTTTCTGCTCTGATAGCAAACACTTTAAGGCTGTACTTAATAGGCTGAATAAATTTTTCAGGATGTTCCACTTTATTTCCATCTAAAAACGCATAAACATAGTGAGAATAATCGTCATAAGCCCATGTTGTTGCCAAGTCTTTTTGTGTTAAAATGGCTATCATCTCATCTTCCCAATTGGCATACGTTTTTATCTTGGCAATGGCATTATCGCGCAGGTTTTTATCCATACCCTGCTCCACAAATTTTAAAAGCCAATTTATTGTTGTGTCATTATAGTTTATTATTTGGTCTAAAGTAGCCTTATATTCTGCTTGTTTATTTGATTGCCAAGTGCTTCTCAATTGAAATTTATCTATTGATTTCATCACCCAGAGTTTGCTAAATACCCCCAAAATGCACAACCCTATCAATAAACTGACTGAAAAACCCAATTGTGTAATAATTTTCACCCAAGAAGGCGGAAACCCTGCAACACGTTGTGCATTGATGAGATACAAGCACGAACCGAATACCAAAAACGGCAACCAAATATATAACTTACTAAAGGCAAACCAGCGCATAAATTGCGGAAACGCGCTATCATTCCACTTTGTATGGTATTCTAAACTCCAAAAAGTAGTCGCAGTAAAGGCTGCCCAACCCACAAAAACCAGCCAATTACGATAGCGTGAAACCCAATCAAAACAGTGATTCACATTCATATTCCAAGCCAAAAGCCCAGTAGAAATAATGAAGCCCGCCCCAAAAATTAAAAAGCCGTAGGCATAACCCACACCATAGTCGCCACCGGGCATCGGTTTTTGTAAAAGTTTGGCAAGACAGCCAAAGAAAATGAGCGTTATGACGAATAGAATATTGCTGAACATTTGATTTTTAATTTAAAAGTTAACAACTTAGCACCAATATAATGACAAAATATGGACAATTACGAAAAATACATTCAACAAAATCAACAACTCATGGAAAAGGCATTCAAAGATGCCTTAACGGCTGCCGATACCATCACAGCCAATGCTGAAGCTATCCGAAAACAAGCAGAAGTTGAGTTGGATGCTGCCCGCGAAGCCCGTGTACAAGCAGAGGCAACTGGAGAAAAAATGGCTGCTGACTATTTCGAGAACCACAGGGAGCAATTGATGGAATTTTCAAGAATTGAGCTTTTAAGGAATCTCGTTCGCAGACATTTAGAAGTCGGTGAATCGGCGGCGGATATTATTCATTGGTTGGATATAGAACCCAAATTTGTCCAAAATATTCAAGATGTTTTAGACCGTTTAGAAGATTTAAGACTAAATGAAGCAAACAAAAATTGGGCAAATCCAGAAGGAAAACCAAAACTTCGCATCACAACCGAAGGCAGAGGAGGCACAATTTATTACGACAGCGATACAAGCCATTTCAATATGTGGTGGGAATTTGCTGGTGGCAATGCTTTAGTTATTATTGATATTCCAACAAAACAACATTGGACTGCCAAAACGCAACTACCCATTGAACAGCGTGATATTGTACTTCGCTTTATTGGCGAGCAAGTTGTGGAAAGCCAAACGAAGGGGCGCAGTTCTTTTATCATCGGCGATAATGTGTTGACAATTTATTAGATTTCGATGGGAACGCGGATGACACGGATTCGGCTGATTAGCACTGATTTTTTTAGAATTAAATAAATGTTAAAGAAAAATCACTTATTGAATAATTGGCATTTAATTGTTATTTTTGTTTGATTCGTTTGTTTTATATTCCTCATCATTAAATTCAATAACTATGAAAAAAACACTTTTGACCCTCGCTGCTCTCGCCATTATTTTCAATGTATTGGCTCAATCCACTCAGAAATTTTATTTAGAACTAAACTCAGGTGAAAAGATTTATTCCAATGCCACACCGAGTTTAAAGAAAAAGTATTTTTATCTCGACAATAACCAAAAGTATCTGAATACGGATATTAAATCCTATTTGGGTAGCGATGGTTATTTTCAGAGGATTATGAATAAAAAGCAAACCAAAGCCGATTGGTATCGCTTGGAACAAGAAGGTAAAATCAATATTTTGTCGAAACAATCCATCTCGAACATCAGTTATTACGACGGTAGCACTTATCTATACAGCGTACCTTATACGATTAAAGCATATTATTTTCAAGATGCTCCTTTTACTGCTCAAGAGTTTAAATATAAGAACTTGGAGAATAGGCTTTCCGCTAACCCCCTCAGTATGAAGCTCTTAAATGAAGGCAAAAGGCTTTCTAATACTAAAGCCACCTTTATAGTTTTAGGGGCAGCAGCATTTGTAGCAGGGTGTTTAATGGGTAAAACAGAAAAATTGGACAATGGCAATACAAATTTCACACCTTCACCAGTTGCTTGGGTTGGAGCAACTGCTTGTTTTATACCTCTATTTATGAAGAATCCTAAAAATAAATATAAACAGGCGATTGAGGTTTTTAATAGAGAATGAGAATTAGGAAATAAAAATTAGGAATTAGGAACGCGGATGACGCGGATTAAGCGAATTAACGCGGATTTTCTGTTAAAATCTAAATATCTGTGAAAATCCGCTTAATCCGCGTCATCCGCGTTCCCATTAAAATATCACAATCTAAATTTGACCATCCAAATATTTTTCATTTGTCTTTAACTCTTGTCGGGGGTCTTGCCAAATTCTCAATATCCAATAAATGATAAAGGCAATTGACGGAAGGAAAATAAAAAGGAGAATCCACATCAAGCGTTCATTGCTATTCAGTGCTTTATTATTGACTGCATGGACAATGTAGAAAATCAGTAATCCGAGACTCACTAAAACAATAAGAGCTAACATGATAAAAATAGAAGCGAAATGGTCTTTAAAAAGATTCACATTGGGAGCTATACCATTATTCTCACTGATGGTAAACATGATTTGAATGAAATACCATATATAGATTATGAAGCCCACAATCGGCAATAAAGTCAAAACTCCAATTAAGATTTTAGTACTCTTACTCATTTTTGCTGAATTTAAAAGTTAGTGAAATATTTTCACGAATTTAACAACAAAATGATTAGAACAGGGATTATATGTATTTTTGTATAAAAATTGATTTATGCATTTTGTGGATATAAAAAATGACATTGCTTTTCGGAAGATTTTTGGCAATGAAAACAAGAAATACCATGAAACTTTCTCATATTTGCGAGTTGTACAAAATTTTGCATCATATAAAATGAATTAGCGAATTTGCAGACGGACATTTAATTTAATATGAGTAAGAAAAAACGAATTAGAGAAGCAATAATGTATGTAGTTTCAACTATGATGGATAGAGTTATGAACAATGTCCTTAAAAACGATCCATTTATAAAAGAAAAGCATC
Source organism: Saprospiraceae bacterium (assembly GCA_043744275.1). Classification (GTDB taxonomy): domain Bacteria; phylum Bacteroidota; class Bacteroidia; order Chitinophagales; family Saprospiraceae; genus JAAFJT01. Next base: position 20,530 of record JAYTUY010000272.1, read on the forward strand.
ATTCTTCAAAACCACTTTACTCTGCATTAGTGCCTGACGAAATATTTAAAGGTTCACATTTTGAAAGAAGGTTTGTAACACCTTTTGGTGGCGTTTGGGAAAAGTTAGCCCAAGTTGTAGCTCAAGAAAATCATGGACATTGTTCAGTGGGACATAGCATGAATGGAGTTGTGGGAAGTGAAAGTTTGAGAAGGATACAAGAAGTCTTAAATAACCTTGAACACAACCCAAAAGGCGAATCAAAAACTAAACCCAACTGGTCAAAAGAACTTGAATACGTTAGACAAGGCGGTGGAGCACCGATTCCCGTAAGTGTAACATGTGATATTTTTATCCATAACGAAGAAACAAATACAAAATATGCGTTTGAACTTAAAGCACCACTGCCAAACAGCGACCAAACAAAAGTAAGTAAAGAAAAAATGTTGAAATTATTGGCGATGAATCCAAAGCAAGTGGACTTTGCTTTTTATGCACTTGTTTACAATCCTTATGGTAAAAAAGAAGATTACAAATGGACATTTCCAATGCGATGGTTTAATATGCACAAAGACGAATCAGTTTTAATTGGTAATGAATTTTGGGATTTAATTGGTGGAGAAGGCACTTATGAAACTTTCATTACAGAAGTAAACAAACTTGGGAAAGTATATAAAGAAAGAATTTATCGTGAATTTTTAGAAATTGACCCTCCTATAAACTTTGACCAATCATTACTAAAATAGGAAGAATGCAGAAAACGAAATTTACTTTCATAGACCTATTTTCGGGCATTGGTGGTTTCAGAATAGCACTTGAAAACAATGGTGGGGAGTGTCTGCATTTTAGCGAAATAAGCAAAGATGCCATTGATACATACTGCCGAAATTCAAAAGAAACTATTGAGAAAAACTTGGGTGACATTACCAAAATTAAACAATTACCCAAACATAATCTTCTGACAGCAGGTGTCCCTTGCCAAAGTTGGTCTATTGCAGGAAGAAATTTGGGTTTTGATGATGATAGAGGGCAATTGTGGAATGACACAATATTCTTATTAAATCAATCAAAACCAGATGCTTTTATTTTTGAAAATGTTAAGGGTTTAGTTGACCCAAGAAATAAAAAAGCATTGACATATATTTTAGAAAGGATAAAGGCAGCAGGTTATTTTGCAAACTATTATGTTTTAAATTCTTTTGACTATGGCGTTCCTCAAAATAGAATCAGAATTTACATTATAGGTTTTCGAGAAAAAGAATTTGCAGACAAATTTAAATTACCAAAACCACTTGATCATAAAATAAAATTAGCTGACATTTTATCGGACTTTAATGAAAAAATTATAGCCCAACAAAATGAAATGCCAAAAGATTTGTTTGGAGAGATTATTACTCCCAAAAGTATGAGTTTATCAACCAGTAATGGTTTAAACGATTATTTTCTATTCAATGATTTACGAAACGGACATTCAACTATTCATTCTTGGGATATTAAAGCAACAACAGAAAAGCAAAAAAAAATTTGCCTTTTATTACTTAAAAATAGAAGAAAAAGTACATATGGAAGTTTAGATGGCAACCCTCTTTCTTTAAAACATTTCCAAGATTTAGACCATTCTATTAATGAAAATGAATTGGATGAGTTAGTAAAATTAGGAATATTGAAAAAAAACAATTACTCATTCTTAATTAATAGGAATAAGATAGCAGATTTAACAAAAGAAGAAAGTATCATAATCAATAATTGTGATACTGATATTTTGGTAGTTGACACATTGAAAATGAACAGAGAATTTAAATTAAAAAAAATCTCTATTTCTAAAATATTACCAACGCTAATCGAAAAAGGAATTATTACTTCAAACGAAGTAAGATATGATTTTAAGAATACCAAAATTAGTACAGGACTTTATGGCGTTAATAGAATTTTCTTACCAACCTCGAATATCTTTCCAACTCTTGTAGCAAGTGACACTAACGACTATGTAACGACAAAAGTAATAAATGCAAAAAACGAAGAAGAGCATAGAAAATTCTTCATCAATCATGTTTATAATAAAGAAAATTATCGTAGAATAACAAAAGAAGAAGCGTGTTTGATTCAAGGTTTTCCAAAAAACTATTTATTACCAGAGAATAGAGCAAGATGGATGAAATTAGTTGGCAACAGTGTTTCAGTTCCAGTTATAGAAATATTGACTAAAGCAATTATTGAAACTGGGGTGTTTTACAACAATACTAAGAGTGATTCAAACTTGATAAAAATCACGATGGCAAACAATAACCTCATGGCTCAGGTTATCTTATAGATCATAGACAACCCACAAAAAAAGGTGAAGCGTTTGACGGCTTCACCTTAACTATGCAGATTGTTTATTTCTTTCGATTGTTGATATTATTTCTTTTTAGCTTCTGCCCGAGCGATGTATTTTTCAATATCACGCGCTTCTTGAGTTTGAGCATATTTTTCTTTGATTTGTTTGTAAGCATCCACTGCACTGCTGGCATCGTTTTGAATTTCGCTCAACATGCCGTAACGCTTTAAGTAAAATGCTTTCAAATCATCTACACCACCTGCATCCGCTGCTTCTTTATACAATTTTAAAGCCTTAGAAAAATCTTTCTTTTCGCTGTAAGCATCTGCCAATGCACCATATTTCATAGTAGGTGTCACTTCGCCTGAAGGAGAAAAATCTTCTAAGCTTTTGATGGCTTCGTCAAATTTACCAAGATTGAGATAGCAAACGCCTGTATAATATTTGGCTAAATTGCCCGCTAGTGTGCTGCTGTATTTGCTGGCAATGCCTTGAAAACCTTCAAAGCCACCGCCTGGATTGTTCAATGCCAAAGCGAATGAATCGCGCTCGAACATTTGTTCAGCTTGCCACATCGCTGCCACCGCTTTCTTTTGATTAGCTGCTACATTGGATTTGTACCAAAGCGAAGCACCTATCAAAACCACTATTGCACCAACGCCTATTAACAACGGTTTTTTATAAGTATCAAACCAACTTTGTGCGTCGTGAGTCACTTCCGCCACATCAATCAGGACTTCCTCTTTTTTTACGTTTTGTTTTACTTTTGCCATTCTTGAAAATTTATAATTGCCAATCAGTTATAATAAAGATTTTTAATAAAAATGCCCGCAAAGATAACTTTTTTTTAATCTTCCCAAGCTATTGTGTTGAATATTTTAAACATTCTGTATTAATACGGTGGTTTTTGTTCTTAGTTTCGTCAAAAATTCAACTATTCTTTTAAAACAAACCGTGTAATTCTGCTTGTACTTTGCTGATAATTTCGCCCAAATCTTCTGGTCGGTTGATAAAATCTATGTCATCCGCATTGATAATCAACAACTTACCTTCCGCATAGCCCGAAACCCATGAATCGTAGCGTTCATTGAGGCGTTTGAGATAATCTAAAGAAATAGACCCTTCATAATCACGCCCGCGCGCTTGTATATGTTCAACCAATGTTGGAATGCTCGCTCTTAAATATATCAAAAGGTCGGGTGGCGACACTTGTTTATTCATCAATTCAAACAAACTGAAATAATTTTCAAAATCGCGTTTCGACATCAAACCCATTTCATGCAAGTTCGGTGCGAAGATATGAGCATCTTCATAGATGGTGCGATCTTGAATAATGGTTTTATCGCCGCTTTGAATGTCCACAATTTGGCGATAGCGGCTATTCAAAAAATAGACTTGTAGGTTGAAAGACCACCGATGCATGTCGTGGTAGAAATCAGCGAGATAGGGATTGTCCGCCACATCTTCAAAATGCGGTTCCCAAGAGAAATGCTTGGCAAGCTGAGTCGTTAAAGTCGTTTTCCCTGCCCCGATATTACCCGCGATAGCAATGTGTTTGATGACAGGCTTTGCTATGGGTTGATTTTCTTTCATTTCAATCAATGATTAATTAGATTTGGCTTTTCCCTTTTCATGGTCATCCAAAAATTGTTGCAAACCAATGTCAGTCAATGGATGTTTCAATAAACCCAACATAGCAGACAGCGGGCAAGTCACTACATCCGCACCTGCTTGAGCAGCTTGTACTATATGGAGTGGTGTGCGGATGCTCGCTGCTAATATTTCAGTCGTATAACCTTGAATCATAAAGATTTCAACCAATTGTTTAATCAAACCAATACCATCCCAGCTAATATCATCTACTCTTCCCACAAACGGTGAAATATAAGTTGCTCCTGCTTTAGCCGCTAAAATAGCTTGACCCGCTGAGAAAACCAAAGTACAATTGGTCGGAATTTGATGTTCAGTAAACCAAGCGATAGCTTTGATACCGTCTTTAATCATCGGTACTTTCACCACTATATTGTCTGCAATATCGAAGAACCTTTGTCCTTCATCTATCATGCCTTTAAAATCTGTCGCAATCACTTCCGCACTCACATCGCCATCGCCCATAATATCGCAGATAGCTTTGTAATGTTTCATCACATTATTAGTTCCTGAAATGCCCTCTTTCATCATAAGAGATGGGTTGGTCGTGACGCCATCAAGAATACCTAAGTCTTTTGCTTCGCGGATTTGATCGAGGTTGGCAGTATCTATAAAAAATTTCATGTCGATTAAATTTAAAATTTTTAGACTTTATTCCAAAGGCATCCCTTAGGATATTTTTAAACTTTGGATAAAAATAGAAAGGCTCTATAAAGGAATAGGGTTCAAATTCCCACTTAAAAAAATACGCCAGGCACACTGCTCAACCGCCTTATCCTTGCTGTGTTTCCACCCTGGGGAGGTTCGGCAGGAGCTAGTCGCCTGACGCGGTGCAAATGTATAACATGAGTTTGAATTATCCAAAGAGGTTTTGAATATTTTATTTAAAATTTTATCCACTTCTTAGTAGCCATCGCCCCATTCACCATCAACTTCACCAAATATGTCCCTGCTGGCAATTCCATATTCAAAGCATCTTGATAACTTCCTTGCGGTAATGTTTTTTTATTTGACGCCGACACTTGCTGCCCAACTGTATTATAGACCGTCCATTGCACATCGCCACCATTTTTAAGGTTGTAACCAATGAAAATATTGCCTGATACTGAGGGGGTCGGATAAACCATAAATTCATTCACTTGATTGGCAAATTCCTCTGTAGCGGTCAATGTATATTTTACATATCCGCCCGCTGGTCTCGGCTGCCGCACAGACGTATAAACTCTATACTCGCCAGGCAACAAACGAATAACCGCATTTTTATCAGAAACATTGATAGAATCGCCTGTTAAGAAATTATACCACAAGCCCGTCTTTTGAAATGCAGGATTCACATCAGTCGCTACCACATCAAAATTACCAATGACCGTTAAATTAAAATCAGCATCCTGAACATGAAAGGCTTTTGAATAGCCTGACCCCAAATCAGCCTCTGAATAATTAGTGGTACGGAAAGCAGCATTGTTCTTCCGCAATTCCAAAAGGTTGCGCGACACGTTATATATACGCTTGCGAGCATTGTCGGCGAAGTAATCCCAACGAATCGGCTTATTGTTTACTCTACCATTAAAATCAATATTAAAATCATAACCCAATTCACCAAATTGCCACAACATGCGAGGACCCGGCACTGTGTAAAAGAAGGCTGAAATCAACTCTATTCTTTTTAATGAAATATTCAAGTCATTTTTAATTGAATAATTGCCTGATGAATTACCAAATTGTAGATTTTTATACATTAATCTCTCCTCATCATGACTTTCCATATAAGCGATGTGCTTATCGTGTTTGGCATCAGCCCACCCTCTTGCTTTTGATGAAAAACGAGTCAAGCCATTGCCTGCATAGCCCATCGTTGCTTCATTGGATGTACCGTTGACATTTGCCCAAACCATCATCCCCTCAGTAGCGAGAGCGGTTTCTTCTGAATTATCAGAAAATAATTCCAAAATAGTATAAGCACCTGGCGTTGTCGCTTGAATAGTTTGATGATAATGCTTCAAAATATCCACACGAGATTGATCATACGCTGCAAAAACGCCATCATTGCTTGATGCTTTTTGAGTAAAGCCTTTGGCGAGGTCAAAGCGATAGCCGTCAATTTTATATTCTGTCAACCAATATTTTAAGCATTTATCCACATAGTTTTTAGTGTATTCACTTTCATGATTAAAATCATTGAATACATTAAAAGGATGCATTGCCGTTGGATTTAAATAAGGACTATTAGCAGAAGGTTTTGAACCATCCCAATATAGCCTTGCCAAAGGACTGGCATTGTCTGCTTGGTTGAAAACAATATCTAAAATGAGAGCAATCCCATTCGCGTGGCATTTATCTACAAACTCCTTGAATTTATCAATCGTTCCATAATATTTATCCAAAGCATTGTGAAATATAGGATTATAGCCCCAACTTTCATTACCTGAAAACTCACTCACAGGCATGAGTTCAATAGCTGTTATGCCTAAATTTTTCAAATAAGCAATCGTATCAATCAGCGTTTGATAATCATGGCGAGCAATAAAATCTCTGATATGCAATTCATAAATGACCAAATCCTTTTTTTCAGGACGTGTATAATTTGTCGTTTTCCAAACATAAGGCGTTTTGCCTGGCTCAAGTACCGATACAATACCTGTTGCTCTAACAGGATACGCTGGCATATTCGGATATGTAATGGCTGGAATAAAACGGTCATTATTAGGGTCAAGCACCAAAGTACTGAGGGGGTCGGCAACGTTGATGGTGCCATCCACCAAATATTGATACGTATATATTTGCTTGGGCGTCAAGCCACCGATAGAAACCCACCATGTTTTTCCATCGACACTCTTTTTCATCAAATATTTAGTATCCACTTGATAATTATTGAAACTACCAATCACATACACGCTTTGCTTGAGCGGTGCTTGAAAAAGAAGCGTCACACTATCGCCTACTGCGTTGATATTAGCACCCAACTCCGCCCCTTTCGGAGGGTCAGCAATGGTAATCGTTGGCGTGACGACATAACTAAATGTAGATGAATCAACTGCCCCATTTAATTCCGCTTTGAAAACAACATTGTGCCCGCCTTCCGACGCCACCGTGATAGTTTTCGTCAATTCCTTAGCAGTATTAGCTGAGGCAATGACGACACCATTATCCGTCAAAGTCAAATTACTGGCACTGGACGCTGCACCTTTCACATTAATCATCTGCCCGATGGTGCTATAAATGGTAGAAAATGCTACGGGCGAGACGAGTTGTGTCTTCAAAGCACTTCCGCTTGAATAAATATCGTAGAAAATATCGCCTTCAGAAGCTGTTTTACCAACTCTACTGCCGTTGGAATTGCGGAAAACAAAAGCCAATTTAAGAATTTTATCAGCCGCTGGCACATTATAAAATGCTCTGATATTCATAATGGATAGAGTATAAATGCCATTCCCTTGCGGCGTCAATTTTACTGAGGGGTCATTCACTGTCCATAAAAATTTGACGTATTTCCAATCGCTTGGCGTTGTGCTTTTATCCGTGATGACGCCCGTGTGAGCGTAAATATCGCCCGTTTCGGTAGCTAATCCCATATTCCCTTCTTTGGCATTGAAAGTAATAGTGACATTATCATCGGGTCCCGGAAATACGGGCGTGGCAGTCACTTGTGCTTGGCTGGTGTTAGCCAATAAAATAATGGCTAAGAGTAGTAATTTTTGATACATGCTTTTTTAGTGATGAGTGATGAGTGATAAATGATGAGTTTTTGCTTGGTAAGGCTTTTTATAGAAATGCAAAATTAGGCTTTTAGGTTTTGAAAATGGAAAATATTCGTCGAGAGTTATTTTTAATAGCGTTGTAGTGAAGTAGTTTTATTGGAACGCGGATGACACGGGTTTAGCGGATTCTTACGGGTTTTTTTAATTTAAAATGGAATTATCTATTGATTGGAGCAATACGACATTTTGAAGTAATTTATAAAAAATTAAATTCATAACTCATTGATTATAAACCTATAAGGTTTTAAAAACCTTATAGGTTTGTGCAATGTTCCAATTAGTAGATAATTTCGATTTAAAATCATAAAACAATATTTATCATCTCATGAAAAACCTTCTCTTACTATCAGCTCTTATCTTTTTCAGTCATTGCAACAGAATGCGATATGAGAAACGATTGCAAGAACAAGGGAAAATAAAATGTGGCTGGTATGGCAAGATGAATACGCAAGAGCGGCGTGCAACTTTTCCATTTAATGAAGCCCATAAAGTATTGTTGATTTCTTTTCCTAACTACGAGGTAGATATTTATACAGTCACCTTGACGAAACAGTATCCTGTTGTAACACCTTGGGGTGGAATTAAATCAGACTCAAATTGATTCATTGAGTCATATAATGCTCAATTATAAACAAAATATCACATTGAAATTCCAAACAACTTCAGAATCTTGTTGCTATAAACCTCGCAATGCCATTATCTTTTTAGATAAAAATGACCAACCTATCCTCAATTTTGAAATTTGCTTTGAATGTTTTAGAACAAAAGCATTTCCCTCTGAATCAAATTTTACTGAGTGTACTAATTTTAAATTGTACAGTGATTTTCTCAAGCAATGTCATATTCACTACGGCGTTGATAGTTTGAAAATAAATTAATTGTCCGCAATACACAAACGACTTCAACTCAAATCAAAATAGATATTGATAAAAAAGGGTACTCACTTATTTTCATAGCTATTTCAATTTATAAGCCTTCAACCCCTCTTGATTCACCCCAAAAATCAACACATCTTTTAAAGAAATAATGCTCCTCACATCACCTTGAAGTCTGAAACCTGCTTGACCTTGAGTCACTGTTGAAAAGCTGCCTTGACCATCCCCCCTCAGTAAAAGACCATAATTGGCGTCATATTTTCCAAATTTCAAGCGGGCGTGGTTGATATTGCCTGCCAGCAAAATGTCTTTTTTACCATCTTTATTAAAATCAAGCGTCGTGATGGTAAAAATGGGCGAAGATTGCACTTCTAAAGGCAATTCTTTTGCTTGAAATTTATTGCTCGCATCGAGCATGAAAAGCATTGTTTTGAGCGTATTCGCTTCTAAACGAGTCGCCCCTTTGAGTTCGTCGGACTTGAAAATGTCTTTCATACCAGCATCTGCATAGCTTTTATAATCGGGGAAACGCGTCCGCATGATGCTCATTTGGTCTAAAAGTTCATCGCGAGTGATGTATGGATAACTTTTACCTTTATTATAAAAACAGAGAATTGGATCAACAGAACCATTGTCGTCAAAGTCTTTATAAAATAGCTCGGCAGGTTCTTTTTCAGACGCTTTTAATTGAGAATTTAAACCTAAATTACCGACGATTAAATCTGCTTTGCCATCGCCATTCAAGTCTTCCACTAAGAGTTTATTCCACAAACCACTGTATTTTTTATCAAAATACTGAGGGGTCACGTCTTCAAATTTTCCATTATTTATAGCAAAAACCGTGATTGGCATAAACTCGCCGACGACTATGAGTTCGGGTTTTTTATCATTATTCAAGTCATAAAATGCAGCGTCTGTTACCATCCCTATTTTTTGAAGATTGGGGGCTAAAGCATTGGTTTGGTCTGTAAAATTGCCTTGTCCATCATTTATCAACAACATACTGAGGGGGGTCTCGGGATAACGCCCGACAATCACTCGACCACCAACGAATAAATCGAGCTTGCCATCACCATTCATATCTGCTGCTCTGACACAACTTTTGCTTGCTAAATTTTTAGGCAAAGCATTCAGGCTTTTAGTAAAATTACCTTTGCCATCGTTGATGTATAGTCGGTCTTGCAAGGCTGGGTCTTCGGGTTGAAAATTCGCATAACCGCCGCTGCATATATATAAGTCGTTGAAACCGTCGCTGTTAGCATCAAAAAATAAAGCATCGGCATCTTCACTTTGCTTATCAAATTCAAATGCAGTTTGAGGTTTTTGAGTAAAAGAACCATTTTTACCCTGAATAAATAATGCACCTGTCTGACCGCTCGCACCCCCTACATACACGTCTTCTAAGCCATCACCATTGACATCGCCTTTAGCTAAACAGGGGCTGACGAATGACAGAGGATTGGTCAATAATGGTTGCCTTTTGAAATCATTAATAGCGGTTTTAGTAGAATTATATGCCATTGGTGAAGGGATTTCTTTAAATATAACCCCCTCAGTATTTGAGGCATTTTGAGCATTATTTGAAGCATTTTTTTCTTCTAAAACAAATAAATTATCAACTTTCAAAGCTTTGATAATCTCTTGTTTTCCACTCAACCAAACGATTTTCAAAGAGTCAATTATTGTACTTTGACCTAATCCAAAATGTAAAATGGGTGATACGCTTGACTGATAACCGCGCGTTGGCATTTGCTCTAAATATTGCATTTGACCAGCCCCCTGACCCCCAAGGGGTGAATGATATATGGACACTTTTGCCCCTAATCCTAAGCGATTTTGCTCATTTCCAAGCAATTTTACTTTCAAATAATGGTTTTTATTGGGCTGTTTATCAGCATCATTTTGATAAATAAATGCAGCTTGATTGATGTTGTTGACGATTAAATCGAGGTCGCCATCGTTGTCCAAATCGGCGTAGGCTGCACCGTTACTGTTAGAGGGTTTGGCTGTTCCCCACCCTATTTTTTTGAAGGTTAAGCCCCCCTCAGTATTTGAGTTTCCATTATTTTGAAACATACAATTGGTGAGGTTGGAAGCAGGTATTTTCTTAACCAATTCTAAGACATTTTGACGTTGAATATTGCCTTTGTTGTTTTGCATATAATCGCCCATATATTTCAAAAAATCCAGATTGGTGTAGTCTCTCAAATAACCGTTGGTGACGTACAAATCTTTCCAACCATCGTTGTCATAATCTGCAAACAAAGCTGACCACGACCAATCCGTATTGGAGATGCCAGCCAACTGCCCTATTTCACTGAAAAGACAGCCGCCTGAATCACCCCCATTGGAAACTTTACCTTGATTCAGTTGGAGCATATTCCGCATATATTGATGCCCAAAACCGATTTTAACATTGAAGTCAAATTTTTCATAATTATCAGGTGCAACTAATAGTTTTTGGCGGTGATTGTCTTCAGGCAACATATCAAGGGTGAATATATCGGTCAATCCATCATTGTTAATATCTGCCGCATCGCTGCCCATTGAAAATTGAGAATTATGCCCTATGCTTTTCGCTAATTCATTTGTAAAACCACCTTTTTTATCATTAATATAAAGAAAATCGGGAATGGTGTAATCATTTGAAATGTACATATCCGTCCAACCATCGCCATTATAATCAGCCATAGCAGCCCCTAAACCATAGGATAAAGCTGAACTTAATAAGCCTGCTTGAGTGGTTACATCTTGAAAAAGGGGTTCTCCACTCGTATTTTTATTGTGTTTGAAAAGGCGCATTCCGTTGTTAGGGTCATCTTTTTTAAGTATTTCAGCAGTAGAAGCTTCATCCAAAACAGGGAGTGATTTGGGGTTATGATTCAATAAAAACATATCCAAATCGCCATCTTTATCATAATCAAAAAAGGTGGCTTGAGTGCTTGTTCCGAAGCAATTTAAGCCATAATCGGCGGCTTTTTCAAGGAAAGTGACGCCTTTGCCCCCTTGATTGCCTTGATTAATGAATAATTGATTGGCTCTTTTTTCAGGTTTTAAATTGCCTGAATAGCAGACGTATATATCCAATAAACCATCGCCATTCACATCCGCCATAGTCGTACCTGTTTTCCAAGGACCTTCTCGACCGGCTACACCTGCGGCGGCTGTAATATCTTCAAAAGTCATATTGCCTTTGTTAAGATAAAGGCGATTGGATTCCATATTGCTGGTGAAATAAATATCGTCGAGACCATCGTTGTTGATGTCGCCGACTGCTACGCCGCCGCCGTTGTAAAAATATTCATACATCAAGACATTGGTATTCAACCCCTCAGTAATATTGTTCTGAAAATCGACATGGGTTTTTTCAGGTGAGAGGAGTGAAAAAAGAGCAGGTGAAGTATCGGTAGAGTTATCTCCAGCTTGCTCAGTAGATGTATTTTTACAAGCAGATAATAATAAAAAAGAGATGATTGATATGTAGAAATAGGTTGTGCAGCGGCTTTTCATTTCAATGACGATTGGGCTTTGAATAGATATTAGAGAAAATGTGAAAAAAATCGTCGCTAAAATAGGTAAAATACTGAGGGATACAAATTTTAATGGTATTTCAATCGTGAATGCAGATTTCTGTATTCAAAAGCACTTCTTGAAAAGGTTCGTTCAAATTGTCGGAGTTCATAATATTAACTAATATTTGAGCAGCTTTTTCACCCATCGTGTAAGCGAATTGCTCGACGGAGGCAATCGGCGGATTTTCCATGTAAGAACATATGGGCAAATTGGCAAAACTGACAAAATATATGTCTTTATTGGGAGTAAAACCTTTCTGTTTACAAACTTGCATAGCATTGAGAGCGACATAATCATTGAATGCAAAAATGGCTTGAGGTTTATCTTCTAAAGCCAATAATTCAAGCATTTTAGTGCAGGTATCTTCTTTTGTGAGGTTGGTATATTTCACATACTGAGGGGTCACTTCTAAACCATTGTCTTGAATAGCAGAGGCATATCCTTCAAATCTTTGTTTAGAAACTTCAAGTATTTCTGCACCATTGAGCAGAGCAATTTTGGTAATACCTCTATTAATTAGATGGTTGACAACTTGATAGGCGCCATCCAAAACATTGCACTTGACAGTATGAGCAGGGAAATTAATAGGCGTTCGGTCAAAAAACACGACAGGAATGCCGTATTCTTCTAATTCTTTGAGGTGGTCATAATTCTCAGTTTCTACAGATAAAGACACAATAACACCGTCCACGCGGCTATTTATGAAAGATTTAATGGCTTTCACTTCTCTATCAAAACAATCTCTTGATTGGCTGACAAACACATTGTAACCTTTTTCAGAAATAATATCTTCAATGCCTGTAATTGCCATTGAAAAAAATTCCTCTTTCAAATAAGGTAAAACGACACCGATAGTTGAGGTTTTTTTCTTTTTCAAAAGTATAGCCGCAGGATTGGGTGTATAATGGAGAGACTTTGCCAAATCATTGACACGCTGTTTAGTCCTCAAACCAATACGAGGGTCGCCTTGCAAGGCTCTTGAAACAGTAGAAATGGATACACTCAAAGCTTGAGCAATTTCTTTAATGGTGGTTTGATGTTTTTCCATAGTATCGTATTTTAAAATAAATAGTTAAGTAAATATGGGTTTTTCATAGCCCCCCTCAGTATCAAGGCTAAAAAAAATATCTACGATATTTCTAAAATAGTAGTTCTAAATTATAAGAGAACGTTTGAAGATAATATAAAAAAGCGAAAGTAGAAAAAAATTGCGCAAACGTTTGAAATGTTTATGCAAACGATATAAATAGCGATGCAAACGGTTGCAATAATTATTAACAAATATGATATAAATTGGGCAATTTTTTTAAATCTTTAAATCATTATATCTTTCGGATAATAATTAGAGATTCGCAATAAAATTTTGTGAATAGCTATAAAAATGAAACAATAAAGTTTACCTTTGAACAACAAAACGAAAAACCAAAACTTAATAAGGCTTATTTTATCCTTAAAAAATAAGTTTCGGTTATTATAATTGACACTTCATTTCCATTATATTTTATTCTACTCATCGTAAAATTATTTTATAACCTACTTTAATTAACCAACTCAATTCTAGAATCTATGATTAATTCTACTCGAAGTATTCATTTTAAAAGCAGGTTGAATCTGCTTTTCATGATGTTATTACTGACCATTTCCTCCATCGCCACCGCTCAAAACGTAACGGGTAAAATCTCTGACGAAAAAGGAGAACCGTTAGTGGGTGTGAGTGTATTGGTCAAAGGCACTCAAACGGGTGCGATTTCAGATGTTAATGGTGCATACTCTGTAGTGGCTGATAAAAATGCTACTTTGGTATTCTCATTCATCGGTTTTTTACCTAAAGAAGAAGCCGTTAATGGTCGTTCATCCATTGATTTAGGTCTCGAAGTAGATCCTAAAACTCTCGGTGAAGTTGTTGTGGTCGGTTATGGTACTCAGAAAAAAGTGACTGTAACGGGTGCTGTAGCAACACTTCAAGGTGATAAAATCATTAAATCACCAGCTACGGACATTTCCAACTCATTGGCTGGTCGCTTACCTGGTTTGGTGGTGATTCAGCAAAGCGGTGAGCCGGGTTATGACGGTGCGACTATTTCGATTCGGGGCACTAACACGCTTGGAAACAATAGCCCCCTCATTGTCATTGATGGTATTCCTGACCGCGATGGCGGTTTAGGTCGTTTAAGCCCTCGCGATATTGAAAGTATCTCTGTTTTGAAAGATGCTTCTGCGGCTATTTATGGAGCAAGAGCAGCGAATGGTGCTATTTTGATTACAACAAAAAGAGGAAAGACTGGTAAACCAACTGTGACTTATGATTTTAATCAAGGCTGGTCTCAGCCTGCGACAATTCCACAAATGTCGAATGCATCGGAATATGCTAAAATCATGAATGAATTGCCGATTTATAAGTCAATACCAGCTGGTGAATGGTCTGCTGCTTGGCAAGCGATTCAGACGACTGGTTCATATCAATCACCCACTGCGGGTGTGAGCAAGCTCAATGCGAACTTTAGCCCTGCCGATGTGAAAAAATATGCAGATGGTTCTGATCCTTGGGGTCACCCAAATACTGACTGGTTTGGCGATGCGTTCAAGACATGGTCCCCTCAGTCTCGCCAGAATTTACAGATTTCAGGTGGCTCTGAGAATATTAAATATTTGGGTTCATTGGGTTATGTGAATCAAGATGCTTATTATAAAAACTCAGCTACTCGTTATCAGCAGTACAATTTTAGAACAAATGTAGATGCGAAGGTCAATAAATACATCAATGCCAATTTGGGTATAATGGTGAGAAGAGAACTTCGTAAATTCCCTACAGAAAGTGCAGGTTCTATTTTCAGGATGTTGATGCGTGGACGCCCAACTGAGCCAGAAGTATGGCCCAATGGTAAAGCAGGTCCAGACATCGAAAATGGTCAAAATCCTTATGTCATTACTACAAATGCAACAGGATATCAAGAAGATCCGACTGATTACACTCAAGCCAATGGTGGTATAGTGATCACAAACCCTTGGGTAGAAGGATTGACATTGACTTTGTCAGGTTCAGTTGATAAAAATAATAGAACAACTAAGACTTGGCAAACGCCGTGGTCATTATACTATTGGGATAAAAAGACTTTTGAATCAGATGGTGTAACACCTAAATTAGAAGGTGCTGTACGCTCAAACTTCAAAGACCCAAGGTTGTCACAAAGCTATAGTTCAATTTTAAATACTAACTTATCAGCTTTATTGAGCTATGATAAAAAAATAGGTGATCATGGTTTGAATTTTTTAGCAGGTGTTACTAAAGAAAAATTCACAGGCGAAGGTTTTTTTGCTTTTAGAAGAAACTATATTTCTCCTGCCATTGACCAATTATTTGCAGGCGGTTCGCTCCAGCAAAGTACAGGTGGCAGTGCATACAATAGACCACGTTTGGGTTATTATGGTCGTGCTCAATACAACTTTAAAGAAAAGTACCTAATTGAATTGATTGGACGCTATGATGGTTCTTATATTTTCCCTGAATCAGGTAGATTTGGCTTCTTCCCAGGTATGTTAGCTGGATGGAACATTTCAAAAGAGGAATTTTTCAAGGTACCAGGTATTGATAACTTGAAACTTCGTGCATCTTATGGTCAAATGGGTAATGATCAGGTATATTACAATGGACAACTTCAAGAGTTTGCTTATTTATCAACTTATGGTTTTGGTCAATATCCAATCAATAGTCAAGTAGTGACAACTTTGGGAGAAACAGTATTAGCAAATCCTAATTTTACATGGGAAAGAGCTAA
The DNA here is from genome assembly GCA_043744275.1 of Saprospiraceae bacterium. Taxonomy (GTDB): domain Bacteria; phylum Bacteroidota; class Bacteroidia; order Chitinophagales; family Saprospiraceae; genus JAAFJT01. The sequence continues at coordinate 36,458 of JAYTUY010000272.1, forward strand.
CAACTATAATATTGGTTTTGATGGTACTTTCTTGAACAATATGTTTGATTTGACTTTGGAATATTTCTACAATAGAAGAACTTCAATTTTGATTCAAAAAACAGGCTCAACCCCTTCTTCATCTGGTATCAATGCTTTATTACCGCCAGTCAATGCAGGTAAAGTTGATAATAAAGGTTTTGAATTTAACATGGGTTACAATAGCAAAGCTGGAAAAGAAGTTACTTTCAGATTTGGTGTGAATGGTGGCTATGCTCAAAATAAAGTTATATTCTTAGATGAAATTCCTGGTGCTCCTTCTTACCAATTGCAAGAAGGTAAGCCTATTGGGTCTTACTTAGTTTATCAATCTGATGGCGTTTTCAGAGATCAAGCGGCTATTGATGCAAATAAATTAGATTACAGTGCTGTGACTTCAAAACTTATTCCTGGCGATATGAAATTCCAAGACTATAATGGTGATGGAAAAATCACAGGCGATGATAGAGTTAGATTAAATCAGAGTGGTGTGCCGACTTTTAATTTTGGAAGTACTTTAGACTTGAGATATAAAGGCTTTGATTTGAATATTTTATTTCAAGGAGCAACAGGTGCTGCTATCCGCGTACAGACAGAATCTGGTGATATTGGAAACTATTTAAAATATTCTTATGATAATAGATGGTCTATAGACAACCCCAGCAGTACAGACCCTCGTTTAGCCAGTAGAGGTGATACGTATTTCTCAGGTGGTAACTATGGTAACAACACTTATTATTTGTTTAGCAAAAATTATATCCGTTTGAAAAACTTAGAGTTGGGCTATAATCTTCCACAAAACTTGATGGATAAAGCCAAACTCGGCGGTTTGAGAGTATATGTCAACGGATTGAATCTTGTTACATTTACTAAGCAAAAAGTATATGATCCAGAAGCGACTGCACAAAGTGGTGTATATTATCCACAATCACGTGTAATCAATACAGGTTTAAGTCTAACGTTCTAAATATTTTAACCAAATCTACTAACTGCATAAAACTCTAAAATTATTAACAATTTAAATTTTAATAAAAAATGAAAAATATTATCCGAAAGGGTTTGTATCAAAAAACTAAAATAGGCTTGTTGCTTATCGCAACGATGTTTGTTTTATCCTGTAATAAAGATTTTTTGAGTACTAAACCACTCGATAAAATCTCCAGTGAGGCAACTTGGGCAGATGGTCCATTGTCAGAAGCTTTTATCTTCAATGTCTATTCATTTTTAGGATATGGCGGTTTTGAAGAACAAGCACTGGCTGGCTACACTGACGAAGCCATGTTCACTCACTCAGGCAGAAATATCAACACTTTTACTGAGGGGACCGAAACACCAACGAACGTCGCTTGGCAAAGTGCTACTTATGAGTATGGCAGAATGTATTTGGCTATCAGACAAGCCAATGTCGCTCTTGAAAACTTACCAAAATCTACTTTTACTGATACTAAGTTGAAAGAGAGATTGACTGGCGAAGCCTATTTTCTTAGAGGTTTTTATTATCAGCAATTGCTTCGTTTTTATGGCGGTGTGCCACTTATCAGCAAGCCTTATGGTTTGACAGATGACTACACTATCGCTCGCAGTTCTTATGACGATTGTGTTAAATTTATAGTCAGTGACCTCGATAATGCTGTTAAATTATTAGATGGCAAAGGAGAAACAGCTGGTAGAGCATCAAAAATTAGTGCAATGGCTTTGAAAGCAAGAGTTCTTCTCTATGCTGCCAGTGATTTGCATGATGGACCTACAGTTAAAGCTAAATCAAGTATTATTAGTGGTTTTTCTAATTTAGAATTAGTCGCTTATACATCAGGCGATCGGACAGCAAGATGGAATGCTGCTAAAACGGCTGCTAAAGCTGTTTTGGATGCAGCTTCTGGTTATAAATTGAATTTGACTGCTCCAGTTTCAGCAGAAGAAGGAAAAAATAACTATATCTCTATTGCTATGGGTGGTCAAAGTGCAGTCGGAGATCCTGCTGCTTCTTCTGAATTGATTTTACAACGCACTGCTACAGCCCTTTACACAGCAGAAGATAACTGGCCTCTTGGTGGTCTTCACTATGGTATCAATAATGGACCAAATGGTTATCACAACTGGGCAGGTAATACACCTATCCAACAATTGGTTGATGATTATGAAATGATGGACGGTACTAAATTCGATTGGACAAATGCTGCTCAAAAAGCTGCACCTTACGATAATAGAGACCCCCGTTTTGATGCAACAGTTCTACATGATGGCTCTACTTGGAAACCAAGACCTTCTGACGTAGCAGGTTTAGACCCTGTTAATCAAGTGCAAACTGGTTACTATGATGATGGATTAGGTGGAAAACTCAATGGTATTGATACAAGAGAATCTCCAGTTGAAAACTGGAATGGCAGTAGAACGCATTATTATACGCGTAAATTCATTGATCCAAATCCAGCTTTAGCTGATAATCAATCAAGTGCTCAGGTGATTCCTTGGCCATTCATCCGCTACACTGAAATGGCTTTAAGCTATGCAGAAGCGAGTTTGGAAACAGGCGACGAAGCGGAAGCTAAAAAATGGATTAACAAAATTCGTTTTAGAGCCGGTATGCCAGCTGTTACAGATGTGGGCAATGCATTGCGTGAAAGACTTCGCAATGAAAGACGCATCGAACTTGTCTATGAGGAACATCGCTACCACGATGCCAGAAGATGGATGATTGCTCCTACTACTGTTGGTAGAGGCATCAAATCTATCAACGTCGAAGCAAAACTCAAAGCTGGTGCTGCTGTACGTAAGCCTTATAAATATGATAAAACAGTGTATAACTACATTTACACAATAGAAGACAATACTTCTAACGAAACGCGTAAATGGAACGATAAAATGTATTATCGCGTACTGACAAGAGATGAGATTAAACGGAATGCTAAATTGGTTCAGAATCCGGGTTATTAATCTTAAATAGTTGAATTAATTAAAAAATCTACCTCTTCATTGAGGTAGATTTTTTAATTTTAGGGCATATAATCTTCAACATTCTCTCTTTTTGAATGCCCATGCCGAACGTTTAGAAGCCCATGCCGAGCATTTAGTAGCCCATGCCGAGCGTTCCAAAGCCCATGCCGAGCGTTCCGAAGCCCATACCGAGCGTTCCGAAGCCAATACCGAGCGTTCCGAAGCCAACACCGAGCGTTTAGTAGCCCATGCCGAGCGTTCCGAAGTTATTTCCGAACAGAAGATAATAAACCAATGCGAAAAATGAAGCTGATACTGAGGGGGTGTAGGATTGATTCATAAAATAATATTAAGTAATCTTATGAAATAACCCGACACCCCCTCAGTATTTCCATTAATTTTTTATTATTTTACATATTCTCTCACTTCAATTTTCATTTTTTTCATGAAACAAGATAAATTACCAAAAATACTGAGGGGGTGTTATTCAATCCTTCTTCTTCTCAGTTTCATATTTATTGGTTGTCAACCCAAAGCCATAACTGACCAAGAGTTAGCCACTAAATGGGCAGATATGACTCTCTTTATTCTAAAAAACACACCTGGCAACTCACCTACTTATGCGTCAAGAAGTCTCGGCTATATTGGCTTGACCATGTATGAATCTATTGTGAATGGTTATGCACCTTATCAATCTATTGCAAATCAATTAGATTCACTTAATAATTTGCCTAAGCCTGAAAAAGATAAAAATTACAATTGGGAATTATCTCTAAATGCTGGACAAGCCTTTATCCTAAAAAATATATACAACCAAACTTCCGACCTCAATAAACTCAAAATTGATTCATTAGAAGCAGCCATTAACGCATCATACACTTCCAAAATCGAAGATAAAGAACTTATCAATAGGTCAGTCGCTTATGGAAAAGCAGTCGCTTCTAATATATATGAATGGAGCAAGACAGATGGTGGTCATAAAGCATATCTAAAAAATTTTGATAAAAAAATGCTCCATCCTTCTCGAATGGGTTGTTGGAAACCGCCTCTGTATGGGCAGTCATTTAGCCATTTTCCATTACAACCACATTGGGGAGAAAATCGTACTTTTTTGAAACAAAATCATCAAATAGCACCCCCCTCAGTAATCCCTTGCGATACAATGCCTAATTCACCTTATTATCAACAATTTTTAGCTGTTTATAATCAAGAGAAAGTGCTTACACAAGATCAAAAAGAAGCCGCTATATGGTGGAGTGACGACCCAGACGAGACATTTACACCGCCTGGTCATTCCTATTATTTAGCCAATACAGTTGTGAAACAAGCTCATCCCCCACTTATAAAATGTGCTGAAACTTATGCTAAAGTCGGCATGGCAGTAGCCGATGCTTTCACCAATTGTTGGAAATGGAAATACCAATTTTTTACAGAAAGACCCAATACATTCGTCACGGAACATATTGATCCAAGATGGGAATCCTTTTGGCCCGACCCACCTTTTCCTGCATTCCCTTCAGGTCATGCCATCCAAGCAGCCGCTACAGCCACTGTATTGACTGATTTATATGGCGATAAATTTGACATTACTGATAATGCCCACGTCGGAAGGAAAAAAGATGAATTGCGTGATACAGAATTCAAGGCTCGCCATTTCAATTCTTTTTGGGAAGTAGCCGACGAGACCGCCAAATCCCGTTTTTATGGCGGCATCCATGTTCCGCAGGATAATAACGCGGGTTTGGAAAAGGGGAAAGTTGTAGGGGAGAATATTAATCGGTTGAATTGGAAATTGAATTAGGATTGGTAGAATTAAAAGGATGTTTAAGGATTGATTACAATCGTTTCGCTCGTAATCCTTAAACATCTTTCTTATCCTACCACTCCTAATTCAACTTAAATACTGAGGGGGTATCATCAAAAATTAATTTTTACTTGGAATTAGATTAACATTTTCAGCTATAATTTTCCAAGCATCATTTACCTTTTCTAAAATAACAATGTTGTGCTGATTGCTTTTAGCACCCGTTCCATTAGTTGATACTTGATCGAAGTCAACAATTGCAATACTGCCTTTGATATTAATTCTATGATTACTTTTGACAGATTTCGAGTCATCTGCTTTTAAAGATTGTGCTGCCTGTTTAATCAAATCTATATTGAGGTTATTAAAATTACCGTTATCCCAATTGCCCATAAGAAAGGATTTATCACTTAAATTCCAATGCTTTGAAAATGTCTCCTGCGGGTTAGTATGAAATGTGACGGTTTCATCATCAAGAACTTTTTTAATAGCGGCTTCTTCAACTGGCGTTTGCATAGGTAATATATTGGTATGTTGTGCCGACATTAAAATCCATTTATCTTTTTGATTTTGAAAGACATAGGTAACTCTCTCGTGGTAATTTAAGGGCATTCCATTGGCTTTTATCGTATTTTTTGAAGTGCTAATACCCGTAGCAACAGCAACATTGCCGTATTGTGAAATTTTAACGTCTGCCAATTCCCGACTTAGAACCTTTACGCCTTCAAATCGAGCCATAATTTGCTGATAATTGAAACTTATACCTTCGCTTCCTGACAAAACAAAATTGGGCGAAACATCTTCTTTCATCCATTTCATAGGGTCTGATACAAGCCTTTGGGCATGGTCGTTGAGCATCTTCTCTGTTAAAGTAGATTGAGCAAAAGTGAAAAAACTAATAGCTAAAAAAAGGAGTGTGGTGGTTAACTGTTTCATTATGATTTTTTTTTAATGGTTAAAAATGAAAAATATTGGTTAAAATTGCTGAAATACTGAGGGGGTGTTATCTCTTTAGAGGCATATGTTGCGAAGCTGCATATAGCCATTTGCTATTAATTTTTTGCAAAGTATAATATTGTGAGTTACTTTTATTTATACTAAAAGTGTATAAATCTTAACAAGGATTCATTAATTTTAAGCCTTTTCTTTAAATTAAAATCAACATCTTATGACAATAGCCAATGAGCCGATTAGAACTGAAGCGGAATACCAAATTATTCTAAAACAAATAGACGCAATAATAGATTGTCCTAAAGGGTCACCAGAAGAAGACCTTTTAGAAGTACTTTCTATTTTAGCAGATGATTTTGAAAATATACATTATCCAATTGTAATTTAATGCCTTCATTTTTCCTTGTTATTAAGGAAAAACTTAGATTTGCATAAACAAAATAAGATTTGACATGGCTTCAATGATTCAAGAGCAGGCAGCAGTTTACGGTAAATTCAATACGATTAGACAAACTAATCGGAAACCCATCACTTATGCCCAATTTGAAAAAAAATACTCTAATCGCAGCGATAAATTCAAGTATGAATGGGTCAAAGGCTTTCCTATCATAACCAAACACACTATGGAAAAATACCAGTTTTTTATTTTACGCAATTTGCGCGATTTTGCAGATAATCTTAGAAAGAATAACCTTTTGAATGGTTATTTTGAAGGAGAATTTAATCTTTTCTTTGATGTAGATGTCAACCGAAAGCCTGATATGTTTTACTTCACAGAATCACAAGCAGATGATATTTCGTTAGGTGGTAATCCTATCCCTGAATTTATCATTGAAGTTATTTCCAATACTGACCAGTTAAATTATATGATTGATAAAATGAATGATTATCGAGATGCAGGGGTTAAAGTTGTCTGGCATATTTTTACAACAAAAAATGAAGTCCATGTATATAGTGGTATTGATTTGACAACTATGAGTGTTTGTAAAAATGATGCTATTTGTTCAGCTGCTCCAGTTTTACCTCAATTTGAACTTTCTGTTGATGATATTTTTAAATTGCCAACCCCGAAATAGATAGTATAAAACTATCAAAATCTACTTTGCTAAAAAACTATACACCATCGAAAGCCACCTAACATCTATGAGAAAATATATAAAAACTTACCTAACCGCTACCCTATTCCTCATTATCATACAACATAAAGCCCAAGCCCAAACCGCTTTCAAAGATGTCACCGAAGAGGCGGGCATCAAGCATCAATTTGATGTTTTTGAAGGCTTTTTAGGCGGCAGTGCTTGCGTGTTGGATATTAATAACGATGGTTTTGACGATGTTTTTATGACAGGTGGCATGGCGGATGATGTGTTGTATCTCAATAATAAAAACGGGACTTTCACTAATATTTATGAGCAATCGGGTTTGACAGGTACTAAAAAATACTTGACTCAAGCAGGTGTGGCGGCTGATGTCAATCGCGATGGTTGGGTAGATTTATACATCACGACCATCACATCTAAGGGTACAAAAAAGATAATTCCAAGAGAAATCAATTTGTTATACCTCAATAATGGCAATAATACCTTTCGAGATGCCACTGCTGAATATCATTTGGAAAAATTCAACTCATTCAGTACAGGGGCTAACTTTGGTGATTTTAATGCAGATGGCTACCCTGATTTATATGTCGGTAACTATTTTACAGAATACCCAGGCGACCTCAGCACGATTAACGAGTCCATGATAGTGAGTGCGAACCAAATTACTGAGGGGTATCTGTTTTTAAATGAAAAAGGTAAGTCGTTTAAAAATGTTTATAAAGAATATGGGTTGAGCCATAAGGGTTTTGGATTTGGTGGACTCTTTACGGATTATGACAATGATGGCGATCAAGACCTTATTGTCAATCACGATTTTGGTTACAAACGCACGCCTAATTTGCTTTTAGAAAATAAATACCCTTGGGCTTCTTTTAAAGATGTGAGTAAAAAAATGAACATGGATTTGAAAATTAATTCCATGACTTCGGCAGCAGGGGATTATAACAATGACGGTTGGATGGATTATTTTATTTCCAATATTCGATTTAATAAATTTATGGTCAATCAAGGGGCAGGCAAGCCCTTCAAAGAAAGCTCTCAATTATTAGGCATTGACTTAATAACCATTAGTTGGGGAGCCAATTTTACTGATTTTGACCATGATGGCGATTTAGATTTATTCGTTTCTAATGGCGATTTAAATCCCAATTGTGTGCCGATGGGTGATTATTATTTTGAAAATAAAGGTGGTAAATTTGAAGAAAAAGGGAGGGCAAAAGGGCTAAGCGACTATGGTATTGGGCGTGGTTCAGTCGTTTTGGATTATGATAATGATGGTGATATGGATATTTTAGTTGTCAATCAAAAACCTGTTTTAACCTATCCTGTACCTTCCATGACGCATCTCTATCGCAATGATTCAGCACATGGCAATTGGATAAAAATTGCTCTCAAAGGCATTGACGCTGAAACACATGGTTTAGGTTCAAGAGTAGAAATAATCGTGAACGGACAACATCAGATTCGGGAAATAGATGGCGGCGGTTCGAGCCATCTCTCTCAAAATGCCACTTATGCCCATTTCGGCATTGGCAATGCGACTGAAATAGATGAAATTATTATTCATTGGACAGGTGGCAACACTCAGGTTTTAAAGAATCAAAAAGCCAATCAATTCATTACTATTACTGAGGTAAAATCCTTTAGAATGCATCCTTTTGTGAAATGGGGTTTAGAGATTTTATTGGGCGTAATGATATTGATAGGTGGTTACTATTATTTTAGAAAAAAGATGGGACACTGATTTTACTGATGCGACAGATTAATACTGATTTTTTTTACTTTCCGTCTATGCAATCCTATAGAAACATCTATAGAAAATCAGTATTAATCTGTCGCATCAGTAAAATCAGTGTCCCATTGCCCTCCCTAAAACCATTCAATTATCACTATCTTTCACCCCAGGCTGCTTCAACTCCTGCCCTTTTTTAGCAGCAGTTACCATTTTACGAACGTCTTCCAAAAGCTTTTTCGCTTCATAGACGATGCCATCTTTGACCGTATATTTGACACCACCGACTCTCACGGCTTCATTTTTATCATTCAATTTAATAGCCCCCGTTCCGTAGAGAACTTGCAAGTTTTCAAGGGGATTCTCTTCCAAAATGACAAAATCAGCATATTTTCCAACCTCTACCGAGCCTATTTCTTTTTCCATACCCAAGGCTTGCGCCCCATAAAGTGTAGCGGAACGAATGACTTCAAGCGGTGAAAAACCTGCTTCACGAAGCAATTCCAACTCTCGAATATAGGCAAAACCATATAATTGGAAAATAAAACCTGAATCAGAACCAGCCGTTACTCGACCACCTCTATTTTTATATTCATTGATAAAAGCCATCCACAGGCGATAGTTTTCTTTCCATGCTACCTCTTATTCCGCTCCCCATCCATTCCAATATGAGCCATGTGAAAGGCGGCTCGGCATATAAAAACGCCAGAGCGTTGGCATGGTATATTCTTTATGCCATTCGAGACTGCGCGCTCGCATGAGGTCGCGATTGGCTTCATAAATATTGAAAGTTGGGTCAAGTGTAAAGTCTAATTTCAACAATTCATTCATCACTTGATTCCATTTATCTGAATACGGTGGCGCGGCTTGTTTCCATAATCTGCCTGCTTCTTCAAACCGATTGGTCTCATTTTGATAATTATACTGAGGGGGGTAGTTTTGAATGGTTTTATCTACAAAAAGAGCTTCTGGCAAGCCATACCAATGCTCCATCGAGGTCAAACCCGCCCTTGCTGAGTTCAAAACATTCCATCTCCCCACATCCATTTGAGCATGATGACAAGCAGAGCGCAAACCTATTTTCTTATTTTCCTCCAAAGCCGCAGTAGGGTTTTCTTATAAAAACTTAGCCTTCAAAAAGAAGGCTTCTAACTCCTTGAAATCTTCTGCAAACTCCTCAAATTGTGCGACCATATTTTTAGG
>JAYTUY010000273.1:0-12208 GCA_043744275.1 Saprospiraceae bacterium
ATGATAAATGATAAATGATAAATGATAAATGATAAATGATAAATGATAAATGATAAATGATAAATTTTCACCAATTCATCATTTATCATTTATCATTCATCATTTACATTTTATGTTAAAATTACCCCCTTAGTATAACAATTGAAAATTGCAGCGTTTTAATAGAAATTGTGTTAAGAAACTGTTAAAACATTCCATTCAAATGAAAAAAAACTTACTACTACTCCCATTATTTGCCTTTATTCTTTTAGTCAATCACAATCTTTCGGCTCAAAATTTAGACGGTTATGACATTTTAGGTCGTCGATATGGTAGCAATATGCGCCTGTACGGGTTGAATATTTCTTATTTATTACCGACTAATTCTATAAAAAATCCATTAGATAATACATGGCGTTTCTCACTTTTATTGAATGGTTTTAATTCAAAAAGTACCTCATTGGGTAGCATTTAGCACCCTCTCAGTATAAAAATCAAAATTCACCCTTTTTTAACTAAAATTGTATTTCTTAACTATTAAAACATTAGATTCAAATGAAAAAAACCCTATTATTTCTCCCGTTTTTGACGTCTATTCTTTTATTCAATCACAACCTTTCGGCACAATGTATTGATGGATATCTTCCATCAGGTCAGCGATGTGGTGGTACTATTCAAACGGCAGTTCCTTTCCTTCGAATTGTTCCCGATGCGCGTTCAGGAGCGATGGGCGATGTCGGGATTGCTTTGACGCCTGATGCCAATTCTATACTTTATAATGCATCACTATTGGCGATGGCTGATAAAAAATGGGGAGCTTCTGTCAATTACACCCCTTGGCTACGCAATACTGGGATAAACGATATTTTTATGTTACATGAAGCAGGTTACTATCAATTTGGGAATAAAGTAAAGCAAGCGGTAGCCATTAGTTTCCAATATTTCAATTTAGGAAAAGTCACTTGGACTGATTATAATGCTTATCCACTTGGAGAAGGGAGTCCATATGAAATGGCATTAACAGGGGCTTATTCAAGACAGTTAAGTGATAAATGGTCATTGGGTTTATCAGGCAAGTATATTTATTCAAATTTGGCTTCTTACCCCAACAATACTGGTATCCATTCAGGTAAAGCCTTTGCAGTTGATATTTCAACAACTTATAAAAAGCCTTTGAAATTAGGCAATATTAATACGAATCTCATAATTGGTGCTAAAGTTTCAAATGTTGGCAATAAAATATCATATATCAGGAGCGGTGATTTTTTACCTGCTAATCTGGGCATAGGCGGTGCATGGGAAGTGCCATTTCATGCCAATCATAAATTGCTTGTTTCAATTGAATTCAATAAATTACTCGTAGTGTCTCCCCAACCGAGCGATTCGACAGGTAATTGGAGAAATATCAGTGTCATAAAAGGCATATTCAAATCTTTCAGCGATGCACCCAATGGTTTTGAAGAAGAAATACAGGAAATCACCACTTCAATGGGTATTGAATATTGGCTATTTCAACACGTGGCACTGAGGGGTGGTTATTTTCATGAAAACAAAAACAAAGGAGGGCGTGAATTTTATACTCTCGGTGGAGGGCTTCGATATAAAATGTATGGCTTTAATATTTCTTATTTATTACCAAATAATAATGAAAGATATCCTCTAAACAATACATGGCGTTTCTCACTTTTATTGAATGGTTTTACTTCAAAAAATACCTCATCAGCTAGCATTTAGCACCCCCTCAGTATAACAATGGAAATTTGCAGTATTTTAATATAAAACCAAATTATTTAACTATTAAAAATTCCATTCAAATGAAAAAGACCCTATTATTTCTCCCGCTTTTAGCTTCTATTCTTTTAAACCATCAATCCCTTTCGGCTCAATGTATTGATGGATTTAACATTTTAGGTCAACGATGTGGTGGCTCTGTAAAAACAGCCGCTCCTTTTTTACGCATTGCTGCCGACGCTCGTTCAGGTGCGATGGGCGATGTTGGTATTGCCTTGTCACCTGATGCGAATGCCATTTATTACAATGCTTCAAAGTTAGCAATGGCAGAAAATAAATGGGGGGCTTCGGTCAATTATTCGCCTTGGTTTCGGAATGTTAGATTTATAGATTTTAGTCTTTTTAATGGTGCTGGTTACTATCAATTTGGGCAAGAGAAAAAGCAAGCTGTTAGTTTAGGATTACATTATTACTCATGGGGTGATATAACTTTTACAGATTTTAATGCCGACCCATTGACTGAACCAAAACCGCTTGAAATGTCAATTAATGGCGCATATTCAAGACAATTGAATGATAAATGGGCAATTGGATTATCCGCTAAGTATATTTATTCAAATTTAGCAAGGCGTTCAACGAATCTGGGTATTGAGTCGGATAAAGCCTTTGCTATTGATATTTCTACCACTTTTAAAAATCCAATCATGGTTGGTGGCATCAATACAAATTTAATTATGGGTGCTGTGGTTTCTAATGTCGGAAATAAATTAATGCACCTCAATAACAGTGATTTTTTACCTGCCAATCTGGGCATAGGCGGTGCATGGGAATTGCCATTTAATGCCAATCATAAATTGCTTGTTTCCGTAGAATTTAATAAACTGCTTGTTGTTACACCGCAGCCAAATGATTCGATAGGCAGTAGAAAAAATGTCAGCGTTGTAAAAGGTATGTTCAATTCTTTCAGTGATGCGCCCAATGGTTTTAAAGAAGAAATGCAGGAAATCACCACCTCAATGGGGATTGAATATTGGTTATTTCAACACTTCGCACTGAGGGGTGGTTATTTTCATGAAAATAAAAACAAAGGAGCGCGTGAATTTTATACTCTCGGTGGAGGGCTTCGATATAAAATGTATGGCTTTAATATTTCTTATTTATTACCAAATAATAACATCAGATACCCTTTAAACAATACGTGGCGTTTCTCACTTTTATTGAATGGTTTTACTGCAAAAAATACCTCATTGAGTAGCATTTAGAAGCCTTCAGTAGTACGTTTTATATATTTTTAGAATTTAAATTTTATGTAAAATATTGATTTTCAATGCGTTACAACTTTACGAGGGTTTTTCCGAAGGAATCCCTTTGGGAAAACCCTCGTAAAGTTTTTCTAAGAACTTATAAACGTACTACTCAGTATCGGCTCATTTTTTTCTAAAAACATAGCAAAAAAAATTCTTTAGAACTTCATTTTTTGAATCCGAACAGCGTTCAAAATGGCTAATAATGCCACCCCAACATCTGCAAAAACGGCTTCCCACATCGTTGCCAAACCACCTGCACCGAGTATCAAAACTATCGCTTTGACAGCAAAGGCAAGTGTAATATTTTGCCAAACAATGCGCTTTGTTTGTTTGCCAATATTGATTGCCATCGGTATTTTAGAAGGCATATCGTCTTGAATAACCACGTCTGCTGTTTCAATTGTGGCATCGCTGCCCAAACCACCCATCGCAATACCCACATCACTCAAAGCCACTACGGGTGCATCATTGACACCGTCGCCTACAAAAGCAACGGTTTCGTTCCGATTTTTAAGTTCTTTTACTTTATTTACCTTGTCTTCGGGCAGCAAATCGCCAAAAGCGTTTGTGATGCTTAATTTGTCTGCAACAAATTTGACAACCGAACTTTTATCGCCGCTTAACATGGTGGTTTTTACGCCCAATGCTTTGAGTTGACTGACTGCTTCTTGGGCATCTTCCTTGATGCTATCAGCAATGGTGAGGTAGCCAACAAATTTTTTATCATAGGCAATCGCTATTAAAGTATAGACAATACTGAGGGGGTCAATATCGTATTGGATATTAAATTTATCCATCAATTTGAAATTGCCTACCAATAATTCCTTACTATTTATCTCTGCTTTTAGTCCATGACCAGCTATTTCTTCTACATTTTTTAAGGCAATGTTGCTATCTATTTTTCCAACAAAATCATGTATTGCGGTGGCAACGGGGTGTGTGCTATGACTTTCCAACGCATTCACCATTTTTAATATGTCGTCTTTATTAAATTCAGGTTTTATGACAACCTCTTGAACCTTAAACACCCCCTCAGTCATTGTGCCTGTTTTGTCCATCACCACGTTTTGGATATTGGCAATAATGTCTAAAAAGTTGCTGCCTTTAAATAAAATACCGTTTTTACTCGCCGCTCCGATGCCGCCAAAATAGCCCAACGGAATGCTAATCACCAAAGCACAAGGGCATGAAATAACTAAGAAAACCAAAGCCCGGTACAACCAATCTTTAAATTCATAATTATCTACAAAAAAAGAAGGCAATACGCAAATAGCTGTTGCTAAAAGCACGACAATAGGCGTATATATTTTGGCAAATTTTCTGATAAACAATTCGGTAGGTGCTTTTTGAGCAGTTGCATTTTGCACCATTTCTAAAATTTTACTCAACTTACTATCAGTGTAGGCAGTCGTCACTTTGACTTGAGCAACGGTATTCAAATTTATCATACCAGCCAATACCGTTTCGCCTTTGGTTTTGGTGTCCGGCTTGCTTTCTCCAGTCAATGCTGCTGTATTAAAAGAAGCCGTTTCAGACAATAATTCACCATCTAAACCCAATTTTTCACCTGATTTGAGTTGAATAATTGCGCCGATTCCTACAGTTTCGGCTTTGACGGTTTTGGCTTGATTGTTTTCTAAAATGGTGACTTCATCGGGTCGTTGGTCGAGCAAAGTTTTAATATTGGCTTTAGCTCTCTTCACTGCCAACGTTTGAAACACTTCACCAACGGCATAAAACAACATCACTGCCACGCCTTCGGGGTATTCGCCAATCGAAAATGCACCAATCGTGGCTATGCTCATCAGTAAAAATTCAGAAAATATTTCGCCTTTCCTAATGCTCTGAATAGCTTCTTTGACAACAGGCAAACCAACAGGAATGTAAGCCACCACATACCAAATAATGCGTACCCAATCTGTAAACCATTTTTGAGATACATAATTATCCATTAAAATAGCAATCAGTAACAAAACCAAACTGATAATGGGCGATAAAAACATTTTAAAGGTGCTTTCACTACTGCCCGAATGGTCGTGTCCGTCATCATCGTCATGGTCGTCGTGATTGTGTCCGTCATCGTCGCTGTGTGATGCGTGGTCGTGCCCATCCCCCTCAGTATGACCGTCTTTTAAGAGTTCTTTAGCACCTGCATTGGTGTAAATTTTTTCTTCTTGAGTGCAGCAAAGTTGTTTGCCGTCTTTATCGTATGAATGTTGATGTTGCATATTTTTTTTATTTTAATATTTAATCGATACCCTATAAGCACTTTTAAAAAATATTGGCACATTTATACCCAAATGAGCGCCTTGAAAACGAGGAATTGCATCATAATTTTTTGTTTACCCATTCACTTTTCGTTTGCCCATCCACTTCTTGCAACCCTGCAAGAGATTGAATAAAATAAAAGTATGACTTTATTTATTTGTATTTCAACTATTTTTAAAGAAAAATGAGCATTTTAATGAAAAAAAAAAGCTTTATTTTCTTAAAATAAGTGTCATTTACAAGACATAACAAATTAATTATATTATTTATTAGACCTTTTGTTGTACAAATAACATAAATTTTTATCTATATTTAAAAAATAAATATTAGTTGCCATCTATTGATTGATAAGCTAAATAGGCATTTCTTTGCATAAGCAAGTAATATATCAAAAAAATACGTTTTTAAATTTTTATCGCATAAACAACTATTTTACATTTACAACAAACAATATTTCTATGAACAATTTTATACAAACTAATCGCATGACTATGCGGTGGAGGGTTGCATCCATACGGCATTTTAGTATGATCACCTTTCTCAGCCTTTTCTTTTTCTCCGCACTTAACGCTCAAGTCAGTGTTTCAATTTCAAAGACGGATCCAAGCTGTAATGGCTTCACAAACGGTAGCACAACTGCAACAGCGAGCGGTGGCACAGCACCTTACACATATAAATGGAACACGGGCGCATCTGGCAATACCATTTCAGGCATTGGCGGCGGCGCATTCAGCGTAATTGCTACGGATGCTGTGGGTAGAACAGGCACTGCCAGCACTACCCTAATCAATCCAGCACCCCTCAGTACAAGTGTCAGTTTTGCCAATATTTGCACAAGCGGCAGCGTAACTGCAACAGCTGCTGGCGGAACTGGACCTTATACATATAATTGGGGCGGCGGACTAACAGGCGCAACTCAAACTTTAGCAAAAGGTGGCTATAACTTGATTGTTACGGATTCAAAGGGTTGTACAGCTTCAAAATTTGTCTTTTTCCCTGGTGCATTGGGTATCAGTTTGAAAATAGGTGAATTGCGTTGCTTCGGCGATTGTGATGCAGCAATAGATGCCACACCTGTCAATGGCACAGCACCTTTCACCTATTTATGGAATACGGGTTCAACAACTCAAGCCATAGTCGGCATTCCTTCAGGCACTTATAGCGTGACGATTACAGACGCCAATGGTTGTAAGGCTTCAGCAACAGGTACTGTCGTGAATCCACCTAAAATCGTGGTAACTACTTCAGTCAACGCGCCTTCATGTGGTGGCGGTGCAAACGGCTCTGCTACTGCCAGCGCAACAGGTGGCAAAGCTCCTTATACTTTCAAATGGAGCAACGGTCAAACAACGGCTACTGCTACAGGTTTGAATGTAGGAACATATTCAGTGACTGTAACCGATGCCAATGGGTGTGCTCAAGAAGCGAAAATTGACGTGCGGTCAGCCGCTAATTTTACAGTTGTTGTTGTTAAAACTGATGCGACTTGCGCCAGTACAAACGGCTCGGCAACTGCCAACGTAACAGGCAGCACAGGTGCATTAATTTTCAAATGGAATACAGGCGCAACGACTCAAACCATTTCAAATATTGGTGCAGGGAACTATATTGTGACTGTAACGGATGCCAGCGGATGCTCCAATTCAGCAGGAACAACTGTCAATGCAGCAGGTAATTTAGCTATTACGGTTTCAAAAACAGATGCTGCTTGCGGAATTGCCAATGGTACAGCCACAGCAACAGTTACAGTCGGAACAGCTCCTTTTACATACAAATGGAGCAATAATGCCACAACAGCCTCTATCGGATTGCTTGGAGCGGGTACTTATCTCGTAACTGTAACGGATGCGAACGGATGTACGGCTATCGGCTCTGCAACGGTCATTCAAACGACTTCATTTGATATTAATATTGATTCAAGAAACGTTACTTGCTTCGGCGGTAATAATGGTCAAGCTACAGCGATGGTCATGGGCGGCTCTGCACCTTATACATATATTTGGAGCAATGGCGCAACGACTGCCTTGAATATTAATTTGGCAGCTGGTACTTATTCAGTAACTGTCACTGACGCCAGTGGTTGTAAAGGCATTAAATCTGTCAATATTACCCAACCAACGGCTCTTTCAGCAACGGCATCTGCAACAGCCACGTCTTGTGGAAATAGCAATGGCAGTGCTACAGTAACTGCATCAGGTGGAACTGCTCCTTATACATATTTGTGGAGCAATGGATCTATCACTTCAAGCATTTCAAGTTTGGCTGCTGGCAATTATCTTGTAACAGTGACTGATAAAAACGGCTGTACAGCTACAGCTTCGGGATCAGTCGGTTCGTCAAGCGGTTTGAATGTCAGTTTGACAGGTATCAATGCTGCTTGTGGAGAAAACAACGGGAGTGTCATCGCAACATTGAACAATGGTACTGCACCTTTTACGTATTTATGGAGTACTGGTGCTACAACATCAACCATTACAGGTCTTGGAGCTGGTACATTTGCTGTAACAGTTACCGATGCAAATGGCTGTAAAGGCAGCAATTCAATTACAAATACTACCTCTCCGAGTGTATCTATTTCCATTACAAAATCAGATCTCAAATGTAATAAAGACAATTCTGGTTCTGCTACTTCTGTCGTCACAGGTGGTACTGCTCCTTTTACTTATGCTTGGAGCAATAGTTCGAATAGTGCATCTATCTCTTCCTTAGCAGCAGGTACTTATAGCGTCACCGTAACAGATAGAAATGGTTGTTCAGCTTCCAGCTCAGTGATTATCAGTGAGCCTGCAAAATTGACATTGTCTCTCACATCTACACCCGCTTCTTGCTTGGCAATAGGCAGTGCAAGTGCTTCAATTTCAGGTGGAACAACTCCTTATGTTTACAAATGGAGCAATGGAACAACCACTTCTTCTATTTCAAATTTGGCAGGTGGCGTTTATACTTTAACAGTGACCGATAAAAACGGCTGTCAAGTAAGCGGTTCAGTGACTGTTGCAGCGAATACTTCACCGAATTTGGCTTGTGCTGTTAGCATTACAAGGCTTATTTCAGCTATCAATGCGAATGATGGTGAGTTGAAAGTGACTGCTACGGGCGGTGCTGCTCCTTACTCATATCTTTGGAGCAATGGTAAAACGACTTCAGTTGTATCATTTTTAAGTCCAGGCAATTATTCAGTGACCGTGACTGATAATAATGGCTGCACAACAGTTTGCTCGTTGAATTTACCTAATTCTACTTGCGATGCTTTGGTCGATGCCGGTCGTATCAACGGGGACGAAGACTTCTGCCCAGGTGGTACATTATCGCCTATTTTAGAAACTGTTCAGCCAAGTGGTGGCTCAGGAGTGTTGGAATATCTTTGGATGTATTCAACCAATACAAGTGTTTTCAACGCTAATACATGGATTATTTTAACAGATGAAACAGGTCCGAATTTGACTAATGTTCCTGCGTTGACTCGCACGGCGTATTTTATTCGTTGCGTGCGTAGAAAAGGTTGTGATGTTTATAAAGAGACAAATGTTGTTACTAAGCGCATCAAATCATTTGCTGAAATCAAAGGTCCTTTCAGTGCCTGTATTGGTCAAGAAGTAACTTTTACGGCTACAGATTTGGGAGCTACCGCTAACTATGTTTGGTATTTTGACAATGCCAATATTTATACCTCAACAAGCAGAAGCGTAACCGTTAAATTTACAACGGCTGGCAATCAAAGAGCCTCTCTTGAAGTGTATAATTTAGGTTGTATGCGGTCGACAACTCAAACAGTGGAAGTAAAATCATGCTTGCAAGGCTCAGGAGTTATGCAAAGTTTCAATTTGTCGGTTATCAATAAAAAGAGTGTCAAATTGCAATGGGCGACTACAAATGAGTATTTACCAAGTAAATATGTCGTAGAAAGGTCAAACGATGGTAAGCTATTTGAAGAAATGTCTGATTTAAAATCGCAAAATAAAAATAGCAATACCTACCAATTTGATGACAATGATCCTAAAATGGGACGTGCATTCTATCGCATCAAGCATTTAGAATCGGATGGTAAAATCACTTATTCCGACATCAAAAAATCTGTTATCTACATCAATGGCAACGAACCCGTTATGGCTTATCCAAATCCAGTAGGCAATCAACTGTATTTAGAGCTATTAGATGTTGAAAATACTGAGGGGGTCATCGAAATCTATAATGCACAAGGGAGTTTAGTGGCTTCTCAGAAATTTACAAAAGAGCAAGCGCGTTACGAAATATCTACTGCCACATTGCCAGCAGGAAATTATATCCTCAAAATTCGCCAATTAAATGGTGAATCAAAGGCTATAAAAATCAATAAATTTTAAAATAAGTTAGAATTAATAGATTAAATTTAGAAGAGGTTGTTTCAAAATTAATTGAGGCAGCCTCTTTTTTATTTCTACCGACATTATGCACCTCTTGTGCTTTCAACTTTCAACTTTCAACTTTCAACTAAAAAAAAAACACCCCCCTCAGTATAAAACCAAGGAGGGTGTTGTTCATTTAAAAAGCAATAATATTAATAATTGCCTTGTAAACCAAGCGTTTCTACCAACATGTAATAGAAAACAGCTCTATGCTTATTTTTGCTGGCACTGTACTTTTCACATACAGATTTGATGGCATCATCCAATTTTGGACCATCAGCCAAGCCCATTTTCTTAATAAGAAAGTTAGCTTTTACTCTGTCAAGCTCTGTTTGATCTGAGCAAGACACAAGCGAAGCATCTTTCAAATAAATGGATGGACCAAGACCTTTAGCGACTTTTCTAAGCAAGTCCTCATTGACAGAACTCATCATACCCTGAGTGCTAAGGGCATCTTTATACTTGTCAAAAGCTTCATCAAATTTACTCATAGAAGAATAGATTTTAAAGTTAGTTAATGGTATTTTTTATTTTCAAAAGTCAAATCTAAGTGATTATTTTATTAAAACATAAAGTTTGGCTAAAATAATTCATAATAGACATAAACTATTCTATTAACGCAGGTTTCAAGGCTACATTATGTTACACTTGATATATTTTTAAACTTTTTTCTTTTTGGGTTTTTTAATCTTAGGAGCTATGAAATCATAATAAATTTGAAATGACAGATAATAGTTTCTGAATGACATATATCTCTCTGCTTTTTTAGCAGTAGTTGTAGGTATATTAAAATCAGGGTTATCGTATAGAGTTGTTAAAGACACTGAGTGTCGAACATTTATACCTAAATTCGATCGAATATTATATGTTAAACCTATGATAAAAGAGATATCCACTTTTCTATAATTTTCTTGCGAAAGGCTTATTGTAGCCATCGAATCGAGCATTGATTTTTTAGTCACTACTGAAGTTGATTTCAGCAATCGACCATAAGACGCACCAGTTTGTATTGTCCATTTGTAAAAACCCAAATCATTTTTTTTAAAATGATAACTGAATAATAAAGGCACTTCAGCATATTTTAACTCAATTTCAGCTCGCCGAGAATCAAACGGTTGAGTACTTTTGGGAGAAGCACCCTTCTGAACATATAGAAGTTCAGTCATAATATCAAAGTTTTTTCGGACAGCCACTCCGCCTCGAATGCCATATCCAAAGCCTCTTTTATCGTAACCAAATTGATGGTCACCATCTATTTGAGCCAGATTAACACCTATGGATACACCTGCTTTGAAAGGGCTTTGAGCGCACAATGGTGTGATTTTGAGACTCATAAAAGCCCAGATTATGACCAAACAAATTGTATTAAATTTTATCATTTATATTATTTTATTTTATCACGACGCGCTTTAAGCTCACGCCAAGTGGTTAAAACAATCCCTTCTTTTTGAATATATGCTTTGAGTCGAGGGTCGAGCATAGCTAACCAATCGCCTTTTCTAATAGCTCCGTCGGCAGAAATATGCTGATAAATATTGCTCAAAACGGAGCAATGCATAATCACCATCGTTACGCCCGGTTTCAAAGATTTTAAAATGTCGATGTAATTATCTGTTCTGAATTTTTTTAATTTTTCATCAGACGAAGCTATGTCTTTGGGCGGTTTTGTAGAGTAACTATCGGGGTGCAAATCATCTAAAACAGGCAATCCAGCCGCCCAAAGCATTTCTCCAATAGCCTGAAATTGCTTAATTTCTTCTGGTTTTGACTTTCTCAATTCTTTGATAACTGTACAATGTCCTCCTGGAAACATGATTGGAATATGCTCTGAAATGCCCACTTTAATGTACCTTTCAGTGAAAGCAGGTGATGCGAATAATGTACCCATATGCGAATCTAAATGCGTTGGTTCTAAGCCAAATAAGCGAAAACGGGCAATTTGAGCCCTCATTTCTGCCTCTACTTCATCAGCCGAAGCATTTTTAACGACTTCTTCTACCGAGTGATGAAACGACCCCTCAGTATCTACGAGTCCTTTCGCTTCATGGTAGCCTATGAGCGGATGCCACCGATAATTTTTCCATTCCGACGTCAAAGTGAGGTGAATTCCTGCATCTACTGAGGGGTGTTCTTTCAAGTAATGCATAAAATTCGGCACCCACGGACAAGGCATCATCATGCTCAATGAATTGGCAACACCTTTTTCAATAGCTTGAATCGCTCCTTCATTTGAATCATACGACATGCCCACATCATCGACGTGCATAATCACGACTTTAGCCCCTTTCGGATAGCCTAATTTTTCAGCATAAGTAGGAGAAAGTGTTTGACTTTTAACTAAAATTGAAGACGATATACAAACAACCAGTAGGAGTAGTTTTTTCATAATGTAGGTTTTAATAGCTCTTACAAAAATATCAAATTTCAGTTAAATTTTTTTGTTTATTTTATATAGAAAAAGTTACTTAAAAAAACAGCTTTTATAATCTCAGAGCCACTTGAAATTATTCTGATATTAAAGCCATAGAATTGTTGCTA
>JAYTUY010000274.1:0-45970 GCA_043744275.1 Saprospiraceae bacterium
CTATTTTATCAAATTGTCCTACAAATCAAGCATTATCTACAACAGATACTTGTAAAATAGCGACTTGGTCTGCACCGACGGCTACTGATAATTGCAGCATCCCCTCAGTCATTTTGACCTCAGCACCAAAAACAGGTTTAGTAAGCGGCTCATGTTTCCCCATCGGAACAACAACTTTGACTTACACAGCTACAGATGCGAAAGGTAATTTTTCAACATGCAGTTTTAATATCGTCGTAACGAAAATTGATACTTGTTTAAATGATTTGGTAAAACCTATTTTATCAAATTGTCCTACAAATCAAGCACTTTCTACAACAGATACTTGTAAAATAGCGACTTGGTCTGCACCGACGGCGACTGATAATTGTAGCACCCCCTCAGTAATTTTGACCTCAGCACCAAAAGCAGGTTTAGTAAGCGGTTCATGTTTCCCCATCGGAACAACGACTTTGACTTACACGGCAAAAGATGCTAAAAATAATACGGCATCATGTAACTTCACAATTACAGTTAAAGCGGAAGTTTTCCAATTTGACCCTAATAAATGCTATAAAATTGTGAGTAAAGCGGGTAAAGTGTTGGATTTGGATGAAGATAATTTTAAAAATGGTACATATATTAATCAAACGACTTATGAAAATAGAGCAAGTCAACAATGGCAGTTTTTGAAATTGGCAGATGGTAGTTATAAAATAGTGAATCGTTTTAATGATAATATTTTAGCTTGTCATAATACTCAAAACGGCTCGCGCGTATATCAGTGGGATAACATTAACAATTCAGCGAAATATTGGAAAGTAGAACCTATTGCAGGTGGAAATTTCAAAATTATCAATGTTTATAGTAAAAAATCGCTTGATTTATTGAATTATTCTTCAAATGAAGATGCGCCGATAGGCATTTGGGATTATAATGGTGGCAATAGTCAAATATGGCAAATTGTAGAAGTACCTTGTCAAGCACCAACTGAATGTGTTAAGTTTGGTAGCATCAAACGTGAGATGTGGTACAATCAAACTGATTGGACATTCCCAATTGCTATGCCTGCAACTGCGCCGAATTCGACTTCATTTGAATCTGATTTAGAAGGTCCTGTCAATATTAAAGATAATTATAAAACACGTGTTCAGGGTTATTTAGCTCCTCCAACAAGTGGTTTGTACACCTTTAATATTACAGGTGATGATAATGTTGAATTGTATATTTCAACGACTACATCTGCAAAACAATTGAGACAAGTCGCCTTTATCAAAGGTTGGACTAACCGTGATGAAGAGAACAAATTTGCTTCTCAAACATCAAAAGGAATTGACTTAAAATCAGGTAAATTGTACTATTTTGAGTTGCGCCATAAAGAAGGTAGCGGCGGTGATCATTGGAGAGTGCGTTGGAAAATGCCTAACTCCCGCTTACGTGAAGGTTTCCAAGTTATTCCTTCTCATTTTTTAGCGCGCCCATGTACAGGTCAAGTTCAAGGAGCAAATAGCAATCAAATCTTTACTTTTGAAACGAAAGCTGAGTACAATCAAGCAAAATTGCAGTGGATTACTAACGCAGGCTACCAAAATGATTATTTTGAAGTAGAGCGTTTGAATGCCAATAGCAATTTTGAATCGCTTGATAAAATCAATGCTAATACAGGCAATGATGTTTTGAAAGTATTTAATTTCACGGATACAAATCCGATGGAAGGAGATAATTACTATCGCATTAAAACTGTATTGTTGGATGGCACCCCTCAGTATTCGGAGATAAAAAAGGTTAATTTCAATCATTTAGGCGATGTGACTATTTTCCCGAATCCAGCGGATGAATACATCGATATTGATTTGAAAAAATATGAGGGTAAAGATGTGAATTTGTATGTGTATAACCAATTGGGTAAATTAATGCAAGTTGTAAAAGTTGAAAAGGTTAATTCTACTTTGCAACGCATTGATACTCAATCATTTACAACGGGTTCGTACTTCATCCGCGTACAAGCTTCGGGTGTCCGTGAGGTGACTAAGCAATTTAAAATTGCTAAGTAATTTCAATTAATCACCTATTTTCTTTTTAATTAAATTTAAATAAAAAATAGATTTGTTCACCAAGGGCTTCTTCGATTTCTATCGGGAAGCCCTTCTTTTAATATACCCTTTTTAGATTATAACAAGCAGTGTACAAATTTTTAATCCTCAAAATACCCCTCAGTAAAGCTTTGAAATTTGGATAAATGGAATCAATTTTGAGATATAACCAGCAATAATCTTATGGATAGTATAAATTTCAACGATGAAACCAACCATTACAATTTTTTTAATTACCCTTAACCTATTCATTATCAATACTTTAGAAGCGCAGCAATTCTATCATTATGAAGATTTTTTCAATGATTCAGCTTTTATCTTGAAAAATAATATTAAGGTAGTGAATATCCGCATTCCTGAATTGTACGGCGATTCGAGTAAAGAGTATTATCCATATCAAAAATTGTGTTTCAATCCTTATGGCAAATTGGCGTGGTATGAATATGATTTTTTTGAAGGTGCCACACGGCGTAAATATTACAATTGGTATTTCTATGATGAGAGTGCTCGCCGCTCAAAGTCTCGGATTTTTCAAAGATGCGATGGTCGGGATTCTTTGCGCGAAGAGTCGTTATATATGTATGACCCCAAAGGTCGGTTGTATCACGAAGAGCATTATCAAATTTACATTTTCGCTTACCGTGAATGGTCATTCGATTACGATTGGCAAGGCGATAGTTTGAAAATTAAGATAGACAATTTTGAAAATCATGATACTGCAAGGCTTGATACTGAGGGGAGGGAAGTTGAGTTTGTGTATAACAGTATGCGCTATCAAGTTGATTATAATAAAAAAGGTAAAAAAGAGCGTGCTCGATATTTTTGGCAAAACGATAAAGTCTTGGATGAATACAAGGTGGATGAGGTAAATTATATTTATGATAAAAAAGATAAGTTGATTCGCCTCGAAACAGACAGCCAAATTATCACATTTGAATACGATGGTGCTGGTTTGCCAATCAGTAGTGCGGCGAAAAATAAATTTTCAGGAGAAAAAATGGGACCTCGCATTTATTACGACTATGAAATGAGAGAAGATTCTTTTGTGAAACAAGATTGAAATAATTAATGGAAGTCATATTCAAAAAAAAATAGGCAGCGGAATGAACCGTCTGCCTATTTTTATTGCGAAAAAAAATGTGGAGCTGGGGAGCATCGAACTCCCGTCCGGACAAAGCACTACAGAGCTTTCTACATGCGTAGTCGTCAATTTGAGTTTTCGAGCTACAGGGAGGTTGGACGACCCACCCGAACTGTAACCTTAGCCCTTATTTCATTACTCAAAGCGGGCGTTTTGAGAACTAGCTTGAGCAGGTTGATACGTGGTGCAGCTGAGTCAAGCCGTCAGCGATATCCCGAAGGATACATGCACGTCACGCAAAGGCGTCCTAATTCCTAGAATTAAGCAGCCATGGCATACTGAGTATTGCCAACTAAGGATTTAAGCTACATTTTAACGTGATGTAAGCTCATATCACGGCATGCTTACTAAGCAGTTACACCTTCCCGTCGATTCCAGTCAGCCCCATTAATTATTAGAAAGAACATTTATTGAATGTGCAAAGATAAACAATTTATCATTCTGATGGTTCATTTGAATTGAAATGAAAAAAATAGTTGTTAATAAATTAATTTTTATACTGTATTTAAAAAAAAAGTTTATTTTTACGCAATTTTATAAAAATAAATTATAATAGTTCCTTATTTTGCTTTAAAATACAGAACTATATTTTATTTTTTTTATTTTAATCAAAATAAAACTTGAATTCTAAGACATAATTGTAGGCAAAACGGAATTTTATACTAAATAAGGCTACTTGATATTTTTTTGTTCTCATGAAAACAATCCCCTTTATTTAATAACTAACCTTTTAGGGAGTTAATATTTTATCAAAAAAACATCTTTCTCTATGTTCGATTCGAGAACAGAGATAATATTTTTAGTGACATGTTTTCGGAAATGAATTTATGTAAATTTAGTAAAATCTATTGTCAATAAAAATACGTATGTATTTTCGGAGTTTTTTAGAAATAGTGACATTATATATATAAGACATTGAGTGAGAAAGGTATAGAGACATGTTTTGTTAATAAGATGTTATTTATAGAAAAAATTAATCAATTTGCAAAGGAAAATTGTTTACTGGTTCTAAGACTGTGACATTAAAATTTAAAAAAAAGGCATAAAAAAAAACAAATATTTAAAAAAAAGGCAACTTAATAAATACAACTTCCGTAAAACCAGAGCATAAAATCCTTGAAAAATTGAAAAATTTAGAGTTATTAGGGTTAAATTAATGGGATTTACAATGAAGTGACTAAAAAGCAAATAGTGCGTCTCATAATCGATTCTTTAAAATTGCTGTTTTAATAAGTCTAATAAAACTTGATATGATATTTTTATGAATAGGAGAACTAAGATTTTTAAAGTAAGAAATTCGTTGTCACAATATTAATAACATTAAATAGTGAAATATAGCGTTAGAATTTACCTCTTAGAAAATCTTATAATAAAAAAATATTTATGAAAAATTGCTTTTTACAACAAAATCATATTATTATTGTGCCGTATTTTAGGATATTGAAAAAAAAATACGAAAATATTTGTGACATACCTAAAAACAAAATACTTTTGTAAGCAAGTAAGCTATTTGTATATTTATAATTTTTAAATACTTAACTTTTTTAATTCATCAAAGTTTCAACCCTATGACAAGAAATTTATTTTTAGCTATTTTTATGGGCGCAGCTTTATCTGCAAGCGCACAAAAATCTCCTGAAGCCGGTAAATATAAATTGTTACCAAACGATCAATGGGAGGTAGGAGCACATGCTGGTGTTGTTTTCACACAATCAGATGCGAACAACAAAGTCGTTCCAGGTTATGGTGCAGGTCTTTATTTAAGAAAGGCACTGGATCACACATTTTCACTAAGAGGTAGTGTTAATTATTTGTTAGCGAAAGGCGAAAGTAAACCCACTGTGAATAGGTTTACTGACGCTGGTGTCTCAAAAGGTATTGAGAAATACAGTTCACCAATCATTACTGGTGAATTGGATGTTCTTATCGGTTTGGGAAACAATCGCCTCGAGTCTGGTAAAAGAACTATCAATCCGTATATCTTCGTCGGTATGGGCTTTGGTAGTGAAAAAACGAACTTGACTTTAACAGGTGGCAAGGAAATTAAAGATGCTGCTAATGCAGCCAATCCAAAAGTCGAAGGCAAATGGGGGCAAGCACAAGGTGGTATTGGTATCAGCTTCCGCGTGAATGACAAAGTAAGCTTCGGTATCGAAGAAAAGATTGTTATTCCATTGGGCTCTTATGATGACTACCTTGATGGTGTTATCCGTGAGCAAAAAGATATTCCATCTTATACGAACATTCGTTTAGGATTTAATATCGGAGGTGGTAAAAATTCTAAAACTCCCGTACCTCTTTGGTGGGCTAATCCAGCTGAACAAATCAATGCTAATATTGCTGATTTGCAAAAGCGTCCAGTTTATGACCCAACTGATACAGATGGTGATGGCGTGATTGATGCTGTTGATCAAGAAAAAGACACTCCTTCAGGTGCACGTGTTGATACACGCGGAGTTGCTGCTGATAGCGACGGTGACGGTTTGGCTGATTACAAAGACAAAGAGCCTTTCTCTCCAGTAGGTTATCAAATTGACAAAGCTACTGGTGTTGCTCAGGTGCCAAAACCTAACTTCGCTACTGAGGCTGATGTTGATCGTATCGTAGATGCTAAATTGGCTAAAATGGCGGCTTCTACAAATATGACAAACAAAGGTGGAGCTGGTATGGCTGATTGGTTCTTGCCTATGATTCACTTCGATTTCAACAGTGCTAAAGTAAAAGATGGCGAATATGGCAATCTTGCAGCAGTCGCTTCTGTATTGAAGAGCAATCCAAGTATCAAAGTTGTTGTTTTAGGCTCAACTGACAAAGTAGCAGGTGATTCTTACAATCAAGCACTTTCTTACAGACGTGCTGAAAATGCTATCGATGCTTTGGTTAACCGTTTTGGTGTTGATCGTAGCCGCCTTGTATTGAACTATAATGGTGAAAATACAACACTTGTTCCTACAAGTGCTGCAAGCTACATGAATCGTCGTGTAGAATTCAAGGTTGCTAAAGATGAAGCTGAGCAAGCTGCTCCTGCTGGTGCAACAATGAAGAAAAAATCATACAAAGGCAATAAAAATGCTGGGTATTAATTAAATAGCTTTTCTATATGAACAAAGGCTCTTCATCCGAAGAGCCTTTGTTTTTTTTGTAAAAATACTGAGGGGTATGTCGTAAGTATTACATTATCAATAAAATACGCATGATTATTTTTCTACAGCTATCAATAGTTGTTGATTGAAAGCATCACTAACGTACACCCTATTTCAGTTTCAATCCCTTTCTCTTTTGCCAACTTTATTAATTCAAAATTCTCCGTTCCTGGATTGAAAATAATTCTTTTCGGTTTTAACGAAAAAATATAATCATAATAAGGCTTCTGATTATCTGGATTAAGATACAAAGTGATGGTATCAACGCCTTCATACTGAGGGGTTCTATTCTCAATTTTGATTCCTTCAATTTCACCTTTTTTGTTACCGACAGGAATCACCTCATGTCCTTTTTGTTTTAATCTAACTGTTGCTCGATATGCATAACGCTCAGGATTGGGCGTTGCCCCTAAAACAATGGTTTTTTTCATGCTTTTAAATTTATTCTTTCTTTTGTATTAAAACAAAAAACGCCATCAAGAAGTTGCTTGACGGCGTTTTGTATTTATTTTTAAGGAAAATTATACCAATAATCTGATAGGATCTTCCAAAATACTTTTCAAAGTTTGTAAAAATTGAGCACCCGTAGCACCATCTACAACGCGATGATCGCAACTCAAAGTCACTTTCATCATATTACCCACCACGATTTCACCGTTTTTCACAATTGGTTTCTGAATAATAGAACCGACAGCTAATATACAAGAGTCAGGTGAGTTAATAATAGCTGTAAACTCATCAATGTCAAACATGCCCAAATTGGAAATAGTAAAAGTACTGCCTTGCATTTCAGCCATTTGAAGTTTATTCTCTTTTGCTTTACCAGCTAATTCACGTACCTCAGAACTGATTTGACCCAATGCCTTCATATCCGCATGACGAATGACTGGTACAAAAAGGCTTTGACCAACTGCTACAGCTACTCCAATATTGACATGATGGTTTTGGCGAATAAAATCTGTCATCCACGAAGAATTGATAGCTGGATGCTTTTTTAAAGCCACTGCTGATGCTTTTACTACCAAATCATTGTACGAAATCTTAGCAGGAGCAGCAATTTCATTCAATTTTGGACGCAACTCGACCGCTTTATCCATATTAATTTCCATCGTCAAATAGAAATGAGGTGCAGTAAATAGGCTTTCACTGAGGCGGCGTGCAATTGTTTTACGCATACCTGTGAGTGGTGTATCCTCGTAGCTTTCACTACCAAATGAAGCACTTGATACTGAGGGGGTCGCTTTAGGTGGGGCGGTTTGTTGTGGCGCAGGTGATGAAGTTGCAGGTGCTGAAGTAGACGGTGCAGGAGCTGCCTCGACACCTTTTGACATCGCATTTTCAACATCGCGCTTCACAATTCGACCATTATCGCCTGAACCTTGAACATTTTGAATAGGAATACCTGCTGCTTTAGCCATTTCCTTAGCCAGTGGCGAAGCATAAACGCGGCTTTGGTCATGCGTTTCGGTAGGTGCAGGAGCGGTAGAAACCGCTTCTGCTGCAACAGCAACTGTAGAAGCTACGGGTGCCGGTTGAGGCGCAGCTTTCACTACAGGTGTCTCTGCTATAGGTGCTTGCGACGCACCGTTATCGGCTGAAGGTGGTGTAGCAGCTGCTGCTGCTGCAGTGCCACCGCCCAATAAATGCTCGAAAGCTTCGCCCGCTTCGCCAATTACAGCGATGGGCGCACTCACTACGAGTTTGCCGCCTTCGGGTACGCCAATAAATAGAAGCGTACCTGCTTTTGGACTTTCAAAATCCATAGTAGCCTTATCCGAGTTGATTTCAGCGAGCAAGTCGCCTTTTTCCACTTTGTCGCCTACTTTTTTATGCCATGCCACAATTTCGCCTTCTTCCATTGAGTCGCTCAAACGCGGCATTAATATTACTTCAGCCATATTATATTTTTCTTTTGGTTGAATTATTGAATTTTTATTAATTTGAAATGACTCCGCAAAGATAATGTATAGACAACACAAACTAAGCCCAATCGTTTAAAAATTGATGCTTGTCTATTGATTTTAAAAATAATGATAGATAATTCTCTAACCCTTATCATTTGTTTTAAATTTGCAAAAATTTAAATTCATGATTGAAACCGCTCGTTTGAAGTTGATTCCTTTTGATGATGCTCATTTTCAGGCTCTTTTTCAAAGTGATATGCATTTGCTGGGTCAACTTTTGGATGTCAAAACCCCTAAACAATGGACGACATTTTCGGACGCAGAAGAAGCACTTCCTTTTTTTTATAAATCATATCAACTCAATGGCAGTGATTGGGGCAGCTATTTTATAACACATAGGCTTGATAGAGTGCTTTTGGGTACGTGTGGCTACAAAGGCAGTCCAGAGGATAGTATTGTCGAAATCGGTTATGAAATGCATGAAGATTATCGCCTACAAGGCTTGACAACTGAAGCAGCAAATGCTTTGATGAACTTCGCATTTGCTGACCCAAACGTGGATATTGTTCGGGCGCACACCATTAGTTTTGACGATAACCCCTCAGTATCCGTCCTTAAAAAATTAGGTTTTGAACTAAAAGGTTTATTTTATGACCCTGACGACGGCGATATTTGGCGTTGGGAAATCATGAAACCGTAGTCAATAGAAATTAGATCAGTAGATGTTAGAAATTAGATAAAAAAATATAAAGATTTGATTATCAATATTTTACGAATTAAATCTATCATTCATCATTCATCATTAACAAAGTGACTTTTTCATCCAAATTAATAGAAGATGCCGTTAATGCTTTCGCCTCGTTGCCGGGCATCGGGCGTAAGACGGCTTTGCGCTTGGTTTTGCATTTAGTGAAGCAATCCAACGACACGACTGAGGGGTTCGCTGAGGCTTTACTCAAAATGCGATCAGGCATCAAAACCTGCGGCACGTGTCATAATATTTCTGATGCTGATTTGTGCAGTGTTTGCTCCGATTCTCGCCGCGAACGGTCGCTTGTGATGGTCGTGGAAGGCATTCGCGATGTGATGGCGATAGAAGAAACTGGGCAATTTCGGGGGCTTTACCATGTCTTGGGCGGAGTCATTGCGCCGATTGAAGGCGTAGGACCTCAAGATTTGAACATTGACTCGCTCATGGATAGGGTTTCGCAAGGTGAGATTAAAGAGATTATTATGGCAATTTCGCCAACGATTGAAGGCGAAACCACCATTTATTATATTTCAAAAAAACTATCCTCACTTCCAGTTAACATCACAACGCTTGCTCGCGGCATCAGCTTCGGCGGCGAGTTGGAATATGCCGACGAAGTGACTTTGGGTCGCTCTATTGCCTCTCGTGTGCCTTATAAAATGAATAATGAAGAGTAGCAATTTTAATTATCCGAACATATTTAGTTAGCAACAAACCTATGAGGTTTTTAAAAACCTCATAGGCTTAATTCTTTGAAAATCAATAAGTTATCTTCTCAAACATGTAATTGTTTATAAGATTATTAGAGATTAAATTGATCTATTAATGATGCCCAAATATTTTTAAAAAACGACTTCCATACTGAGGGGGTCGTTTTTATTTTCAACAAAAGTTAAAGCCCTCTTAAATGCCGTATTGTATCCGTTAATATTTGTTAAAAGAGCTATTCTATTGGTTAATCCCTTGTTAAAGTGGGCATCTTTTTTTTCAGCAGACTGTCTCTATGTCATATACAAGTTTTAACATTTTTATTCAGATATTTGCATTTAAATATCAATTCGATTAACCACTAAATTTTAATCTGATGAAAAAGACCCGAATTTTTGCCGCCTATTTAATGCTCATGCTCTTTGTAGCATCTTGCAAATCGCCTCAAAAACTCTATGAAAAAGGGGATTATGATGGCTCTATCAAGCTCGCCGTTGAACGCCTTCGTAAAAAAAGAGTGGATGAAGACGATGTGAAAACGCTCGTCGAAGCATTCAATTACATCAATTCACGCGAAGCGGATAGGCTCACTCGCCTTCGGGCAGAGCAACGCACGGATGAAAAATGGCGTGAAATATACGATTTAGCCAATAGAATTCGAGCACGTCAAGACCTCGTCAAACCTTTAACGGATTTTGATGATCAAAAATATTACGGTCACTTGGCTGATTTGAAATTCACAAATGTGGATTATGCCATCACCGAATCGCGCGACGGAGCAGCAGAAGCTTACTATAAAAAAGGGGTTGAAAATTTGGATATTGCTCGCAAGGGTGAACGCATGAGAGCCCGTGATGCCTACAATGATTTCACTTCTATCAGCAGCTATTACGCCACCTATAAAGATGCGACGGCACTCAAAGAAGAGGCTTATCGCTTGGGCATCAATCATGTCTATTTTACTCTCGTCAATGATAGTCGCTCATTTTTACCACCCGATTTTGACAAAGGTTTGAAGAGCCTTTTTGTTAGAGATTTGAACAGCAAATGGGTCAAATATCATACAAATAAGGACGAAAGCCTGCGTTATGAGTACGATATTGTAGCAAAAGTGACTCGCATAGAGGTTTCGCCTGAGCAAAATGACCGCAACCAACACATCGAAGAAGCGGAAGTTGAAGATGGTTATGAAACCGCATACGACGAAAAAGGTAAAATAAAAAGAGATACAGCAGGCGTGGAAATAAAGGTGAAAAAGTATAAAAAAGTACGAGCAGATGTCTTTGAAGCTCGTCAAATAAAAGAGGCGCGAGTCACTGGTTATCTCGAATATTACGACAATCGCACGCAGGAAAAAGTGCTGAGCAAACCCATTGAATCGAATGCGATTTTCACCAATTCAGCCATTCGTTTTGAGGGTGATCGCAGAGCTCTTTCAAAGGAAACACTTCGCCGCTTGGGTGGTAGCCCTAAACAATTTCCGACCGATGAAGAGTTGCTAATGCTCGCTTCTGAAAATATGAAAGAACGAGCAAAAGATATTATCAGTCAACATGATTATATTGTAACGAAATGAATTTAGTGAAAAGTGAAAAGTGAAAAGTGAAAAATACTGAGGGGTATTTTTCACTTTTCACTATTCACTTTTCACTAAAATTGCTTTTCACTATTTTTGTTATTTGGCGTTGAAATGATTATTTTTGTAAAAAATAAAAGATATGACTGTATTACTTGAAGGTAAAAAAGTACGAATCCCAACACCCAAATTATTAAAGTATGCCGACTACGCGCGACTTACCCCGCCCGATAGTGGCAACTATGAGCTACACAACGGAAAAATAATTTTTATGCCAACTCCAACAGGTTATCATCAACAAATTTCAATGAGGCTTTCTATAAAATTGGGAAGTTACATTTTACAAAAACAATTAGGTCAATTGCTGGCTGCTCCGATGGATACCATTTTTTCTGAGCACGATACCTTGCAGCCCGATTTGTTATTTGTCGCTCAAGAGCGCACTCACATAATAAAAAAGCAAGTGGAAGGTGCGCCCGATTTAATTATTGAGATAGAATCGCCAGGCAATTCTAAAAAAGAAATGAGTTATAAAAAATATGTTTATGAAACCTCTGGCGTGAGGGAATATTGGCTCATTCATCCTGAAAAACTAACCGTAACACAATACGAAAACATTGAAAATGAGTTAATTAGGCTTAATGTTTTAAATATAGATGATTTATTGAAATCTAAAGTTTTGGATGGGTTTGAAATAAAAGTGAGAGAGATTTTTGAATAAAAATGACCTTTTTTACTCATCGCTTTTCACTATTTAGCAAAGGTATCCCCTTGCTTCAATTTTTCATTTTTCACTTTTCACAAAGGCATCCCTTGCTTCATTTTTCATTTTTCATTTTTCATTTTTCATTTTTCACTTCTATACTGAGGGGTCACTTTTCTTTTTATTTTTGCTCCATGAAACTCTCAATTATCATTGTTAATTATAATGTCAAATATTTTTTGGAGCAAGCGTTGTTGTCTGTACAACGGGCTTCCGAAGGCTTGACGGTAGAAACGTGGGTCGTGGATAATAACTCGACGGACGATTCTGTAGCGATGGTGCATGAGCGATTCCCTCATGTAAAATTGGTTGAAAACAAACAAAATGTTGGATTTTCTAAAGCCAATAACCAAGCAATTGCGCTATCAAAAGGCGAGTACATTTTGTTATTGAACCCTGATACGGTTGTTTCGGAAGATACTTTTCATAAATGCATCGCTTTTATGGACGCACATACTGAGGGGGGTGGCTTGGGTGTGAAAACGATAGATGGCAGTGGGGCGTTTTTGCCTGAGTCGAAGAGAGGTTTTCCATCGCCTTGGGTGGCTTTTTGTAAGTCGTTTGGTTTAGCGGCTTTGTTTCCAAAATCACCTATTTTCAATGGCTATTATTTAGGGCATTTGAGCAAGGACGAAACGCATGAATGTGAGGTTTTGGTTGGCTCATTTATGCTGCTTCGGCGGTCTGTTTTGGATAAAATCGGTTGGCTCGATGAGGCATTTTTTATGTATGGCGAAGACATTGATTTATCATATCGTATTGTAAATCAAGGTTTTAAGAATTTTTATTTAGCTGATACGACCATTATTCACTACAAAGGAGAATCTACAAAAAAGGGCAGCCTCAACTACGTCCGCGTCTTTTATGGAGCGATGATTATATTTGCCAAAAAGCATTTTCAAGGTCAAAAAGCGACGCTCTTTATTGCCTTAATGCAAGCTGCCGTTTGGTTTCGGGCAGGTTTGACATTGCTTTCAGGTTTATTTAAAAAAATTAATTTGCCCATTATTGATGCTGCATTAATTTTTATAGGGCTTTATTTTTTAAAAGACTTTTGGTCGAGTTATTATTTCAAAGACCCTGAATATATCAAGCCTGTTTTTTTATATTTCAATATTCCAATCTACATAATCATTTGGTTATCAAGCATTTATTTCAGTGGCGGCTATGACAAACCTGCTTCGATGCGACGAATACTGAGGGGGGTAGTCGTGGGCACGGTTGTGCTTTCGGCGGTTTATGGCTTCTTGGATTTGAGTTTGAGGTCGTCTCGGATGCTGATTATTTTGGGGGCAGTTTGGACAGCGTTGAGCATTATTAGTTCAAGATTTATCATTCATTTCATCAAAAATAAAAATTTAAGACTGGGTACTGAGGGGGTCAAAAATCTCATCATCGTCGGCTCGGTTGCGGAAACAGAGCGGGCGAAAATGCTCCTCGCACACGCTCAAGTGGTGAAAAATATTATCGGTATTGTGAACCCTCTTCCAACCGAGGACTATCAAATTTATCTCGGTAGCCTCTTAGATTTAAATAAATTTATAGAGATTTATAGCGTTGAAGAAATTATATTTTGTTCACAAGATGTTGATAATCAAGCCATTATAGCGTGGATGGAGCGTTTGGGTACATCCATTGATTATAAAATTTTGCCTGAAAAAAGCAATACCATTATTGGCAGCAGCAGTAAAAATACAAGCGGCGAATTGTATTCTTCTGAAACTCAATTCAAAATAGCCTCAACTTTTAATCGCCGCAATAAACGAGTTTTGGACATTGCTTTATGCGGCATTTTGCTGGTAGGGAGTCCTGTTTTTTTAATTTTAATAAAAAATTTTAGCATCATTTTAAAAAACTGGACACTTGTTTTAATTGGCCATAAAACGTGGATTGGATATACTCCTACCTCTCATTTATCCCTTCGGGAGTACAATGCCCCTAATTTGCCATTTTTGAAGAAAAATGTTTTTTCTCCAAAAGATGCTTTACATTTTAAAGACATCAACAGAAAGACGATTGAGCGACTCAATTTTTTATACGCAAAGGACTACGATGTTTGGAAAGATTGGGGTATTTTTTGGAAAATAATGACTTATTGACAAAATAAAAAAGGGTATTCATTTATTTTGTTACACACCTTTTTTAGTTTTAAAAGCATCTAAAATAAAATAGCTCAAATGTTGTTTTATAATAGATTCTTCAATTTCAATTCATACAAATTTTTCCAAATTAAAATGAAAAACACTTTTTTAACACTCTTTACTCTGCTTTTTTTTACTCCAAATTATGCTCAAAAAGTAGAAGATTTAGGCAGCCCAACGCCTTTTTCTATTGGTTTGAAGGGTACAATTTATAAATATACTGTTCCAAAGTCTTTCAAAAGTGCTACTGAATGGGATTATAAACCTGAAATCGAGCAGACGACTCCCATCGGATATGTCTATACGCAATCGCTTAATATCACTGAGCGCAATTTGACAGTGCCCTTTCCAGGTGTACCAAAAGGCGTAAAAATATTTGCAATTATTTATACAGGCAATTTTGAAATAAGAGATTCGGGCGAGTATCTTTTTGTTTTAAAATCCGATGATGGTTCACGTTTGTGGATAGATGGGAATGAGGTCATTAACCACGATGGGATGCATCAATTTGTACCGAAAGCGGCTAAAACAGTGCTTTCAAGAGGCTTTCACGCTATAAAAGTTTGGTATTTTCAAGGGTTTCCTGATAGAATGGGCTTACAATTGTTGATGCGAAACACTAAAGATTCATTGCCGCCCAAGCCTTTCAATCTCTCAAATTATGAAAAAGAAATCAATGATATTATTCAATCTGAGAAGACGGACAAAGGGATTAAAGCTAAAATAGGGGACAAATTCCTGTTCGATGT
Organism: Saprospiraceae bacterium; assembly: GCA_043744275.1. GTDB lineage: Bacteria > Bacteroidota > Bacteroidia > Chitinophagales > Saprospiraceae > JAAFJT01. The sequence goes on from JAYTUY010000274.1 coordinate 14,949, forward strand.
CAATAAATTTGATCTTAAACCAGAAGCGGATGAATGGATTTTGGCAATGGCTCGGCTGTTGATTTTTAATCCTCAATCGAAGGTGATTATTGAAGGACATACGGATAATGTAGGCTCTGCGGCAGCCAATAAAAAGCTATCGGACAATAGGGCTAAAGCGGTGATGGCTGCCTTGAAAAAAATGAATGTGCCTGAGAGTATTCAATTTGAAGTGAAGGGTTTGGGATTTAGTCAGCCTATTTCATCGAATGATACTGAGGGGGGGCGTGCTTTGAATCGGCGAGTCGAGGTTTTGATTGAGTCTTTTTGAAATAAAAAAAAGAGGCTGTCTCAAAAGGTTATTAAGTTAATTAGTTATTAAATTATTTCATGTATAAAATACTTTAAATCAATGTTTTATCAATCAAAAATAACTTAATAACCAATAACTTTTGAGACAGCCTCTTTTGTCATTCAGGAAGGAATCTCTTTTTGCTATTTTTTAGAAATAAAGGCTATTTTAATTTTTAAAAATCTCAAAGCGAAATAGAGATTCCTGCTGAATGACAAAAAAACCAAAGCAGAAATTGCTAATATATTTTACATATCAAACAAAGCTTCAATCGACCGATTTTCATGTGTATTGCGGATAGCGCGGGCAAAAAGTTTAGCCGTTGAAATCACTTTTATTTTAGTAGAATGCTTTTGCAAAGGAATGGTGTCGCAAACGATGACTTCAGTGAGCATCGAATTTTCGATATTTTCGTAGGCTTTTCCACTCAAAACGGCATGCGTTGCCATCGCGCGAACGCTTTTCGCCCCTTTATTCATGATGACTTCTGCTGCTTTGCAGAGTGTTCCTGCCGTATCAATCAAGTCATCTACGAGTATCACATCCATGCCTTCCACGTCTCCGATGACGTTCATTTCAGCTATTTCGTTGGCTTTTTTACGATATTTTGAGCATGTAACAAAATCCCGTTCAAGGATACGAGCAAAATTACGAGCACGTTTCACACCGCCGAGGTCGGGCGAAGCGAAAAGGACATTGCTGAGGTCGATATTGTCTTTGAGATACTGAACAAATATCGGCTCACTTTTCAAATGATCCACTGGAATATCAAAAAAACCTTGCAGCTGATCGGCGTGAAAATCCATGGTCATAATGCGATTAACGCCTGCTGCTTCTATCATATTCGCTATCAATTTGGCAGAAATCGGCACACGCGGCTTGTCTTTTCTATCTTGACGCGCATAGCCATAATACGGAATGACGGCAGTGATATAGCCCGCCGAAGCCCGTTTGGCAGCGTCAATGAGCAATAATAATTCGAGTAAATTATCAGCTGGGGCGAAGGTAGATTGAATAAAAAAAACGTACTCACCCCGTACGCTTTCATTGATAACAGGCTGCATTTCACCGTCGCTGAATTTTGAAACGGTCATATCGCCCAGCTTTTGGTCGTATTCGTAAGCTATTTTTTCAGCAAGATAATGAGAGCAAGTCCCTGAGAAAAGTTTGATACCAGACATGAATAGTGGGTTTTATACGGATTTTGTAGAGCTATAAGCTATTTTAGCTTTGTCGCCGCAAAGTTAAACAGTCTGGATGTGTTCTTGAAATTTAATCTAATTTTTGTTAAAATAAAATCATAACTAATTGATTATCAAATTTTTATGAATTTTATTTAAATTCAAATAGATACTGAGGGGTCATGTCTATTGCTTTAATTTCAAGTAGGCTACCCAATCTTTTTCTTCATCCACATCCGTCAATTCAGGTAAAAGCGCAACAGTTTTATGTTGCGCTTTTATTCTTTTAAGGGTTTCGGGCAGCACATTTTCAGTGCTCCAGTCCATATTTTCAAATAAATACTGAGGGGGTATATTGGCATTCATGCCCAATAAATAATAGCCGCCATCTGTGGAAGGACCGACGACAAAATCATGGTTATTTAAATCTTCAAAAGCTGCTTGTAAAATCTCTACAGAAAGGGTCGGGCAGTCGCTGCCGATGATGCACGCCTTTGCATGATTTTGTAAAATAAATGCGAAGGCGTTCATCATTCTATCGCCTAAATCGTCGCCTGATTGCACGGCTTTTTCAAAAATATCATCCGACCAATCATCATTTTTATTGATAAAATCACTGTAAAAAACGTAGGGTTGAATGGCTGATTGACCCCTCAGTATTTGACAATTTTCAAGAGTCAGTTTTGACAATTCAAGATAAATCTCTAAGGCTTTTTCATCGCCCACCGTTTTTGCCAAACGCGTTTTGACTTTACCTAATTGCGGATTTTTAATGAAAATAATAAGGGCACTTTCTGCTATATTTTTATCAATCATCTATTTTTTAAATTTATAACTCGCTCATTATCAAACTCATAACTCATCTCTCATCTCTCATAACTCATAACTCATTTATATCCCACCCATTTTCTATTTTCTTTATTAAAAAGCCAATAAATACCATTGGCAAAGGAGAAATTGAACATATTATTGACTGGTGCATCGCTGGGCAATTTGAGAGTTTGAGTCATCAAGCCTGTAATCTTATCGTATAGCTCGATTTGCATGGTTGAAACATTGAGCAAGCCAAATTCAGCATTCGGAAGCTCAGTAGAAACAGCCACATTTAAGTTATAGTTGTCAGGCAGAGTGCTTATATCTTCATCTTCTTTCACTACTTTCGGCTTTTTGGATAGCCCTGGATATAGGCGCAGGTTTTCAGCCGCCACCTCTTCTTGGTTTTTATAAATTTTCACTACCTGACCATTCAAAAAGCAAATGGCATCCTTAGAAATGGAGACAAAACCAACTGAATTATCTTCAGGCTGTACCATTTCAGCAATCACATTGTCGGAAGCTACGGGTATGCCACTGTCATCCAGATTGAGCATAAACCAGCCTGATTCGCCATAAGAGTTGCCAAATATGCCCTTTTCAGTCGGGTCGTACCATAAGCCGCGCACGTCGAAACCAGTCGTCAAACCTTCACCTGATAGACGTTTGCCTGTTTTATCAAACACCGCCAAAGGAAAATCCACATTGCCAGCAAAGGCTGCATAATATTTTTTTTGCTCGACGTGCCATGCCACGCTGCCGCCATTAGAGCCGCTGCCCTCGGGCATTTGTAGTTCGAGAATAGGCTTGAGCGCACGTGTTGTTTGAGCATTTTGAAGGGTTGCCAAACCACAAAAAGCAAGAAGTAGGATAAATCGGTAACGCAACATTTTTTTTAAAATTTAAAGATGGGAAAATAAATTTTTATAAAAAGTACTCTGAAAAAGCAGTGCCAAGATTCATTGTTAACTATAGAGTCCAAAACCTTAAAAATTCCATACTTATTTTTTTAAAAAGATAAATTTGCTTTGAAAATTTTAACAGCAATAGCCAATAAAATAACGCCCATAAACTTACGAACCACTAATAAACCGCCTCTTCCCAATAGCTTTTCGATAGGGTTCAATAACCGAATAGCAATGTAAATCACTAATAAATTGATGGAAATGCCTACAAAAAGCGTCAAATTACTAAATTCTGTCTTCAAAGACATGATGGTCGTGAGTGTACCCGAGCCTGCTAAAAGTGGGAAAGCAACGGGGACAATACTGCCCGTTTTGAACTCATCTTCTGACTGAAAAATGTCGATGCCGAGTGTCATTTCTAAGCCCATAATGAAAATGAGAATAGAGCCAGCCAAAGCAAATGACTTCAAATCGACGCCCAAAATACCTAAAAATCGTTCGCCAATAAACATAAAACCGAACATCAAAATACCTGATACGAGGGTGGCTTTGCCTGCTTCTATCTCGCCGATTTTATCTTTTAAAGAAATCAAAATGGGAATATTGCCGAGCATATCAATGATGGCAAAAAGGGTGAAAGTAACGGTGAGAATTTGATCGATATTCATAAGGCTTAGGCTGTTTGTGCCTGTAAAAGTACGTGTTTTTCTTGAATTTAAGCCCCTTTCGATTTCGGATTTGTGATTTCGGATTCGCCGAAATCCGAAATCACAAATCCGAAATCGAAATCGAAATACTGAGGGGGTATGTCTCATGTTTTTTATGCTACTTTAATCAATCCTCTTCTTCAATTGTTACACTGAATTTGCCCTTTTTACTCGGTTTTGAACCTGAGCTTTCGGTATAAATTCGGAGGTATTTTTCATGTATTTCTTTAGGCATTTCTTTACCATTTATCTTCAAATCCTTTTCATTCAGCTCTATTTTGTATGCTTTTTTACCATTTTTGATAAAACCATCGCGCTCAAGCTCGCGTTCGATAGCGGATTTAGGTCTTTGATTCCAGATAAAATTTTCTTGAAATTGCTTAGATAATTGTTGCCCATCAAGATGCATTCTTTCGGCTTCATTTTTCAATTTTTGACCATGCAGCCGCCAGTTTTCTGCTATGCGTTGAGATTGATTGTCCCACGTTTTGCTGTTTTGAAATAGCCTGATTTTAGTTTTAATTTTAGGGTCAATTTTGATCACTATTGCACTGTCAAGATTTTTATATTTAAATAAATGATGTTCATCATCAGAATTAAAGTCAAAACGAGGGGCTAATAAATTGAAATTATTGTAGCCAAATACCCCCTCAGTATCGTCGAGTTGAAAAGGCAATTTTTGACCGTCTTCTGCTTTTTTACCATCAATATACACCTCTTTGTCGGGCGTAATTTTTATTTCAGACGTTTTTCCTCCGCCTTTTTCCATCCTCAAAAGGATATTGCCTTGTGCATCTTTTTCTTTCCTGATGCCCCAACGTGGTGGCGCAGGTGGTGTTGGTGGCATTGGTGGGGCAGGTGGTGTAGGCGGCGTCCCAAAAGTAGGTGGCGTTGGCGGTGTAGGTGGTGCTGGCGGCGGATTAAAAGATGGTGGCGAAGGCGGCGAAGGCGGTGCTGGTGGAGCTGGTGGAGCTGGCAAATTGTCCATCAAACCCTCTGTCACTTCTTCATATTTATCAAAATCTTCTTTGGGAATGTCCTTTCCATCGATTTTGAGGTTGGTAATTTCACCATCTTTCATTTTCATTTCTACTGATTTGCCGTTGTCATCATGCTTGATGGTGAGTTCACCTTTACGTTTGGGCGTGGTGTCGGTGAGGACGGCTTCCATCTCAGGAGACATTTTTTCAGTCGAAATAAGCGAATCTTTGACTGGTATAGAATCGCGTTTGTTGTAATGGCTGAATGACAAGGTGGCGACCACTGCCAAAAGCAAACCTGTAGCTGCAAATTTTTCCATGATGTTTGTACGATTTTGTGGCTGGTTAAGAATTCTTTTTACACGTTTTAATAAAAATCCTTTTCGTTGACCCGAAAAGGTCATGGCTAATCCGTAAGTCCTGATGTTTTGATGCTGCATTTCCTGCAAGGCGAGCAAAGCTTTGGCATACGTGAGGGAGTTGCCGCAAAGGCGAACGGCTATATCATCGCAGCGATTTTCACGCTCGGCGCGGATATTGGCTGAAATCCACCAGACGGCTGGATGATAATAAAATAGAATTTCAACAATCGTTTGGACGATATTGAGAATGTAATCTCGCCCACCGATATGCGCCAATTCGTGCGCTAAAATGGCTTCAACTTGCGCAGCACTCATATTATTGACAGTGCCAATCGGCAGCAAAATGATGGGTTTGAGCCAACCAATCACCATCGGTACGGCTACTAAAGCGGATTCGCACAGCTCGACGGCTCTTTGAATTTTGAGCCTATTTTTATACAAATTCATGCGCGATTGCCATTCTATACTGAGGGGGGTCAAATGGCGATTTTTTAATATTTCAATATACATCAATCCGCCCATCAATCGGAGGGTAAAAAACAAAACGCCAATGAGCCAAATGATGACTATCAAAGAAATATGCTCATTGAAGAATGATAAAATATGATAGATAAAACCTTGATTATCAACATATTGTGATAAATCATTGCCCCCCCTCAGTAAATCGGCATTTTGAGACAGCGATAACAGCCCATCTTTTTCAGCGGCTATACTTCGAGTCATCCAAGCAAATGTACCAATCGAAGACACCAGCATGAGCAGCAACGACCCATTGGCAATCCAATACCTCGCATTGGCTGAAAGGCTTTTTGCACTCATCAAAATAATAGCCATGATAGAGGCGATGACGATGCCTTGCCAAAGGGAGTGAACCACTGTCCAGCCCAAAGCATATTGTAAATTATCGGGGAGAATATTTTGTAACCAGTTCATTTTCAACGATTTATATTATTTACCTTCAATCTGCTTAATGAGTGCTTTTATTTCCTCCAACTCCTCGCCCGTCGCATTATGGTTGCCGAGGGCTTGCATCACGAGCTGCATCGCTGAACCTTTGAAAGCGGTATTGACGAATTGGTCGAGCAATTTTTGCTGAGTTTCTTCTTGTTGATTGATGGCTTCATACACGTGCGAGCGAGTGCTATCGTCGCGGCTGAGAAGCCCTTTGTCGTACATCATTTGCATCATTTTGAGTGTGGTGGTATAGCCGACTTCTCGATTTTCGCACAATTTTTCATTCACAAAGCGTACACTGCTCGCTCCATTCGCCCATAGGATGTGGAGGATTTCTAATTCTGCTTCTGTAGGTTTGATAAATTTCATTGTTGATTTATATAATTTAAAAACTATTTTTACACTGTAAAACTTGTGTACGACAAATATAGTACGATGTGTATCGTATTTCCAAATTTATCTACGACAATTTTCGTACTTTTTAAAAATTTAACATTTATTGATGAAAAAGACCATTTTATTTACCCTGCTTTTTTTATTAAATCTAACAGTTTTATCTTCACAAAACATTGATTATCAAATACTTAAAGATTTGAATAAATATCAAAGTCCGTCTGACAATCGATTCAATCAATTTATCAGCGATGCGGCTGCCCCCCTCAGTATCGGCACCCCTTTGTTGATGTTTGGCGTTGGATTAATACAAAAAAATGACGATTTGAAATCTAAAGGCATCCAAACGGGTATTGCCTTTGCAGTGACTTTGGGTGAAACTTATGCTTTAAAATACCTCATCAATCGCCCACGACCATATATCACACACCCCGATTTGAAGAACGTCACTACTGAGGGGTCGCCTTCTTTTCCGAGCGGACATACGTCATCGGTATTTTCCATCGCTACCTCCTTGAGTGTGAATTATCCAAAATGGTACGTCATCGTGCCCGCCTACACATGGGCAGCCGCGACGGGCTACTCGCGTATGTACCTGAATGTGCATTATCCGAGCGATGTCTTGGTGGGTGCGCTTTTAGGCAGCGGCACGGCGTGGTTGACATGGAAGGTTAATAAGAAATGGCAGAAAAAGAAGGTAATAAGTGTGAATTAACTTGCTATGCGAATAATGGGTTGAAGTAATCGCGGAGCGATTGAATGTGAATAACCTTCGATGTAATCGGAGGGTTAAAGTGAAATAGTGCTTTAACTGCGGAGCAGTTGAATGTGAAATATGACCAATGACTGACTAATTTACATTCAACTGCTCCGCAGTTATACCCATTCTTTACAATTATTCCCCTGATTGCCATCAGGGGTTATTCACTTTCAATCGCTCCGCGATTAATTCAACCCATTATTCGCATTTGCTGTAAGTTGAACAGAGTTTTTATAAAAAAACAGGCAGTACCGCGAAGTAACTGCCTGTTCAAAGATATGTTCAATCTACCTATAAAATAGGACTCTTAATTTTTATATTTCAATGCGAAAAAGCTGTAATCACAGCTTGCATATCTGTATTTTTTGCTAATTCAGGACGCCATTGAAACAGCGATTTATGCGTTTCAAAATCGCATTGCAACACTTCTCCGAGCCTGTAAAGGGCTTCATGTTGCTTACCCATTTGATAAAGGCAAGCGACGCGGCAATACTCAATTTCAGGTGCGCCACAGTTCAAATCTGCCATTTCGAGCGCACGCAACGCCATTTTCTCTTGACCAATATTGAGTAAAAAATAGGTGTAATGCAACCAATAAGTCACGTCATCGGGAGCCAAATAAGCCGCTTTTCTGAAACTAAACAAGGCATTCGATAGCTGATCAGATTTCAAATAGGCGTCTGCTAAGCCTGCATGAAAATTCTCTCGATGAGCATCCAATTTCAAAGCTTTGCGATAGGCTTCGATGGCTTTTAGATATTGACCTTGAGATTTGTCGCACTCACCAATGCGAAAATAAACATCCGCATCTTTCGGGTCAAACTCCAAAGCACGGGTATAAAAAACAAGTGCTGTCTTGTAATCTTTCAATTTTTCGTAGCAAAAACCCAGTTGTTGCATGATTTCAGCATCTTCATGGGTGTTGAAAATCGCATTTTCATACACATATAAAGCACGGGCATAATCACCTTTTTCAATTAACAAATCCGCCGCTTCCATGTAAGCAATTTTGCAACTTTCGTCAATCGCAAACACATATTCAAAGGCATCAATCGCCTCTTGCGTTTTACCCATACCCCTCAGTGCAAAGCCCAAATTGAGCCAAGCCTGCCAATTATAGGCATTGATGTCAATTAATTTGTTGTGCAATTCAAAGCTCTCCTTATAATTTCCCCGTTTTTCAACCAATAATAATATAGAAGTGTACCCCTCAGTATTATTCGGATTTGTGAGCAAACAACGCCTGAGTGAGCGATACATGGCGCCGTAATCCTTCAAATCTTCATAGATTTGAGACTCAATAAAAAAGATGTCTGATAGCTCAAAAAGCGACGTTTTGCCCTTCAATTCGTCCAAAACAGATAAGGCTTCCTCGAACGCACCTTTCGCTGTAAGCAACTCAGCACGGAGTATGCGAAGGTCAATATTAAGCGGTGCAAAAAGTTCTGCTCTGTCAATTGTGACAAGACATTCGTCTATCATATTACGATTCAACAGTAACTCGGCTTTACGGAGGTACAAGTCCGTTGAAAAGGGATGTTGTGATATAGCTTCGTCGGCAAAAGTGGCTGCTTTTTGCCACTTGCCCTCTTCTTCTAATATGTCAATCATGTCAATAAAAACCGTTTCCTCATGGAATAGTACCGTTCCTTTTTGTGACATCACCTCGTACTCATTTATTAGGCGTTTGACATTCTTTTGCTGTTCAGGATTGAGTTGTTTCATGTGTGCTAAGGATTTTTCTTTTTATAAAGATACTATATTTTGGGTATCCATGCTTGATTTTTTTTACAAAAAACTGACATAAAAAAATAATTTAAATTGATAAAATTTTAAATATTTGAGCATAACGTATTGATTTTCAGCATTTTAAAATTTTAAATACTAAAAGTATTAAAAAATAAAAAATGTAAAATAGGCTTCAAGTTCAAAAAAAAGAATATACCAACTGTTTTAAAATTTTAAATAATATGAAAGCAGAATTGTGACACCAGTTTTATGTGTTTTTTATTTCCTTAAAATTATTTTATCGAAATAATGGCTTAAAACAATAATAAAATTTACTTTTGATAAAAAGGAAAAACAACCATGATTACAATATTTATTGCTGTATTAGCCAAACTGTTTTCTATCGTCAATCCATTCGGCGTGGTGCCTATGTATCTCACCATGTCTGCTCAATATGAACCAAAAGAGCGCAAGCGATTGGTACTCAGTACGAGCCTATATTTCGTTGCTATTTTATTGACTTTCTTTTGGGCAGGAGCTTATATTCTCAGCTTTTTCGGATTGAGCGTCAATGCTCTTCGCATAGCGGGTGGATTGGTCATTCTGAATTCAGCGATAGCTTTACAGAATGACAAATTTGCTGAAAATAGAGGTGTGGATGAAAAAATTCAACAAAATGCGATGAAGTCCCACGACATTGCTTTCTCACCATTGGCAATGCCGATGCTTTCAGGTCCAGGTTCTATTTCTCTATTAATCGGATTTTTTGCAGAGTATGAAATATTGCAAGAACGCTTTTTAATCACTGGCGTCATTTTATTGATGGGCGTTATCGTTTATTTGATATTGAGATCAGCACCCTTACTTTACCGTTTTCTTGGAGAATCGGGTTTGAAAGCAGGGTCACGCATCATGAGTTTTATCACAATGGCGATTGGCGTGCAATATATAATTTTTGGTATTGTCGCTTTAGTCAAAACGTTGGGATAATCATTTTAGTGAAAAGAGAATAGTGAAAAGTGAAAAGTGAAAAGTATGTGTATGCAAAATGTAAAAATGACGTACCTCTCAGTATTTTTCACTTTTCACTTTTCTCTTTTCACTCAATTAAAGGGTCTTGTCGCTTTGATGAATGTTTTTTGATAATATTTAGTGAAAAGATTGTCTTCTTTGACGCCTGAGTCAGCAGCATGAATAAAATATATTTCATTACTCCCTCTGATGTCAGTAACGATGCCGACGTGCGAAATTTTATCTTCCTTGCCTGTAATAAAAAAAACCAAATCGCCTTGCCGAAGGTCTTTGACTTTGACTTCCCTACCCACATTTGCCATATCGCTGGATACGCGCGGCAATTTCAAATTAGCTGCATTAAAAGCGACAGTCACCAAGCCTGAACAGTCCATGCCATTGCGTGTAGTGCCCCCATATTTGTATGGCGTGCCTGTATAATTGCGGGCGGTGGTGATGACATCCCGAACGGTTCGGTTATCATATTTAGCGTTTTTATTGACCGTATTGTTGGTATTATTTGTATTTTCAGAATCTCTTGGTTTGAAAAGCCCACAACCATCTACTAAAATACAAACAAAAAATAAAAATGCTGTTATTAATCTAACTGATTTGCTCATTTATTGGATTGCTGTTTTCGTTTAAAAACGTTAAAAATCATTATAATATTTGAGATGTCCATTTTACAAGGTCTCCCAATTTGATATTTAACAGAAATTTAATAACTACAAAACTAAGTAATAAACAACTACCCCTCAGTAAAAGTGCCCTAAAATAACAAAACCTATTAGCTCCTTAAAATTTATGACTAATTTTTAAGGTGTATTATAAAAATTTGGCTAAATTTGTCTTTTTAAACAAAATAATCATGTATAAACGCATCATAGCCCCGCTACTCGAAGCAGATATCAGAGACAAAAGCCATAAAATTATCATCTTGTATGGTCCCCGTCAAGTGGGCAAAACGACTTTAATTAAAGGTCTGTTGGCGGATAATACTGACACGCTGTATATCAATGCCGATCAATTGATATACAACGATGTTTTTTCGAGTAGAGATTTGAAAAAAATGCAAGAGCTTATCGGCTCAAAAAAGATACTCTGCATAGATGAAGCGCAGAACATACCCGATATCGGTATCAATTTGAAAATATTGCATGATGAAATGACCGATTTAAAAATCATTGTAACGGGTTCATCGTCATTTGAGTTAGCCAATCGGGTACAAGAACCCCTAACAGGGCGAACTAAAACTTATAGTTTGTTTCCTATATCCAGTCAAGAAATCATTGAATATAGTTCGGTTTTTGATTTAAAAAACCAATTAGATACATTACTGATATACGGTATGTATCCCGAAATATTGTTGACAACGGGCAGTGCCGAAAAAATAGATCGACTCAATGAATTAACATCAGCCTACCTTTATAAAGACATTTTGCATTTATCAGGCATCAAATATGCCGATAAAATTCGGAAACTCTTACAAATCTTAGCTTTTCAGATAGGGCAATCCGTTTCGATTCATGAAATCGGTAAAGCCTTAGAAATGAGCCACGAAACGGTGGTGCGATATATTGACCTTTTAGAAAAGGGGTTTGTGCTATTTAGATTATCGGGTTATAGCAACAATTTGCGGAAAGAAATAACCAAAATGGATAAAATCTATTTTTATGATTTGGGTATGCGGAATAATTTAATCAATAATTTTAACCCCCTCAGTATTCGCAATGATGTGGGACAACTGTGGGAAAATTTCCTCGTCCTTGAACGATTGAAACGAAATAGTTATCAACGCAACCGAGTGAATACCTATTTTTGGCGCACTTATAATGGGGCTGAAGTGGATTATGTGGAAGAAGCCAACGGTCAGTTAGAAGGTTTTGAAATGAAATGGGGAAAACCTGCCAAAGCCCCCGCTTCATGGATAGCTACCTATCCAAACGCTCACTATACGTGTATTAATAAGGAGAATTTCTTAGAATTTATATAGAAAATTCTAATTCCTAACACTATTTATTTTCATTTTGTAAAACAAAAAAGTGATTGAGTTATTATGTGATTAAGTGAATTATACAATCACTTAATCACCTAATAACTCAATCACTTTTTTGTTGTCGAAGTAAGTGGATTCGAACCACTGACCCCCGCCATGTCAAGGCGATACTCTAACCAACTGAGCTATACTTCGAGATTTTCAAAAATTCTGAACAACGCTTTTTTTGCTTTGCGGCTGCAAATATAGTCCTTCCTCTTATTTTAATACAAATTTTCAATTGTTAATTTTAATTTTTATTTAAAGAAATATATTCAACACCCCTCAGTATTTCGGACTCCTCACATCTCATTTTTTATTTTATTAAAAAAGACTTAAATTTAACCCATTATGAATACATTTGATAAAACAAATATTGAATAATACACGCACCGCGCTATTATGCCTACAGAAAACCTAAAAGATCAATTGAAAAGGCTCATCGGTGAAGACAATTTAGATGAAGTTTTCAACCTCTTGCGCCCTTGTTTTCCAAGTGAATCTATGGAAAACAAAGCCAGTATTATACAAAGTAGCCACTGGAAACTCATTCAAGATGAAACGTTGATGGGGCTTTTGACTGCCGAACAATTCAATGTAGAGAAAAATAAAATCCGCTCTATCCTCCTCACCATTATTGATAGACTGCCCGAAGTGGATTTTGAAAAAGACCTTGCTTTCTTAGAAATGAGTGATATTGGCGTCATTTCCCTTGTCAATTGCGACCGTGTTTTGCCGTTCAATTCCTTCAAAACCTTCTTCAAAGGGCATCAAAAACAGCCTTTTCAGTTCTATTTTATCATCGGATGCCCTCAGCAAGAGCCTGATAGTTTTGCTGAACGGTTGGTGTATGAAGTCATTGAAGATGTGTTGGTAGGGGAAGAAAGTGCCATTGATTTTGTTAGAGGGAAAGAGTTGATTCAAGGCATTGAGGTTGAAAGGGTGGATATTCCGCTGCTGCCAATGGGCATTGATGCCGATAAAAGCCAGTTGAAATTTAAAAAAGAATTTGGCAAACGCCTCGCTCGTTTCAATATGACCGATGTGTCGCTTGAAGATTTCGTTTCAGCCAAAGCGGCTCAATTGCCTTACAATTATTTTACTTTTATTTATCAAATTGAAGTGGAGGATTGGGACGATACCACTGCCATCTATTTGCAATGGATTGTCGAAACGTTCAAAAAAAATCAAGCGCATCAGCCCACTTTTCTCTTCTATTTTGTCATCAATATGGAAAATGCCCACATCGCACAACGCGCAGATGTGATGGCAGAATTGCAAAAAATCCTGATTTGCCACGATGGTGCTTGCAATATTATTGATAAATTAACACCCTTACAACCCGAAGACCTCAGCCGTTGGATTCGCTCTTATGGCGAACGCAGCCAAGCCAAAATTGAAGCCATCGTCAAAAAATTCAGCAATAGCCTCTCTTTACAAGGTAAATTGAAGGCAGATGGTACAATAGATATGACTGATGTGGAGCAATTTCAAGAAAAAGTTTATGCGAATTATGTAAGAAAAAAATGATGAATAATGAGACACCTTCTCAGTCACATAATAAAATCAAGATGACAGAACAACAATTTTGGGCAATTACAAATGCATATAGCTCGGAAGATGAATCTATTTCTAAAAATGGATTTCAAAAATTTTCAAATTCTGATTATAATTCAATTTTGAGCTTTGAGATTTTATTGCGTGAAAAAATAAAAGGATTAAATAATTGTCATATCAAAGCTGTTGCTGCTATTTATGGGCGTTATGATGAAGGGTTTAATTTTTTGGATTTTAGAATGTGGATTGTAAGTAAAGGTCAAAATTTTTATAATAAAATAAAAGTTGACCCAGAAAGCATGTCTGATTTCATAACAGATAGTCATGAAATAGATTGCCTTAGTTTTGAAAACCTTGTATATTTAGCAGATACAGCTTTCGAGGTGAAATATAGTAATTCTGAGAATTTAAAGGCTCCTAGAGAGTACTTGTCACAGCCTTATGATGAGAATATCGTAGGTTACATTGAAAAATGTCCACTTGACGATGATTATCTTAAAAAAACTTATCCTAAAATCTATCAAGGATTTTTAAAAAATATTGGAAAATAACGCTTTAATAATAAGTTGTTGAACTAAAAATTCACCATTAATCATTCATCATTAAAATAATGAGTTTTAAAATATACGGTAAGTCTGGGCAGGCAGCTCTGCCCGATTTTCAAAACAATCCAAAGCTGAACGACCCTGCGCTCTATATCCCTTCGGATGCGCTCATTGATGCTGTGAATGTGGCACTCTCGCTCGGGCAGCCGCTCTTACTCACGGGCGAACCTGGCACGGGCAAAACGCAATTGGCGTATCACATTGCAAATTATTTCGGCTTGGGGAATCCGCTGGTTTTTACGGCGCAAACGTCTTCCACAGCGATGGATTTGTTTTATAAATACGATGCGCTCGGGCATTTTCAATACAATCAGAACAGCAAAGACCCCCTCAGTATAGAGGCGTTGGAAGACCGTTTTATTCGCTATAATGCGCTCGGTGAAGCCATTCGCACGCAGAAACGGGCGGTCGTTTTGATAGATGAAATTGATAAAGCTCCGCGCGATTTGCCCAATGATGTGCTTTTCGCTATTGAAAAACTCAAATTTAGAGTGCCTGAATTGGATAAATCCTACGAAAGCGTACCCAACCTGCGCCCTATCATCATTTTGACCAGCAATTCTGAAAAGAACTTGCCCGATGCCTTCCTTCGGCGAGTGATTTATTACCACATTCCATTTCCTTCGGCAGAGGATTTATTGAAAATTTTGAACAGTAAAACGACTGGCATTTCTGAAGCGGATATGGCAAAAGCCATCGCTCATTTCGGTGAGATTCGGGATATGAAATTGAAAAAATCACCTGCGACGGCTGAGTTGATTTTTTGGGTTTTATTACTACAAAATGTCGGATTCCCGATGTCGAAAATAGGCGGTACGCTGTCCGATTCTGAAAAGGAAATGTTGAGAATGTCCTATTCAGTTTTAGCTAAAAACAAAGAGGATTTGACGAGTTTGAAAGACAATTTATAATGCTTAATAACATTCCAAAAGTTCAAAACTTTTGGAATGTTGTATTTAGGTTTAAAGAATATTCATGCAATATAATCCACAAGCCTTTCGCCTTATTGCTAACCTACTCGCTGCGTGGGAAAAGGAGGGCTTTGCCGTAGGCGTGGAAACGCAATTGCAACTCCGCGAACTCACTCAAAAATTGCCCGATGATACCAATATTCAACATCTAAAAACCCTCCTCGCTCCCTTGTTCGCTAATACGCACGAAGAACAAGAGCTATTTTACGAGCTTTTTGATAAAAGTTTGAAGGAAAACGAGCAATTTTTTACTGAAACAGCTCAATACACTCAACCTCTAAAGCAAATTGATACCCCCTCAGTACAAAACCGTTTTAAATGGCTTTTCGGCATTTTAGGGCTTGTTTTATTGACAATTTTAGGTTATTTTATTTATAAAAATTATCCACCAAAACCGCCCGATGTTGTAGATATAATTGAAAAAAAATATGAAGACCTTACTATTTCAACGAAAGACAAAGGCGAGCATGAACTCTACTTTAATCAATACGATACACTTAATTCTAAAATAAAAAGCATTACCAATATTTGCCCTGAAACGACCAATAAATATGCCCGAGTCACCATAAAAAACGGCAAGCAATTATTTTATGAAGCCATTTCAAATGGTATTGATACCGTTTGTCTCCAATTTTGTTTTGAAAATAGAAGCAATTGTGATACAACTTACTACCGTTTTATTGTCGATGATTTTGAAAAATCCCCTGATGGTGTTATCTCAAAACCAGATACGTTGGCTTTCAAACCTTACAAACACACGCCCGATATTTCAAGCCTCATCCCAACTGTAAAAATGCGTTTCGGCTCTCAATTCGCTTATTGGGATTGGACAAAAACGTTTATTTTCTTAGGCGTTTTAGCAGCTCTATTGGCTTTAGGTAAATGGCTCAATCGGCGTAAACAATTGATTTTCAAGGACTTAAAAGGGAATGATAAAGCACCTTATGCTTGGACAGTCAAAATTGATGGGGCTGATAAAATAGGTTTGAACGATATTTTTTACACGGCGTCCAATCAATTGCGCCGCCGTTCTGACAATGAAATTAGCCGATTTGATGTCCCTCGAACGGTGACTGCGACGATAAAACAAGCAGGCAGGGTGAATTTTCAATACCGCCAATTGACCCAATCCAATGAGTATTTGCTCCTCATAGATATGCCTTCGGCGGCGAATCATCAAGCGCAATTGTTTAATTTTTTGAATAAAGCATTGAGCGATAATGAGGTGCTCATTGACCGTTTTTTTTACGATGGCGACATTCGTTTGTGTTGGAATGAAACATATAAAAGGGGCATTTCACTCAAGGATTTGCAGCACCATTATTCAGAGCATCGCTTGATTATCGTCGGTTCAGGGCATAGTTTTCTCAGCCCTTTAAATGGTAAATTGGCAAAATGGGCAACCATTTTTGACCATTGGCGCATCAAGGCATTGTTCTCTACGCGACCTGCGTCCGAATGGGATATGCGCGAGTCGCAACTTGCTCAAAAATTCCGCATTTTGCCTGCCTCATTGAAGGGCATTGGCGAGTTGGTAGAGACGATTGAAGCCGTTGAAGCCAAAGATTATCGCTTGTGGAAAACCATCAAAGACCCCTCAGTACAACCCCTCCGCTTACCCGATTCGCTGACAGACGATGAGTTGATGACGGTTTTGAAAGCCGAATTTATGCGCTACCACAACCGCCAAGCCGACGACCGATTGGTGCAGTGGATAGCCGCCTGTGCCGTCTATCCGACCATGCATTGGGATTTGACATCGGCTTTAGGTGCAACTTTCGGAGCGACTTCGAGTCACTCCGAAAGTTTAGTGAATTTAGATAACTTATTCACAATCAATCGGTTATCATGGTTTGTGGATGGTAAAATGCCTGAGGCTGTTCGTAAAACATTGCTCAAATGGCTCGCTGAAACACACCCCTCAGTACTGGAGCAAACTCGAAGGCATTTAGCAGAAATTCTAAAAAATTGCCAGCCGCCGAGTGACTCTATCGCCTATGAAGACTATCGCCTGCAAATGGTGATGAATGAACTCCTCCTCAAACCCGATGCTCGACAACGCAAGGCTTTGGAAACTGAATTGGAAAAACTCTTAGCCCTTGATGCCGAGCAGGATTTCCTCGTAGCCGAATATTTGAATCGCCCACGCACGCCATTGGACTTTGTTGTGCCTGATAATTTGAGGAAATATGTACGGGTGCAAGAGACGAACCGTTTGCCACGTACGCCGCAATGGATTTGGCAGTCATTGGTGGCTATTCCAGCTTTGATTTGTTTATGGTTTTTTAATCCTCATTCAAAAGAATGCGATGGTACAGCTGGTTATTATAAAAATAACTATTATTGTTTAAAAACACCTCAAGATTCGCTTATCTTTTTTGAGCAAACTCTATGCGATACCATTGAAATCGGTAAAGAAACGCGCCTTTTAGATCAGTTCGATAAGCTCATTCAATCGGCACAGGATAGCATTAATTCAAATACAGTTCGAAAGGATGATTTCACCCAAATGGTTGCTGATTTTCAAAAGGAAAAAAATAATTACACTCGCTTATTGGCTCAAAAAGGCTATCCTCAGAATGCCTCAATGGAAGAAATAGTGCTGGCAGAATCGTTCAATTTAATCCGTCAAAATGCTTTAGATACTGCTTCTTTTTATAGAAATATATCCATTGCCTATTGGAATGCAGGGGTTTTAATTTATAATAAAATTTTCAAATTACCACCACGATTTACATCTTCAATGCTGGCTTCATCCGAACAAAAACTAATGGATAGTGCTTGTATTTACTTCACTAAACTTGATAAATGGGCATGGCGAGACAGCATTTTAACGCCCGAAGAAGTGGCTTTAATTGGTAAAATCTGTTATCCAGAAATGGCGAAACAGCAGCCTCAAGACATAGCACCAACTCCCCAACAATTGCAAGACCGTGATTATGAGCCTTATCAAACACGCAAGCAATATGGTTTCAGAAATGATAAAACCAAAGAAATTTTGATACCCCCTCAGTATCAGAACGCTTATTACTTCGCTGAAAGCCTTGCGGCGGTGAAAACTAAGAATAAATGGGGCTTTATTGACCATGATAATAATATGGCGATACCCCCTCAGTACGACAACGTTTCTCAGAATTTTAAGGGCGGTCGGGCGCAAGTGCAGATGGGTAAAGAGATATTTTTTATTGATAAGACTGGTAAGCGAATGGCAGAGTTGCCTATCAGGCAACAGCCTGTTATTCCTCAGCCTAATACAAGGGCTTTAAGTGATACTTCGAGAAATATACCTATCAATACACGGCAGATGCCGAGCGTCCCAAGCGATTCGGGTAGAAATATAGCGGCTCAAACGGCTCAGTCCACTTCTAAAAATAAGCCGATAGAAGGGCAGATGATATTTGTAGCAGGCGGCAATTTTCAGATGGGCTGCGATGAAAAACGAGATGCTCCTTGCCCAGAGGATGAAAAACCACAGCACCAAGTGACTTTGAGCAGCTACAATATTGGCAAATATGAAGTAACCAATGAAGAATATGTCATTTTTTTAAATGATAATGGCAATGATTATCAAGTTGGTGAACCCTATAAAGGAGAAAAATTGATTGATGAATATAAATGGGGTATTGCTTTTTATGGTAAAGGAGACATCACCACAGCTTATTATGAAGTGCAAAAGGGCTATGAAAAATATCCTGTTGTGGGCGTGACTTGGTATGGTGCGGTCGCTTATTGCGAATGGCTCAGTAAAAAAACAGGTTCAAAATATCGTTTACCAACCGAAGCAGAATGGGAATATGCATCAAGAGGGGGCACTAAATCACGACAATATACCTACAGTGGCTCAAATAAAATTGGCGATGTGGCTTGGTATCGAGACAATTCAAGCAGTCAAACACACACAGTCGGCACTAAAATGGCTAACGAATTGGGCATTCATGATATGTCGGGCAATGTATGGGAATGGTGCAGTGATGCGTATGACAAAGATTATTATAAAAGTAGCCCTACTCGAAATCCTCAAGGTGTGGAAAAAGGTAATCGTGTTTTGCGTGGCGGTTCGGCGTACAGTCTTTATAATATGTGCCGTTCTGTTATGCGCAATTCTATGGAGCCTTCGAGCAGCAATGATTATTTTGGATTTAGGTTGGTGCTTGCATATTAAGCCGCTTTAGGAAATGTTTCAGGTATTAAAATATTTTCAATTGAAGACAGTTGTTGAGCAATTTCATGTCGTTCTTGCTCAGTGCAGTTAGGATTACTAAGCCTTCCTTGATAATTTTCAAAGAGTGAAGTTTGAGTATAGTTCATAAATGCGAACATATCCTCGTTTGAAAGACTAAACATATAGTCTTTCAACGTTTTTAAAGCCACGGCTTCATTTTTAATAGCATTATATTGTGCTATAAAAGCGTCGAATTTTTTGTTATTTGTCATGATAAATCATAGTTTTTTTTGAGCCAATTGATTTCATCTAAAATAGAATTTCTCAAATCTTCCAATCCATTCTTTCCCAATTTTTCTATAAAATTTTTTTCATAAAGAACTGTTAAAGTTATTTGCTGATTGAGAAGACGAAAGCGTAAACGAGCTTCTTCAAGGGATAATTGTTTTTTCATGTATGTTGTATATTGGTAAATCGTTTAACAAAGTTAAGTAGAATCCTTGAAAAACAAAACAATTTATCTCAAAATATAAAACAAAAGTAACAATACTCCGTCTCAGGATTTTCAAGATAATTTTCAACTATTTCACCCCAAAAATATCCCCCCACTAAGTCGTAAATCGCCTTAACCAAAATTGCTGTTGCCGCAACCATGTATGCTTTTTACTCTTACAATAAAGCGTAATATGTCATTTTCTAATTGAAAATTGAGAGTTGAAAATTAAAAATTGAAAAAAAATCTCAACTCATAACTTTCAACTCTCAACTATTTTATTCTCCCAAAAGCTCTTTAAGTTTGGCTTCTAAAGCAGGACCTCGTAGATTGCGTGCGATAATCATCCCGTCTTTACCCACTAAAAGCGTGCTTGGAATGCTCTGCACGCCATAAGTGCGGGCGGCTTCGTTGTTCCAAAATTTTAAATCGCTGACGTGGCTTTCCCAGATTAAACCATCATCTTGAATGGCTTTTACCCATTTATCTCGCGTTTGGTCAAGGCTGACGCTGTAAACATCGAAGCCTTTTGATTTATATTGATTGTACAATTTTACAACATTTGGATTTTCACGCCGACAAGGTCCACACCAGCTTGCCCAAAAATCAATCAACACATATTTTCCTTTCAAATCGCTCAACTTGCGCACTTTGCCTGTTGTGTCTTCTTGTGCAATTTCAGGCGCGGGCACATCCACCATCATAGACTTCATCTGATTCATAATCATGTACAAAATGCGCTTATATTCAGGATTATCTTTCGGAAACTCTTGAATATAGTTTTCAGCAAAATCAATCAAAAGCGGATTTTGCTTTTCAATCATCATACTAAATAAACCGCAAACCGCATATTTATAAGCCAAAGACTTGGCAGGAATGGCCTTCAAAAGATTTTCGCAATAAGCCTTTTGCTGCGCTTTGGTCAAGTTCAATTGAGGTAAAAGAATGACTTGTGCATAGCTGCGAAACATCTCATAAATGAAAGGAATATTGTTGTATTCAGCATCTTTCCAGTCCACGTATTGAAAATATTGCGTAGCAAAATAGTCTATCTCGTCCTTGAAATTCGCTTTTTTAGGGCTTTCTTGAAAACTCGTATAGGTATCTAAAGCGATGATTTTAGCGATAAAAGGGTTCGATTTTCTCAATGAATCCAGCAAAGCGAGTTTCTTTTTATCAATTTTAAGTATATCGCCTTCTAATAAAGCGCGCAATTTAGGGTCGTTGTAATTCGCTTGATATTTCTCAGTGGTTTGATTCATATCAATTTTCAAAGCACCCATTCTACGACGTGCGGCATCATAATCTTCGTTGATTTTTGAGCCTTTAGCCGAAGTCATAGTCATATTGTAGCAGGGTCCATTGAGCGTAATTTCATGCTCATTGGTCACTATCACGGGCTTCAATTTATCAGCATCTGTATTCAATCCGACAAAATAAAACTCAGGTGATTTGGTAGGCGGCAATTTGAAAGTGAAATTGCCCTCAGCATCAGGATGAACGGTCATCATTGGTTCTTTAAAATAACCGAAACTTTGATAGAGCAAAAATGAATCCTGCGTCGAACAGTTTTCAAGCGTTCCTTTTATGGTCACCATATTATCTGCTTTACCAGCTTTTGCGGATTCTTTTGAAGACGTTGCTTTGGCTTTGGATTTCTTCGGGCTATTTTGAACCGTTTGAGCAAAAACAAGCGACGTAAAGAGTAGGCATGAGATTAAAACGTATGTTTTTTTCATTATTTAAATTTGTCTAAATTTCTATTGGATTATTAAATTTTATTGCAAAAATAAGGCATTTTTATTAAAAACGCTTTAAATACTGAGGGGGTAACTTGCCCGATTGTCGAAAATCGTTAAACGAATTTTTACGAGATGATGTTGTCTGTTTATCTTTTGAACTTGCCTTCCAATACGCTGCTGTTGCCCCTATTATCCGTCACTTCAAGTCGCAATGTATGTTCTGCTCCTAAGACTTCGGGTTGGCTTTTATCAATTATGTCATCAAATTGATGATATAGCACATCACTTTTACCATCAAATTCCATCAGAATCCAAGCCCCGTCCACTTCTGCTCGATATTTTAAGCCTTCTCCCCCACCCACTGTTTCGATATTATCCCTTATTCTGAAAGACATTTTGCTGAATTTTTTCATATCGTATTGAAAACGAATCGGCGTAATTTTCGGCGGTGTTACATCGGTCATAATGCAATAACGACCGAAACGATTGTTTTTACCCACTAAATATCCTTCCTCACTCCACGCACCACCACAATTATAAACGCTCGTTTCGCCTCGTGGACAGAAAGCAATAAATGCTTTTTTTCGCAACGAATCAGGCAATGCTACTGGCT
Source organism: Saprospiraceae bacterium (assembly GCA_043744275.1). Lineage (GTDB taxonomy): Bacteria > Bacteroidota > Bacteroidia > Chitinophagales > Saprospiraceae > JAAFJT01. The sequence continues at coordinate 37,252 of JAYTUY010000274.1, forward strand.
TAATAGACACTGTCATGAGCCAATGCAGGGGCGTTAAAGCGTCATGCACATGATAGGTAGGCGAGTACGTTCCGTAGGTGCCCCCCTCAGTCGTTTGAGCGAAATTGAGGTAAACGTTTTCATAAAAGCTGCCTTTTGAAAAGAAAAATTTAGCCCCCTCAGTATTGATGAGGCTGGGCTCATCGAAAGGGAGAAAATAGTTATAAGTCTTTGGTTTTGAATTGATTATAAAGTTTTTATTTTTTAAATAAAATTGTAAAGTCGTGGCATTGCCTGCTGCATCCGTTGATTTTAAAGTCATTTTTTTAACATCATTATTCATGCTAATGATACCATTATTCACCACACTTTCATACATAGAAAGTTGATTGCCTGGCAATAAAAAAGTGCGATTAAAAAAACCTTGACGGCTCATTTGGGCAGTATAATCCAAATGAGCATTCAAATAACGGGTCTCATTAAAACCGAATTTTTCTGTTGTAAATTCAAATAAAAGACTATCATTTTGCTTCATTTCAATGCTATAAACGCCATTATTACCGCTTTTACCATCTTGTTTATCATAGGTTTTCAGAGCGAAAGCCACTTGATTGGACGCTACAAAAACCGTATCGCCAAGAATGGCATAGTCCTTACCTCTGCGCACCACATCCAATATTTTGGTATCAACAATTTCTTTTTTATCATTCAATAAATACACTTTTAAGGCATTGATAGTGGGCGCAATATTATCCGATATGCCAAAGCCAAAAAGGAGCGGATTGATGGGGTTGTCAGTCTTTGTTTCTCTGATTTCAAAATGCAAATGTTGCCCTGCGGAATGCCCTCGATTGCCCATTAAAGCAATCTCTTGACCCCTCAGTATAGGGAGGTCTTGGGGCTGCAAAATCAAATTTTGTTCAAAACTTTCAGACGCATATTGCTTTTTTTTCAAAAACGTATCAATAGAAAAAGATAATTTTTCGAGATGCCCATATACAGTCGTGTAGCCGTTCGGATGAGTAATATATAATGCCTGACCATATCCACCTGCTTGCACTTGAATGCGGCTCACATAGCCCTCTGCTGCGGCATAAATCGGCTCATTGCTTAATTTGAATCCTGGAGAAATGTCAATTCCTGAGTGAAAATGATTGGGTCTCAACTCTCCAAACGTGCCAGCCAACTCCATCGTATGGGCTACGGGCGATTGGAAATACCCTTTCGGATAGTTCGGTATGGGCTTTTTTGGAATAGTTGGGTCAGTGAATGACGTAAAAACAGCGAGTGTTAAAAAATAAAACAAGTGTCTCATACTTTAAAATGGGTGATTGGTAATGGGTAATGGGTAATGGGTAATGGGTAATATAACGTTGAGTAAAATTAACCATAAAGTTGCTGAATTTTAGGAATTACCCATTACCCATTACCCATTACCCATTACTCATGTAAAATTATTGACCAGCAAAATGTTTCAACATAATGACTTCCTGCTGTGTGAGCGAGCGATAGCCACTGCGAGGCAAATCCTTTTTCGTCAAGCCGCCGTAAAAAACGCGGTCGAGTTTTTCTACTTGATAGCCGAGGTGTTCAAAAATGCGTCGAACAATTCGGTTTTTACCAATATGAATTTCTACCATCACTTGGTCTTTGGCTTCGCCTTCCAAATGATTGATGGCATCCACTTCCGCTTTGCCATCTTCCAGCATCAAGCCTTCACGGATTTTATCCAAATCATTTTTCGTCAAAGCTCTATTCAGCACAGCGTGATACAATTTTTTAACTTTAAAGCTTGGATGCGATAGTTTTTGAGCCAATTCGCCATCATTTGTCAATACTAAAAGCCCTGTTGTATCTCTATCAAGCCTTCCAACTGGATAAATGCGTTCTTTAATCGTCCTGCTAACGATGTCCAAAACCGTTTTACGCCCGCGCTCATCGCTGACGGTGGTAATGGTATCTTTCGGCTTATTCATCAAAATGTATATTTTTTTTGATACCAATTCGAGCACATTGCCTTTGTAAGTAATAACGTCTTTTGGGGCAATTCGGTATCCTATCTCAGTAGTCGCCACGCCGTTAACATACACCACGCCTTGTTTTATCAATTCTGCTGCGCCCCTCCGCGATGAAATGCCACACAATGCGACATATTTATTAAGGCGCATATCCTCATCGTCTCCTAATATTTTATCAATTTTCGGCTTAAAAACAGGACGTTCTGCCTTGAAAGACGTTGTGTTTTTGCTTTTACCTCTATGCGAGGAATCTTTTTTTACTGGACTACTTTTTTTCATTATTTCAATTGTCTAATTCGTAACTCCTAATTCCTAATTGTCAATTCCTAATTATATTAAGGTTGCAAAGTTCGCCATTTTTTATGAAAAAGACGGTGCGTTTTGAAAATTTCGTCGTTTTATTAAACTATCCAATCGGCATCGCATTTTTATTTGGTCGAAAACACGTAACCACTCGTTGATTATTCCTATCTTAAAGGTGTTATATTTTAAATAATTATTGAGGTGGTTGCCCCAGCGGGGCTAAATATTGGAAAAAAATAATGGAAGAGATAGCCCGATTTTAAAAATAGGCATATCTTGGGTGGTTCATTTTAAAATCAACTTTTTAGTATATATGGAAACAAGAAGTAGGACAACAGCCGCTCTTTTAGCCCTTTTTGGTGGGGTGTTTGGTATGCACTTTTTCTATTTGGGCAGAACGGGATTGGGCATTATGTCCGTCATTTTTACTTTTTCGGGCGGCTTAGCACCCGTAGCAGCGATTATTGGCTTTATCAATTTCCTTATTTTGCTCGGCATGAGTGATAGTGAATTTGATAAAAGATATAACCGTGAAAAATGGCGCGATAATAAACGCCGCCAACAAGAGGGCTATGCACCGCCTGCACCCGAAGCACCTCGTCGCAACGAAGAAGCTCGTCGCCGCATGAACCCGACCCCTCAGTATGAGCAAGCTAAAACCACCATGTCATCGCCTTCAAAAGAGGCGTTGAAAGAAAACGGCTTGAAAAAATATAAAGAATTTGACTACGATAGTGCTATCGAGGATTTTGGGAAAGCCCTTGCCATTGATAATAAAGACATGGCGGTGCACTGGAACTTGGCGTGTTTATACTCCCTTTGCGAGCAAAAAGAATTGGCATTTTATCATTTGCAAAATACTGTTGAGTTAGGTTTCAAGGACTATGATAAAATCAAAACGCACGATGCTTTAGCCTATTTGAGGGTGCAACCTGAGTTTGAAGCATTCGCCAGAGCCGGTTTCAAATTGCCTGAATCTATGGAGCATTCCGATATTTTGCAGCAACTTAAAAGCCTTTCAGAGCAACGCGCACAAGGCATTTTGACGGAGAAGGAATTTGCAGAAATGTCGAGAAGATTATATGAATAGGTGTTTTTTAAGCCACGAATTTGACGAATTGACGAATATTTGCTAATCTATGTGTTAAAATCAAATGTCAACAACTGAATTAGCAAATATTCGTCAATTCGTCAAATTCGTGGTCTCACACACGTAGAAAAGCAATCTTAATTATGAGAAATCATCCCCACAAAATCATCAAATAAATACCGCGCATCATGCGGACCGGGCGACGCTTCAGGGTGATATTGAACTGAAAACGCTGGCTTACCTTTCACTCGAATCCCTTCGATGGTATCATCATTCAGATTGACATGCGTAATCTCTATCGTCTCAGATTTGGCTCTGATGACTGAGGGGTCAACGCCAAAGCCATGATTTTGACTTGTCACTTCACATTTACCTGTTAAGATATTCAAAACAGGATGATTGATGCCCCGATGACCATTGAACATTTTATAGGTCGGCACATCGAGTGCGCGGGCGAGGAGTTGATGCCCCAAACAAATGCCGAAAACAGGCTTATCCGTTTTCAAAATATCTTTCACCGTCGCCACCGCATAATCCATTGCGCCAGGGTCTCCCGGACCGTTCGAGAGAAAATACCCATCAGGATTCCATGCGGCAATATCTGCGAAAGGCGTTTTAGCAGGAAACACTTTCACATAGCAATTTCTTTCTGAAAAATTAGTCAAAATGCTGCGTTTAATGCCAAAATCCAAGGCGGCGATGCGATATTGAGCGTTTTCGTTGCCATAAAAATAAGGCTCTGCGGTAGTCACCACTGAAGATAATTCCAAGCCCGACATATCAGGCACAGCAGCCAAGCGGCTTACCAATTCTTTTTCATCAAAAATTTCGGAGGAAATAATAGCGTTCATCGCACCTTTATCTCGAATGTGGCGCACGATTTCGCGCGTATCCACGTCGCTGATGCCGACGACCCCCTCAGTATCGAAGTAGTCTTGAATGTCATGATCTGCTCTTGCTCGAGAATAATTGACATTGAAGGTTTTACAAATCAAACCTGCAATTTTTATATGGTCTGACTCGATTTCCGATTGTTTTGTACCGTAGTTGCCGATGTGGACGTTGGTGGCAACAAGGAGTTGACCGAAATAAGAAGGGTCAGTGAAGATTTCCTGATAGCCCGTCATGCCTGTATTGAAGCAGATTTCGCCCGTCGTGGTGCCGATTTTTCCGGCGGCTTTTCCGTGCCAGACGGTGCCGTCTTCAAGCATTAAAATAGCCGATTTGTTAAGAATTTCGCTCATTTTTACCCGATTAAACTTTTCTTTAATTGGGGCGCAAAGGTAGAATGTCTTTCATTAAAAATGGCATGGCGGCAGGATATTTTTTGTTTTCACGACAATTTTATAAAAAAAAATTATAAACCATAATTGAATTAAGGTATTTTACTGTACAAATATAATGCATGAAACTTTTTTTTAAGATTCAAATGCCCATAGTCTAATGAAAATCTTAGTTTTACGTTTGTTATAAACTTGAGAGATTGTATAATTCAATAAAAACCCAAAATGAGTATTGAAAAAGAAATAAATCAAAGTAAGTTTAGGAATGACTGGCAAAAAGCCTTAGTCAATATCATTTATACCTGCAACTGGGTGATGGAAGAACAGAAAAATCACTTGGATAGAGGCGGTTTGACCCTTCAACAATACAATATTTTACGCATTTTGAAAGGCAGCGGACAACCAATTTCGACCCTCCAAATCAGAGAGCGGATGCTCGATAAAATGAGCGACACCAGCCGAATCGTTGACCGATTAATCAATAAAAATTTGGTTGAAAAATGTATCAATCAAACTGACAAGCGTCTTGTAGATGTATCAATTTCGCAAAAAGGAATTGAACTAATTAACTGGATGGACAATTACACCCATGAAATTGATGATATTTTAAAAAACCTCTCTAAGGCAGAAGTGCAACAGCTGAATGAATTGTTGGATAAGGTGCGGCATAAAAAAGAATAATAATTTTTAATTTATAAAACAATCAAAATGAACTCATTAGCCGATTTTTTCAATAATCCCGATTCCAGTTTCGTCTTCGTCAAAATGTTGATTCCCATTTTTATGGCAATCCTTTTTTTACAATCAGGCTTGGATAAAGTGTTGAATTATAAAGGCACAGTCGCTTATTTTACAGACCATTTCAAAAAGTCGCCTTTAGCCAAAACCATTGGCTTACTCACGCCAATCATCACATTTTTGGAAATGACGGCAGGCATTTTATGCGCTATCGGCTCTTTCTCCTTGCTTTCTGGCAATACCAAATGGGCATTTTGGGGCTTGATGGTAGCGAGCCTTTCATTTCTCAGTCTCTTCTTCGGACAGCGCATGGCGAAGGATTATGCGGGCGCAATTTCTATTGCTAATTATTTCGTTTTGGTGATTTTGGGCTTGCTGTTATTGGTGTAGATAATAGAAAAAATGGTTAAAATACTGAGGGGGTAGATTGAAAAGAATAGGAATAATTTAGTCTATTATTGCCCAATATTTGCTTGCTTTTTACTCTTTTTTAATCTATTTTTTTGAATCATGTGAATAAGGGTTTCCTCTTCTTTTATAACACCTTGCATATATAAATGGTTAGAAGCTATAGCAACGTATATTTTTTCGAGTATTTCATCAAGTGGACGGGCGGGTAGCAATAAAATAGATTTATATTTGACATTGACAAAACGGTGATTTTTACCATCAAACTCTTGGCTGTAACCTAATTTTGTCAATACCTCAATCATTTCTCCATAAGTGACGGGTACTTCTGCTATGATTCTTTGTATTGTTGACATATCACTTTTATTTTTGTAATTCATGAATGACAGTTTTAGTAAAAATAGATTGGGGTGACATATAAATCCTTACAAATTTAGGGACATTTTGTAATAAATATAAGGCGTTTATGCAAAACAATATATTCCATAAAATACTTTTTATTTTTGCATACAATAAAAGTGTTAAGCAAAATTTCAAGCGAGAATACTGAGGGGGGCTAATAGGTTTAATATGGTAAATAGAAAAAATGAAAGAAATATCTATCATTCACTTTTAAATGGAATAAAAATAAAAGAGAAAACTATGCAAGAAATAGATTTAGAAATCATTAAAAACCAAATATATGCCTTGTACGATGAGTGTTTGGAAAAAACAACTCCATTTCATAGGAAGTTGGATTTGTTTATTGTACCTAATTATCTTGTAGAAAGGATATTGGATGCAACAGGTATAAGTGTAAGTAATCATTGGGTTTGTATTGATAATTTTGGAATTATTCATACGCTTGAAGAGCATGGCAGTCCCATATCAGAAGCCAAAAGAGGGCAAGTCGCAATAGAAAAAGAAGATTTCATACTACTTTTAGATGTTTTTCTACAACCAGATATTGTAAAATCGGTAGGTGTTACCAAACGGACTCATTTACCTTTGATACAGTTTGAAAAAATTATTGATGATAAAAAGATAGTTGTTAAAGAAGTAAGGACAGTGACAAGTTTGAAAAAAAATAAAGTAAGTCGTTTAGTATTTCATACGATGTATAAAATAAAGAAATCCAACAAGTAGTTAACTTGATGGATTTCAAAAACCCCATGAATTATGAAGCACGAAGCATTCCTATTCGATACGTCCAAAACGTTTGGGTAATGCAAAGATACAGCCTTCCTCATTAAAAATCATCTAAAACAGCGAAAAAATTGCGTTTTCCTTTCCTAACACATTTAGTTTATTAATTTTGTTCCGCTTTTGACAAAAAAAGAGGAAATAGCGGTTTTAATGACAATATAACTCATTGACAATCAACTTTTTAGCTCATCTTTCGTATCAAAATGCACTCATTTCGGCGATATGATTTTTTATTTAAACAAAAATATTTTTGAACTAAAATACATTTATAACTAATGACTGGCTCTAAAATAACAGTTAAAAACGGTAAGCTCAAAGTTCCTAACGACCCCATTGTCCCTTTTATCGAGGGCGACGGAACTGGGCGCGACATTTGGCGGGCTTCCGTGCGCGTGATTGATGCGGCGGTAGAAAAAGCTTACAAAGGCAAAAAGCAAATCGTGTGGCAAGAAGTCCTTGCAGGCGAAAAAGCATTTAATAAAACAGGTAATTGGTTGCCTGATGAGACATTGGATGTGATTCGGGAGTGCCTGATTGGCATCAAAGGTCCTTTGACTACGCCTATCGGTGGTGGTATTCGCTCTTTGAATGTGGCTTTGCGTCAGATTTTGGACTTGTACGTGTGCCTACGTCCTGTGCGTTATTTCGATGGCGTGCCTTCGCCTGTGAAGCATCCTGAATTGGTGGATATGGTTATTTTTCGTGAAAATACGGAAGATATTTATGCAGGTATCGAAATGCCAGGTGGCTCAGAAGATGCGGCTAAAGTATTGGCATTTTTGAAGAAAAATTTCCCGAAAGGCTTCGATAAAATCCGTTTTGGTACTAAGGAAAAAGTTAAAAGCTACAACAAAGCAGCGCGTTTGAAAGATGCAGACAGTGATGTAATAGTTGGTATTGGTATCAAGCCCGTTTCAAAAGCTGGTACTGAGCGTCTTGTTCGTTCGGCGATTGAATATGCTATTTTGCATAAACGCAAGAGTTTGACGATTGTCCACAAGGGCAATATTATGAAATTTACTGAGGGGGGCTTCCGTGATTGGGCTTATGCTTTAGTTGAAAAAGAATTTGGCGATCAAGTTTATACTTGGACAACTTACGACAAAACGAAAGCAGCAAAAGGCGAAGAAGCAGCCAACAAAGAGCAAGCAGACGCTTTAGTAGCGGGTAAAATATTGGTGAAAGATGCTATTGCAGACATCGCTTTGCAACAAGTTTTGACGCGCCCAACGGATTTTGATGTCATCGCCACTTTGAATTTGAATGGTGATTATTTGTCTGATGCTTTGGCTGCTCAGGTCGGTGGTATCGGCATCGCGCCAGGTGCGAATATCAACTACGTAACGGGTCATGCTATTTTTGAAGCCACTCATGGTACAGCCCCTAAATATGCTGATAAAGATGTCGTGAATCCTTCGTCTGTTCTCCTTTCCGCAGTCATGATGCTCGAATATATGGGTTGGGATGCTGCTGCGAAATTGATTGTAAAAGGTATCGAAAAATCTATCACAGCCAAGCGCGTAACATATGATTTTGAACGCCTCATGGAAGGGGCTACTAAATTAAAATGCTCTGAATTTGGTGATGAAGTGATTAAGAATATGTAATTAAAATGAAAAACTAAAAGTGAAAAGTGAATAATAATCGCTTGATTATCAATACTTTATCTTTATTGTTTTTATACAAGCCGCTCAAAAGTTAACTTTTGAGCGGCT
>JAYTUY010000275.1:0-45405 GCA_043744275.1 Saprospiraceae bacterium
TTAGTTATTGCCTTGTGTGCAATAACTAATAACCAATAACCAATAACTTTTTAAACACCCCCTCAGTTGCTTCATACCTCGCAATGACATGAGAGGTATATTTTTCAAAGAAAAACTACTTGATTTTGAACGCTTTTTTCACTTTATCTACATAATCCAATTTTTCCCAAGTGAAAAGCTCTACTTTCATCGTTTTCGTTTTGCCATCTGGTTGTGAAAATGTTTTTTCAACAGTTTCATTCTGACGACCCATATGACCATAAGCTGCTGTTTCGCTGTACATCGGTTGGCGCAATTTCAAGCGTTTTTCAATCAAATAAGGGCGCATATCGAATATACCTTCCACTATTTTAGCCACTTCGCCATCGCTCATGCCTACTTTCGATGTGCCGTAAGTATTCACATAAATACCCATTGGTTTTGCTACACCAATTGCATACGATACCTGAACAAGTACCTCTTCGCAAACACCCGCCGCTACCAAATTTTTAGCAATATGGCGAGTGGCATATGCTGCCGAGCGGTCAACTTTTGAAGGGTCTTTGCCTGAAAATGCACCACCACCATGCGCGCCTTTGCCACCGTAAGTGTCCACGATAATTTTACGACCTGTCAAACCCGTGTCGCCATGCGGTCCGCCGATGACGAATTTGCCTGTTGGATTGATGTGATAAGTGATTTTGTCATTAAAAAGGGATTGAATTTCTTTTTTCATCTTCTTTTTAACGCGCGGAATGAGGATATTAACGATGTCTTTTTGAATTTTCGCTAACATTTTGCCTTCTTCATCAAAATCATCATGTTGAGTAGAAATCACGATAGCATCAATACGAATCGGCAAATTATTGTCATCATATTCAATCGTCACTTGAGATTTAGCATCGGGGCGAAGGTATTTTATCTCCTTATTTTCACGGCGGAGTATAGCCAATTCAATCAAAAGTTGATGTGCCAAATCGAGAGCTAATGGCATATAATTATCCGTTTCGCTGGTGGCATAACCGAACATCATGCCTTGATCGCCCGCGCCTTGCTCCTCTGGATTGGTGCGCTCAACGCCTTGATTGATGTCAGGCGATTGCTCATGAATAGCTGATAAAATACCGCATGAATCTGCTTCAAACATGTATTCCGATTTGGTATAACCAATTCTTTTAATAACCTCTCTGGTAATTTTTTGTAAATCCAAGAAAGATTTTGATTTCACTTCACCTGCTAAAACCACTTGACCCGTGGTAACGAGGGTTTCGCAAGCTACTTTTGAAGTAGGGTCAAAAGCTAAAAAATTATCAATAAGTGCGTCGGAAATTTGGTCAGCGACTTTGTCTGGATGTCCTTCAGAAACGGATTCGGATGTGAATAAATAAGGCATAATTAACTGTTTTTTTAAAAAATTCGATTTTGAGTTAAAAAAAATCTGTTCAAAAATGCTAAAGATATTAATCCGTTTTTAAGGTCAGATTGTAAGGACTCTTTTGGAAAATCTTTAGTGTGATACTTTTTTGTTTTTGCGCTGCAAAGATAGGAATACTTTAAAAAAAAAAGGTATTCAGCATTTTTTTTAAAAAATTTATCATTTCTGTCATTGAAAGGAAGGTGGCAATACTGAGGGGTATGGTAAGATGCCCTAATCTATATTTGAATTCGGCTTTTAAGAATATGCAAAAACGCCTTGAAAGCCTGAACTTTCAAGGCGTTTTGTATATTTTATAGGCTATTATTATTTTAACGGTCTTACTGTATAACCTTCTTTTTTGAGTAAATTAACCACCCCTTTTTCACCACCCAAATGCCCTGCCCCGACGGCGAAGAAAGTTGATTTTTCGACCATCGCCTTTGCCATTAAAGGAATCCAGTTTGAATTGCGGCTATTGATGAGCATATTTTCATAGCCTGCTAATTCATTTTGATCATCAGATTGGAGCATTTTGCTCATGGCTTCGATGTCTTGTTTTTTATACATTTCTACCATTTTGCCTAAGTCATCGTTACCAGCACTACCGTTTTTGATGGTTTTCACAAGCATTTCTGCTTGTACTTTATAGGGAATTGAGTCAAAAATACCCATTTGAAACTCGACTGTTTCTAATCCCCCGAACTCTTTTTTCTGCTTTTCGCCCATTTGCAAAAATTCCATTTCGTAGGAAGTTGATTTGCTGGTTTCAGATACTCCGCCGCCTTCTGCTGTTATTTTTTCACCATCACTGCCAAGCATCACGCTTAAAAACATGGGTTTGATGCGCTCCAACATTTTAAGAGGCATACCGATTGAGTCAAATTTACGCTGTACGAGACCGTAATCTTCGGCATTCAAAAAATCTTTCAAAGTTTTACCATTGGGCATCATCGCTTTGGTAAAAATTGAAATCATCGCCATCGGATTATTCATTTCTTTCATATTGATTTCGAAGGTTACCTTTTGACTGGCATCAAATACCTTTTTGGTAGCGTCTGTCAAGAAGAAATCATTTTTAGGAATGAGGTGAATCGTGCCGTATAAATAGGATGGTTTCTTCAAATTTTTACCACTAATTTCCCATAAAAGAGAATTTTTATCTTCGATTTGAACAGCAGTAGCCGTTTTTGTAGCGGTGGTACTTTGCTGTGCCTTTGTTTTGCAAGCAGATAGAAAAATAACCAAAAGCGATGCAAAAAGAATATTTAAGTTTCTGAATTTCAACATTTTATACATTATTTTAAAAAATTAATTGTTGGCATCAATATCCAAAACGATGCTCAAAAGTAAGGTCAAATCTTCATAAAATTCTTTTATTAACTCAAAACTAACATTTGACTGCCAAAGCACGGGTTCGAGAAGGTCTTTATCTTGCGAAACAGCTATATAAATATCATTGGCGATGAATGAAATATAGACTTCTTTGCCTTCATTTTCTCTGTATTTCGAAATGGCTCTTTGCATATCATTGGAAAGAAAGCCTTTGAGATTAGCATTTTGAGTTTTATAAACCACAAATTCATCGCTAAAACGCATATCTGGAGGGTCAAATTGTCGCCCCCCTCTGATAGTAAACGACTTGATGGTTTTTGATAAATATTGCTTCCGATGACGCGGCAATACCAATATTTCACCATCATCTGCTTGGACTGAATGACTGAAACGTGCGTGGAGGAAAACGCCTCTGAACACATCATCGAGTCGATTGCGAACGGGCGAAAACTCTCTAACCGAAAGTTCACTCATTTCAAACTCTAACTCGCCCATTTCGCCGCTGATGTAATCTTCTCCTAAAAAATCAGGTGCTGCGGTGTTAAACAAACGGCTGGCTGTAAAAGTTTCGAGTGTGATAGAGCCTTCTTCATTGTATTTGAGCGGGATATTGAACGTGACGTCATTGTCTATAAAATCGAGTAAAAGGGTAACTATTTTAGGCTTAAAAGTGTGGCGAAATTTTTCTAAAGCATTGAAAATATAGGAGATATACAACACCAAGGGTATCATCAAAGCCAACGTAATCACTAAAATATTGATATATATTTGGAGTAAAAAGATGCACAGTAAAAGCAGAAAAGAGATGCCCAAAAACAGCAATAACTGATGCCGATGCCGCTCCATACGCATAAGCTCAGGATGTATCGTATGGTTGTAAAACTGCCTTAATTCGTTGAGCGATTGCATATATTATTCAGCAAATAACTTCAAATTATGTCAAATGTCTTGAATTTCGCTTCAAATACTGAGGGGGTATAAAAGTCTCAGCAAGGCGAGACACGGTTGACAAATTTATAGTTTTCTCACATTTAAATTGAAATATTGTATTAAAATCTCGTTGGGAGTGGTCATGCCTTAAAAGACATTACAATAAAATAAAATGTATTTCTAATAAAAAAGCAGCTACTATGCTGCTTTTTTATCAGGTCAGAAAGATTTACCAGTTCGTTTTTCATAATCATTAATAAACTCGGTCAACATGCCGTTCACCAAATCTTTTACAAACGATCTTTCCAATTTAGCAATGGATTTGAGTTTATCAATCTTCTGACTTTCTACCATTATTGTCAAGCGTTTGATAGCGGCATGGTCAAGCCCTGCCAAAGATGTATCAATGGTGCTCCGAATAAGGGCATCCAAACCACTCAAAGGCTGCTTGTTAGAGCGCATTTTAGGCTCATCAAATGGGTCGTCGATGCCAGCTGAACGGCGCATTTTCTCTACCCTTTCCTCTACGGCTTCAGAGAAAGCATCATTGAAGAGAGAGTCGAGGTCGGAAGTAAAATTTTTGGATGCCGCACGCCGAGTTACCACAGATGACACCGCCTCCAAATCTCCCTTTTTTTCTTCTGACGCCGAGCCTACCTGCGATAAAGATTGAGGGCTGTTGTTCAACATCTCTCTTTCTTCATCTTTTGTATCGAACAAGGAATCTAATCCGCTTGAAAATTTCTTTTTACTCACGCTTCTAAATTAAGATCAATTATCAAAATTTTTAGGATAAAATTTATAATATCAGTGCTTTACATAATAAATTTAAACAACAGGTACATTTTCAATACGAGTTAAAAGCTCACGGCAAAGGTTTAGATAATCTTCCGCGCCAGGGCTTTTAGGATTGTAAGCGAATATATCTTTGCGTTGTGCAGGTGCTTCGGCAAGGGCAACATTATCCCGAATATTGGTTTTGAAAACTTTTTCGCCGAAATATTTATGTATTGTTTCGACTACATCGCGATTCAAAACGCGGCGATTGTCATACATGGTAGCCATCACACCGCAAATCTCAAGGTTTTTATTCAGCCTGAACTTCACTTTATCAATTACCTGTTTGATTTTAGCCAAACCTTGTAGTGCCAAAAACTCAGCTTGCAATGGAATAATAACATACTGGCTGCTCGTGAGGGCATTCAGCGTCAGAAGCCCCAACGAAGGCGGACAATCAATGAGTATAAAATCGTATTTATCTTGAAGTGGCACAAACAGCTCCCTCAGTATATACTCGCGACCAGCTTCATTGATTAATTCCATTTCTGCACCCGAAAGGTCGAGAGAAGAAATAATAACATCCAAATTCGGTTTGGCTGTAAATGGTTCAAGCTCTGCTTCGCCACGCAAGGCTTCGTAAATAGTGACTTTTTGACGCGGAATCCCGAGCGAAAGCGTCAAATTCGCCTGTGGGTCAAGATCAATAAGCAATACTTTTTTACCCAATTCAACCAATCCTGCACCTATATTAATGGTACTTGTGGTTTTGCCAACGCCTCCTTTATGATTGAGTAACGAAATAATCATTCCCATAGATGTAAAAATATTGTTTTAAAAATAAAATAAATTCTTCCGCCATGTTTTATAACAAAACAAAACGTGTCGTAAAAATATACTTTTTTCAATGTCTTTCATAATAAAAAGCAAAATTACAGCATGCAAATTTTTAAATCCAATCTACACATTATGAAATTTTTAAATTAAATAATAGTGAAAATAGCATTATTTAGATGATTTCGATAATTTCCCTTTGAATTTCATGGGTTTTATCGTTGTTATACCATTTTTGTACTTCTGTTTTTACCTCATCATAATAAATTTTGCGCTCCTCTTTGCTCATTGCCAACATTTTGATTTTCTCTTGCATTACGCGCTCTTGCAAGGCTTGCGGGCGAGGTCCCCAAGTGTTGAGCACATTACCTTCCTCATCCAAAACAATAAGTTTTGGAATCGAGCGGCTTTCATCTGTCAGGAACGCTTCCATAATATCTGGATGCTCATCTCGAAAAATTAATTCATGACTAATAAGTGGATTGAGTTGAGCCATTTTTTCAATGACTGGAATTATCTGAGACGCATCGCCGCACCACCCCTCAGTAATGACGAGAAAAACTCGTTTTATATTTTTTTTTTTTATACTTTCTATTGTTGCTTCCAATAAATGCGTCGTTTTGTCCAATCGATGCATTCGTTGAAGGTTCATTTCAGTGTAGTGAATCAAGTTAGGCGAATTATTAATCGTCGAGGTAGAGGTTTTGCCTTCGCTGAGCAAGTCTTTTATTTTCTGAACATATTGCTCATAAGTCATTGCTGACGCCAACACATTTTTATCAATCTTATTCATTTTAATTTATTGATTTTTGAAACTGTAATCCCATGTTATTTTTGTTGAAAAAAGTTACCCCCTCAGTATAATGCGTCAAAAATAGGCATCGGCAATTGAAAATTCAGTCGATATTAGAATTATTCGGTTGAAAAGGCTAATTTTACGTTGCATTTCAATCAAATTTTTAATTTTTATAATAATTTATCAAAAAAAATGAGAAAATCGCTTCTTTTAGTCGCCACTCTTTTCGCCCTAACAGTGGCAGGTACTGCTCAAAAAGTGGGTCATATGAATCTGGGTAATCTACTCGCTGGGATGCCCGAAGCAGGCAGAGCAGATAGCACTTTGGTGCTTTATCAAAAACAAGAATCTATGAAAGGCGATACGCTCGCAAAGCTTTTTCAGACAGAATATAAAGTATTTGTAGAGGCTTACAACGCAGGTACTCTATCAACTATTCAAGCTCAAAAGCGGCAAGAAGATTTGCAGAAAAAACAAGAAGTTTTGAAAGCATATGCTCAAGAAGTGGATCAAAAAGTAGAGATTTTGAGAAAACAACTCCTCCAGCCCATCCTCTTAAAAATAGATGACGCTGTCAGATTGGTAGGAAAAGAAAATAATTTCAGTGTTATTTTTGATACCAGCAATGGTGCAATGCTTTTTGCTCAGGAAAGTGAAGATGTAACGCCTCTCGTTAAGAAGAAATTAGATATAAAATAAATTAAAAAAGGCTGTCTCAACAGTTATTGATTCTTAAAAAATCATCAATAATTGTCGTGACAGCCTTTTTTATGCAAAAAAATATCGATGCTTTTATAGCATTAACCCACCCAAATATAGCCACCGTCGTTGGTGCCACCGCCTGATTGAGTCTTATAATTTTTGCTCATTTCAATTTTCATCATAATCTGTTTCATTTTGTGATCGGCTTTGGTTTGTACTCAGAATTGAGACGTGTGAACAATTAGATTTCAAATAAACGATTAATTTTTGGCAATGATATTCAAACCACGAGGATTAGCTTTTCATTAACATCATTAACATATTGATTATCAATTACTTATGAAGAAATAAATATTTTTATATTTAATAATATTTAAAATTTTCATAACACATAAAGCATTCATAATCATTATTTTGATTTTCAATAATAATGCCAAAAAATTATTTTTTTTATATTTGAATAAAAATGTATTTTAAAAAAGTTGAAATTATTTAATAATATTTTTCAATTATTTTCTTTGACATGAATTTTGACATTTTAAAAATCGCTCCAAGTCCTATTGAATTACTCGAAGATGCCCTCTTCGATAGTCATGGCGTGCGTGTTTATGTCAAACGGGATGATTTGATACACCCCTCAGTACAAGGCAATAAATGGCGCAAATTGAAATACAACTTATTGAAAATCAAAGAGTTGAATGTTTCAACCCTCCTGACATTTGGCGGTGCTTTTTCCAATCATATACATGCCACCGCAGCAGCAGGTCAACTTTTTGGCATCAACACCATAGGCATTATCAGAGGAGAAAGAACTGCTCTCCTGAGTAATACTTTAATTTTTGCTGAAAATCATGGGATGAAATTGCATTTCGTAAGCCGAGAAGAATATAAAAACAAACTGGCACTCACTGATGCATTAATTGATAGATTTGGTGATGTTTACGTTCTGCCGGAAGGCGGAACCAATGATTTGGCTGTTGTTGGTAGTACAGAAATTGTAAAAGAAATTAATCAACAAATTTTTCCTCGCCCCGATTTTTTAACAGTTGCTTGTGGCACAGGTGGAACAATCGCAGGGATGATTAAAGCTACTAATGAAAATCAAACGATTATTGGTTTTGCTGTATTAAATGGTAATTTTCTTCATAAAGATGTTTCAAATATAATCAATTTAAAAGGAGATTTAGCTATTTCTAATAAAAAAAATGATGAATCCTTTAAAAAAAATGATGTAAATGCTCATAATCAATCAAATGAGGCAAATTGGTCAATAAATACCGATTATCATTTTGGAGGCTATGCCAAATCAAGCCCTGAATTGATTGAATTTATCAATCGTTTTAAAGCATTTTATGGTATCCCGCTCGACCCTGTTTACACGGGTAAAATGTTCTTCGGCTTATTTGATTTGATTAAGAAAGGCTATTTTCCAAGAGGCTCTACCATTGTAGCTGTTCATACAGGGGGCTTGCAAGGCATCGAAGGTTATAATGATTTGAAATTAAAGAATAGTCCTGTCAAGATTTTATAGATTTATAGTGATGAGATATGAGTGATGAGTTCACTTCATCACTCATCACTCATATCTCATCACTAATAAGTATTCCAAATTTTCCATCCTTTTTCTGCTTGAAAATAGAGCATATCTAAGCCGCTTTTTACATTAGCTCCTCGCTCTTTCCCTTTTTTCAAAAAAGTAGATTCTTCTGGATTATAAATTAAATCATACATAAAATGTTGATTATCAAGACATTCGTAAGGAATTGGCGGACACCCCTCAGTATTGGGCGACATGCCGAGTGGCGTACAGTTCACAATCAGTTGATGCGAGGACATAATAGCTTTATCCAAATCGGCATATGTGAAACCATGTGCGCTTTTATGACGTGAAACATATTGATATGGTATTTTCAACTCTTTTAAAGCATAAGCGACTGCCTTCGCCGAGCCTCCTGTTCCGAGTATGAGGGCTTTCATATTTAAACTTCCCTCGTCCAAGCTCTCCCCTTGGTGACGAAGACTTAACAAGCCCAAAAGTGATTTTTGAAAACCATAATAATCGGTATTATAGCCCTTTAATTTTCCGTCAATAATTTTAATGCAATTGACCGCCCCAATGGCTTCCGCCGTTTCGTCCAATTCATCAAGCCAATTCATCACATCCTCTTTGTAAGGAATCGTCACATTTAGCCCGACCAAATTAGGATGCCCCCTCAGTAATTTAGGCAATTGTTCAATGGATTCAATTGGGAATAATTCATATTCCCAATCATGCGTAAGTCCTTCATTTTCAAACTTTTGTGTAAAATATTTTTTTGAAAATGAATGACTGAGAGGGTAGCCAATTAAGCCTAATAATTTCATTCAACATTTTGTTTTAAAAAAAATTAGCCTTAAACGGTTAATATTTCTCTCTCTTTTGCTTCTACTAATTTGTCAACTTTATCTACAAATTTGTTGGTCAGCGTTTGAATTTCTTCTTCTTTTTTCTTACCGATGTCTTCGGCTAAACCATTTTTTATGGCTTTTCTCAATTCTTCCATCGCATCTCTTCTGGAATTGCGGACACCTACTTTGCTTTCCTCGCCCACGTGTTTGGCTTTTTTAGCAAACTCTTTACGGCGTTCTTCGGTCAATAGCGGAATAGAAAGGCGAATGATTTGACCATCGTTTTGAGGGGTGATACCCAAAGCAGCTTCAAAAATCCCTTTTTCGATGGGTCCGAGCATATTTTTTTCCCAAGGTTGAATAATAATTGTGCGGGCATCTGCCATCGAAATATTAGCCACTTGACTAATTTTGGTTGGTGAGCCATAATAAGGCACCAAAATACCTTCCACCAAATCTCCGCTGGCTCTGCCTGTACGTATTTTGAGAAGTTCGTGGTGAAGATGCTCGATGGCGTGGTTCATACCATCCTCAGCCATTTCGAATATTAATTCAATTTCAGAAATATCCATAACCGTAATTATTTGATTGCGAATGTTTTATATCGTTTTAAAAATTGTATATAACCTGTTCGCTATTCAGCTTAATTTCGTTCGTTTCTTCCAATCTTTTAATAATTTTTTCTACATTTCCATGCACTGAAAGCTCCTGATTGTGCAAAAGAATGTAATTTTTCAACAAACCCAAATCCATAGGGCGATTGCCTGAGCGAATCAGCCGACGCACTGTTTCTCGCGCTGTTTCGTCTATGAGAGTTGGGTCACTCACGCCTTCGCCTTGCGTGGCGCCTTCGCTACTGCGCTCGCCATAAAGTCTCGAAATGAGTTCAACTGCTTCTTCTATTTGTGGCTCTAAATGAGATTCACCTCCCTTATTAGAAATGTCATTATACTGAGGGGGGTCTTTTTCCATGCCTTGCTGGCGAACACGGATACATGAGCGACCTGTGGAATTGATAAAATTCACTAACGGATCAAAGGCATTATCGTTGGATAAAATAGCAAATTCTACATCGCTGCTTATTTTTTCATGCAGTTTTCCCATTAAAAAACAGATATGGTAATTCAAATCATGCGGGGTAGCACCAGCGACTTCAATCCATTTGATATTGCTGCCCATACGTTGAATATCTTTGACAAGGACGAAAGGAATTTGTTCAATATCAGAGCCGAGGAAGACAAAGACTTTATCACAAACTTTTTCAAGTTTTTTAAACTTGATTTGTTTAAGGGTTTCAAAATCCAAAAAAACGTAACGTCGAGTATGCGTAGCCATAGTCCAAAAAGTTTGTTAAAATTATAAGAAAGTCGTTGTTAATTTTTTACAAGTCGCTAAATTAAACCATTCCTTTTTCTATCCAAAATTTTGAGCAAAAAAATGTTTGAAAATATATGAAAAAAATTTGGATGAAAAATCAAATCGTAATATTTAAACAGTTGATAATCAAAATTTTATCCTTGTGTTAAATTATTACTATAAAAAAATGTTTTAAAAGTCATAAAATAAAAACTTGTGCAGAATAGGAGTTGCTTGTTAGAATATATCTTTGTGTTATGAATTGGAAAACTGCCCTCGATGGCTTTAAGGTTTATTTGATGCTCGAACGCTCGCTCTCGGGCAACTCTGTCGAAGCCTACTTGCGTGATGTGAGCAAACTCCAACAATATATGGAGTTGAAAGGTTATCAACACGAGCCGAGCCAAGTACCCCCCTCAGTAGTGAGCGAGCTGATGGCATATCTCAACGATTTGGGACTTGAATCGACCTCGCAAGCGCGGACACTTTCGGGTTTGAAGACGTTCTATAGATATTTGCTGCTCGAAGACCTCATTGACGTCGCGCCGACTGACCTCATCGAAGCACCGCGATTGGCTAAAAAAATCCCAGATGTGTTGTCTTTTGATGAAATTGAAAGCATATTAGCCACTATTGACCTCTCTAAACCGCAAGGTTTGCGAGATAGGGCGATTTTGGAAGTGCTGTATGCCTGCGGATTGCGTGTGAGCGAATTGATAAATCTGAAAAGATCGAACCTTTATTTTCATGAAGGTTATATCACTGTTGTAGGAAAAGGCAATAAAGAACGCCTCGTGCCGATTGGCGAAGACGCCATGAAACACCTTAAATATTACCTCGAGCATGTCCGCAAACGCATCAAAACGATGCCCGAATTCGACAATTTTGTCTTTATCAATAATCGCGGCAAACCTTTCAGTAGGATATGGATTTTTTTAGTGATTAAAGCAGGGGCAAAGGCGGCAGAGATTGAAAAAAACGTGAGCCCACATACTTTTAGGCACTCATTCGCTACGCATTTGATTGAAGGTGGGGCGGATTTGAAAGTCGTTCAGGATTTGCTCGGACATGAAAGCATCACAACTACTGAGATTTATACGCATCTCGATACCGATTATTTGAGAGAAACCGTTTTGATGTTTCATCCTCGGAATCGGTTGAAAAAGAAAAATGAGGATTTAAATATGTGAGATTTTTTATAATCAATTGATAATCAATAAGTTGAAAAATAAAATTTTTATTTTAATCGCTCTATCAGCAAGCATTTTACAAGGCTGCGCCAATGTAGGGCAACTAAAAGGTGGACCCAAGGACACCAAGCCGCCGCAAATTGTACAAGCCCTTTCTACGCCTAATTTGCAAACCAATTTTAAGAAAAAGCCTATTGTTTTAACTTTTGATGAATGGGTGAAGTTAGAAGATGTTTTCAATCAAGTGGTCGTATCGCCGCCTTTGAATGAGCGACCAGAAGTGGTTTTGAAAGGTAAAAAACTGTACATAAAATTTACAGATGAAGAAATTTTAAGAGAAAATGCCACATATACCATCAATTTTGGTGATGCCATCAAAGATATTACAGAAGGAAATGCTGCCAAATCGCTCCGTTTTGTTTTTTCAACAGGTCCCGTTATTGACTCGCTCGAGGTGACTGCTCGCGTTGTGGATGCCATAACAGGGCTTCCTACTGAGGGGGTGGTTTTGATGCTTTATGATAATCTTTCAGACACGGTGGTACGAAAACTCAAGCCTTTCTATTTTGGCAAAACAGATAAAGAGGGTTTTACTCGAATTGAAAATGTAAGGGCAGGCACTTTCAAGGTTTTTGCTTTAAAAGACCTTGATTTGAACTACCTTTTCAATCAAGACAGCGAAAGTATAGGCTTTCCAGACAGCACTTTGACCATTAACTCCAACAATAAAGATTTTATAAAAAAAGATACCACTACTCGAAGTGATTCGCTTCAACGCATCACGGACTCCATCGCTGCGGCTAATACTTCCTTGAAAATACGCCTTTTTGAGCCGCGTAAATCCTTGAAAATCAATGGTCGGGAGACGGATAAATATGGTGTTGTGAAACTTATTTTTAATCAAGAAATTAAAAAATCAGAAGTCAGTTTTGATGATGTGAAGCAAAATGCCTTGACTGAAATCAGCCGCGATACACTTTTAATTTGGTACAATCAGCCCGATGATACGCCGTGGAATATTTATTTTAAAGGTGAAAAACAAACGGATACTATCCGCATACGCCCACGTGGGAAGGTGGATTTCATGAAACGTGGAAAACTTACCCCCCTCAGTATTACAAGCCAAATTTTAAAAACGCCTACGAAACCAGTTCAAATTGACTTCAATTATCCTATTCAAAATATTGATACCAATAGCAATAAAGCACTCATTACGCTGATTGATTCAAGTAAAAACGCAATACCCCTCAGTATTAAGATAGATTCGGCATCTAAACGCAAGCTGATATTTGAAGCCCCTTGGAAAGATGGACAGTCATATCAACTCTCTATTCTGCCTAATGCCTTGACAGATATTTATGGTTTTAGAAATGATTCTATTATTTCTAAAATTACTATTTTAAATAAAAAAGAATTTGGCAATATTATTTTGACAATTAAAGATTTGGATAAAGGAAAAAGCTATATTTGTCAGATTTTATCGGGTACGAGCTTAGTCGAAGAAGAGTTTTTTATAGATAATGTATCGAGTATTGAAAAACGCTTTGAAAATATGCGCCTCGATCAATATTCCTTTAAAATAATAGAAGATTTGAATAAAAATCGCGTGTGGGATACAGGCGATTATGATAAAAAACGACAACCTGAACGCATTTTTATAGAAAAATCCGCCGAAGCTTTACGTGCTGATTGGGATTTAGAAAAAGAAATAATCGTTAGATTTTAGACATTTAGACATTAGATTAATAGACAGCAGACAATAGATTATCGGGCATTACCATGTCTGATATCTATTGTCTAAATATCTAAAATCTAAATATAAGCAAGACCAACACCAATTTCTATTAAACTAATTTAAGTATTAATTTAAAAAAAAAGTACATGAAAAGACAACTACAATTATGTCTGCTCGTGTTGATGTACGGTGGTGTTGTGTACGGTCAAACGAGTAATTTTAATTTAGATTCTGAAGGGTGGATGATTATTGGCGATGCCGGCGGCATATTACCGCCTATTTACCACACAACAGGCGGCAACCCAACAGGCTATATTTCGAGCTTAGATGAAGGCGCAGGTGGTACATGGTTTTTCTCAGCCCCAGCTAAGTTCATTGGCAATAAATCTTGGTTTTATGGCAAAACGCTCAAATTTGATTTGAAACAGTCCGCTACTAACAGCCAATTTAATGATGATGATGTCATTATTGAAGGCAATGGTATCATCCTCGCTTTAGGTACATCCAATAATCCACGAACCAGTTGGACTTCTTACTCAATGGTTTTGAATGAATCCGCAGCCTGGCGAGTGGGTAATAGAAATGGTCGAAGAGCTACGCAAAGCGAATTTCGATCTGTCTTGTGCAACGTCAAACGCATATGGATACGAGGCGAATTTATATCAGGAGCTGATGAAGGCAGTTTGGACAATGTCATTATTGATGGTATAGATTGTACGCCCAATATTTTCACTCAAAGCCCTATACTTTGTAGTGGGCAATCCATTCAAGTGAATGGGAAAACATATAATACAAGCGGTGCATATCGCGACACCATCAAGCGGTGTTTTCCACTCTGCGATAGCATTATTGTAACAAATCTCAAAATGGTTGACACGTCACTCAGAACGCGCAACCTCACTATTTGTGAAGGCGATTTTGTTAAAATTGGCGATAGTATTTATACAAAAAGTGGCAATTATCGAAATATACTCAGGGGGTACTTAGGTTGCGATAGTACAATCGTCACCAATTTGACAGTCAATAAAAAAGGGACTTGGTCGTTGGATACCTCTATTTGTTCGGGCAGAATTGTTCGAGTAAATAACAAAATATACAGTCAAGCAGGTACATTCAGCGATACGATTCGCCGAAACCCACCGCTTTGCGATAGCATTTTGACTATTAAAATTAAAACAAATCCAATTCCTGAAATTACGGAGAATTTGACGATTTGTAAAAACGACACCATATATATACGTGGGCGAATTTTTAACCATAGTGGTGTATATCGCGATACTTTAAGGTCGTTCAGTAATCGTTGCGATACAGTCATTGTCACCAATGTGACTGTATCAAATTTGAGCCTTGACTTAGGTGCAGATGTAACGCTCGATAGGGGCGATAGTTTGCAGTTGAACCCCTCAGTGATTGTTTCCAAATCCGTCAAATGGAAATGGACGCCGACAACAGGATTGAATTGTACGGCTTGCCAAAGCCCTGTGGCGAGACCTGAAAAAACGGTTACTTATATCGTAGAAGCAAAAGATACGACAGGCGGTTGCACCATAAAAGATGATATTACAATTACGGTAAAAGCCTGTGATAAAATATTCATACCTGATGCTTTTAGCCCGAATAACGATGGTAATAATGATATGTTTATTGCCTATGGCAGTGGTTGTGCTTCCCAAATCAAACGGATGACGATATTTAATCGTTGGGGTGAAATGGTATTTTTAAATCAAAATATAGGGCTTAATAACCCTGCTAATGGTTGGGATGGCATGTTTAGAGATAAAAAATTGCCAGCCGATGTGTATATTTACTTGATTGAAATAGAATATGGCGATGGAAAAGTGAAGACTTTTTCAGGTGATTTGACGTTGATAAGATAAAATAAAAGAATGATACTTCGAGCAGAAAATTTACAAAAAACTTATGGAGCGCGCCAAGTCGTGAGAGGTGTATCCGTAGAAGTGAATCAAGGAGAAATCGTCGGTTTGCTCGGTCCGAATGGGGCGGGCAAAACGACGAGTTTCTATATGATGGTGGGTTTTATCAAGCCCAATAGTGGCGTGGTTTACCTTGATAATGAAGATATTACGCACCTTGCCATGTACAAACGCGCTCAAAAAGGCATTGGTTATCTGCCACAAGAGCCATCGGTATTTCGCAAATTGAGCGTAGAAGATAATATCAGAGCGGTGCTCGAAATGACCCCCCTCAGTATAGAGGAGCAAAAAGACCGTTTGGAGATTTTGTTGGATGAATTTAACTTGCATAAAGTGCGCAAAAGCAACGGCGATACGCTCAGCGGAGGTGAACGCCGCCGAACTGAAATTGCCCGCGCCTTAGCCACATCACCCAATTTTATTTTGCTCGATGAACCCTTTGCAGGCATTGACCCGATTGCGGTTGAAGACATTCAATATATTGTGGCTAAATTAAAAACAAAAAATATAGGCATTTTAATAACCGACCACAATGTTCAAGAGACTCTGTCCATCACTGACCGCGCCTATTTGATGTTTGAGGGCAGCATTCTCAAAGCCGGTACAGCCGAAGAATTGGCTGCTGACGAAATGGTGAGGAAAGTATATTTAGGAAAACATTTTGAATTGCGTAGAAAAAATATTGAAGTTTAAAATAACAAAACCACATATTATGTCTGAAGAAAAAAAACCTAAAAAGGCAGCAAAGAAAAAAACCGTTGAAAAACTCAACATGGGCATCAATGAATTCGGCGAATTGACAACGAACATCAATTTTGATGAAATCAACGCTTTTTTAAATCAAAATGTAGATGATAAAAAGTTAAATGAAAAGAAAAAGAAAACTAATGATGAATGATAAATTAGGAATTACTTTACCATGCGTCCTTTCCAAATGTATTTCTTTTTGAAATTAGATGAAAAACCTACGTAGATGATGTAAACAATGTGCATAAATTGGGCGGGTAAAAAAATGTTCATCAAATCTTTTCGATTAAAAAAACGAGTCATGGTGTTGAGAAAAATATAGTCGAAAAGAAATTTTATGAGGATTTGAAAAATAAAAATGAAAATAAATTGAACGTCCCAAAAAATAGTAGCAACAAGACTGAATAGAAAATTGCAACAAAAAAGGAAAACAGCTACCAATTGAAAAACTGTGAACCCCTCAGTATAACTCGATGATTTAGACGCCCAACGCATCCGTTGACTCAAAAAATCTTGAATAGTGGGTTTTGCTTTAGTTAACACAGTGGCTTCCGCATTTTTCAAAAAACCAAGCGATTTTGGATAAAAACGCGCTACTTTTTGCATTAAAAGCATATCATCGCCACTTGCTACATGGTCAATATCTTTGAATCCCCCCACTTCGTAAAATAATTTTTTCTCATAAGCCAAATTGGCTCCGTTGCACATATGCGAGAAATTGCCTTGCACGCCTGCACCCGTAATGCCCATCATGCCGATATAATCCAATGATTGAAACTGCTCAAAAAGCGATTCCTCTTCATAAAAATTGACAGGAGCTGCTATGAAACGCTTGCCTTCCTGTTCATAAAACTCAGCTATTAATGTAAGCCATTGCTTGGGTGCTACACAATCTGCATCGGTTGTCACAATTAAATCACCTTTGGCTTCGCCGATAGCGGCTTCAATGGCGCGTTTTTTAAAAGGTTGATTTTCACCCAATTTCACATAATTTTTCAACTCAATCAAATGCACATTTGGATGCCCCAAATCGCGAACATACTGAGGGGTCGAATCTTCGGAATGGTCATCAATGACGATGATTTCAAAAAGGTGCGGCGGGTAATCGCCTTCGAGAATTGATTGTAAACAATGCAAAATATAATCCTCTTCGTTGCGAGCAGGAATCAAAACTGTTATGAGAGTTTGAGGAATTAGTTTTTTACTTTTATTGACATAAACCAAAGATTTCCAATACTTTATGTATAGAATAAAAAAAAATGTGTAGAAGAAAATAAGACTTGCCGATAGCAGCCAATATATATTGTGTAGCACGGATTAAAGTTGGTTGAGTAAAAATTTTTCCAATAAATAAACCATTTCTAATTATCGAACAGATTGTCGTAAGGGTTGCTTTTATTTTTTTCTTTAGGTTTCGGCAAATCTAAAATGAAAGGTTCTTCGGGCTTTACATCAGTTTTATTTGGATTTATTTCGGTGCTAATTTCTTCATAATCAGCATATTGACTGCCTTGCGTTTGATTGATTTGATTTTCAAATTGCTTACGGATATTACCCATTTTACGATAAAATAATGCCTTTATAAAAAGATACCCGATGACAAAAGGATAGCATAGAACATTAAAAACCACTTTTACAATGCCCATCAAAATATCGGTTTTAAACGTTTCAAAAATATTGATTAAATAATCAGAAACGATTCTGTAATTGATAACCAAGGTAATAACCAAAAGGACAGGGGCTATCAAGTACAAAATTTTGATGAAACCGTACATAATCATAATAACCAATGCCACAACTCCAAAAAACATGAGTAACGACATCAGCGAGCTGAATGGGTTTGGGGATTGCCCCGGATTTGTATTGAATGTGCGACGATATTGCATTGTAGCTATTTTTAGGTTTTTATTAAAATTGGCAGCATACTTGCATAAGTAAAACATCAAACGATTCTTTATTACTTAAAAAGGACTGTTACTATGAGAACTAATGAAATCAAAAGTCTATTGACTAAATTCTATTACAACAACGAACATCTATACTTTCAGATTTTAGTTCAGAAAGAAAATTCGATGGAAGTTTATGGTGAATACGCTGATTACCGTGATTATAAAAAGAATTTCGACATGTTGCAAAAAGAGATTGACGAAAAGATGAACGTGAAAATTGTAACTGAAAAAATTATCAAAACTAAGATACCACTTGCAAAAGTGGCATGATTTTAGGAAATAAGAAAGTAATATATGAAATTTAAAATTTAATATATTTAAAATATAAAGATTTAGGGTCGTTTACGATTCTATAAAGCGAGCCGGAGCAGTTCATCGGGGGGTAGAGCTGCTCCACAAGCTCGCCATTTTTTTTTAACGTTTTTGGAATCCTGTACATTTTATTAAATACTGAGGGGTATCGTTCAAGTCGAATGATACCCCTCAGTATTTTTTTATTTTAAACGTTGCGATTATAAACGTTTCGAAAGTTCAAAACCCTCGCAACGTTATTCAGCTAACACATTTAATATTATCTATTTCTGAGCTTCGGATAATTGATTCAGTGTTTGCAATTTTAATTTTTCATTAGTTGATGAAAACTTATCCAAACCGCACTGTAAAAAATCGCGATATTCTGTCACCTCTGGCGTGTAAGCAACAGGCGCATTCAGCACTTTCAAATCCGTAGAGTTGGGTGCAAGCAATACATAAAAAGGTTGCGAGTTTTTATTAAAATGAGTGGCTTCCAAATCAGTCCACATCTCCCCCTCAGTATCTTTCAATTTTCCATCAAATGCAGAATTATAGGCAGTGTAAGGTGCTTTCAAATCTCTTTTAGAATCAGTAAATAGCGAAATGAGGACATATTTATCGCGAATCAACTCCATCACGCCAGGTTTATTCCACACATTTTCCTCCATTTTACGGCAATTCGCACAATTGTAGCCCGTAAAATCCAATAAAACAGGCTTATTTACTTTTTTTGCATAAGCCAATCCTTCATTTAAATCATGAAAACAATTCAAATTGAGCGGGCATTTTTGAGGATAAATATAGCTATAACCTGCGGGTGGGAAAATGCCGCTGCCCAATTCAGGCGTTTGGAAAGTTTCGATAGTCGGATTATAGCGATAGCCTAAGCCTAAATACACCACAGCCGCCAATGATAAACCGACCATAAAACCACGAGCTACCGATAATTTTTTAGGTGCACCATCTTTCTTAAACTTCAAAATACCTGCATGATACAAGGCTAAACCCAAGCCACAGACGATCCAAATCGCCAAAAAGGCTTCATATGGTAAAAATTTCCAACCTTTTATTAAGTCTGTATTGGATAAAAATTTAAAGGCTAAAGCCACTTCTACAAAGCCCAAAGTCACTTTCACATCGTCCATCCAACTGCCTGATTTAGGCAATGACTGCAACCAAGCAGGGAAAGCTGCAAATAAACCAAACGGCAAAGCCAATGCTGTAGCAAAACCCAACATACCCACAGCTGGACCGAGCGAAATGCCACTTGTAGTCGCTGTTTGAACCAATAATGTACCGATAATAGGTCCAGTACATGAAAAAGAAACTAAAGCCAATGTAAAAGCCATAAAAAATATACCGACTAAACCGCCTTTATTGGAGGCATCATCTGCTTTATTTGTCCAACTGCTCGGCAGCGTAATTTCAAAATAACCGAAAAAAGAGATAGCAAAAACAAGGAAAAGAATACCAAATGCCATATTCACCCAAGGGTCGGTGGCTATTTTATTCAAAGCATCAGAACCGAATAAGCCCGTTACCAATAGCCCCATCGAAACATAGATAGCAATAATAGACAAAGCATAAAGCCATGCATTTTTCAAACCTGTTTTACGGTCTTTCGAGCCTTTTGTAAAAAAACTAACCGTCAAAGGAATCATTGGAAATACGCAAGGCGTCAATAAAGCCACCAAACCACCGCCAAAACCTAAAAGAAATATCAACCAAAGGCTCTTACTCTCATCCTTAATGACCCCCTCAGTACCACAAGCCAAATTTTCATTGGTTTTATCAAAAGCAAATTGATTAGGCAATGTTTTTATAGAAGCATCAGTTGTTGGAGTTGACCCTACAGGAGCAGGCGGCAGCGGCGTTTCTGCGACTAAAGTGCCTTGTCCAGTTGCCAAATTGAATAAAAAAGGCACTTGAATCGGTGGCGTACACAACCCCTCAGTACAAGCCATATATTCAAGCGAGCCTTTTATGGGTTTAGACGCATCTTTTGCTTTAATTTTTTGAGTAAATGTAGCCGTTTCTGAAAAATCAACGACCGTCATATTATCAAAAACAGGCTCTTTATGCTCGCTCCGTTTGGGGCTTTCTTCTTTCGCTTTGCCTATTAATTCAATATTAGCATTTTTATCAAATGTAAAACTTGTCGGAATGGGTCCATCGCCTTTCAAAAATTGCGAATAAATATGCCAGCCCTTCTCAATCGTTGCTTTAAAAACCAAATCATATTCTGTATCGCTGATTTTTTTGGATTCAAAAACCCAATCAGCCTTGTCTTTCATACCTTGAGCCTTGGTTTTTGTATTGGATTGTGCTGGTATAGGCTTTATATCGAATGGCTGAGGGTTATTATTGCCATTAGCTGTAGCCGCATTATTATTGGGTGTTTTTACTGCCGACGGAAAAGGGGTTGAGGTCGGTTGTGTAGGCGGCGTAGCAGGTGCAGCCCCGCGTGAGGTGCCTGCTCCTCCACTTATATTATAGGTGAAATTATTGTCTTGTGGCGGTAAGCATTTTTCATCGTCGCAAGTGCCATATTCTACACTGCCTGTGATTTGAGCAGAAGCAGCTAATAATTTAACACGCTGAATAAACTGAACAGATTCGCTATATTTCGTCACATTCATAGCGAATATCTTATCAAAACCTGCTTTTTTATGGTCACTCACCTCATTAGGCGTGTTTCCAACGAGTTGATACTGAGGGGTCTGTTTGAAAGTGAACTTAGTCGGAATGGGTCCATCGTCGCCGCTGATGTGTTGCGTATAAATATACCAACCTTTATCCAGCTTGGCAGTGGCTATCAAATCAAATTCTGTATCGCTGATTTTTTTGGATTCAAACGACCATTTTATGGGGTTCAGAATTTGAGCAGAAAGAATATTAGTAATTAAAAAAAGGGTTGACAGGATTCCTATTAATCTTTTCATTTCAGTTGAATTTAATTTTAAAAATAATGCTCAATGGGTTTACTCAATTTTAACGGTTAAAACGATTGTTTTTGATTTCAATTATTGGTTTTCGCTATAAATAGTTTGTAAAATTAATATAAAAAGGAGAAATGCAAAAAGGCAGTTAATCTTTTCAGATCAACTGCCTTTTTCAACGCTGATTGAGCGCAATAGTTTTTCGTCATTATGGCTTTAAGGCAATATTAAAATCAATATTTTTAGGCGGCATACACATTTCACCGTTGCAAGTCATGTAAAAAAGTTTGCCTTTTATGGAAGCAATGTCGCTTCCGTTCAGTTTTACAATTTGCTCATAAGTGGTTTTACCAAGCAACTTTGTCACTGATATATTGAAATTTTGATCAAAAACTTCTTTTTTGTTGCCTAATTCTAAGGGTTTTCCTTCAAAAACGATGTTTTGAGAGCGGTCAAAATTGATTCGAGTTGGAACGGGTCCCTTTCCTACGAGGTCTTGAGAATAGACGTACCAACCTTCGTCCATTGTGGCTGTCAAAATAACTTTGTATTCGGTGTTGCTGATTTTTTCAGCTTTAAAAGACCATTGTACGGGTTCGGCTAATTGTGCCCTTACAGATATGCTGAGTAGTAATCCCAACATGAAAATGAGTGTTGATTTCATAAATTTTCTGCTGTTAAAATTGTGTCCTTCAAAATAATTGTGTAGCAAAACAAACAAATATTGAAATAAAATTTTAATATTTAACTAAAAAAATGCTAAAAATGCTAAAATTAGTTGAATTATTTCTTCAAGATTTTTTTTACAGAATATAAATTTTAATTTATAGAAAATATGAAATTTTATTTTGCATTAAAATAGTCAACTTGAGAGGGATAAAAGTAAATTTTGACAACCGACTCCTGCATTTTATATGACATTTTGATAGTTGCCGCTCGATTTTATCATACCCTAATCTGTTAATTTTTCAAAATTTTAGTATAATATAATTTGTAGTATAGAAATTTAATTTCAAATTTTCCTAAAAAACAGAATATTAATTGAATCAAAGTTAATAATTATGACTCTACTTTGAAAAGCATTGAGTTTATTCGCCAAACAAAATTTTAATTTTCATTGATAATGAATTATATTATTGATGCCATACCCCCTCAGTATTGGACTCGATTTTAGCTAAATCTTTATACTCAAACGCATTAAATTTCGTTTTGAGCATTTATATAAAACTATGTTTGGTCTCTTTTATCCATATTTTCTTGCTAAATATAGCTTTGATGGCTTTTGAAATCATCAATTATGTTTAATTAACAACCAAAATAACTTAATAGGTGTACTATATTTAAACTTCTTTTATATCTTGCCATCTAAACTTGTATGTTAAATCAAATCTATTGTAATAAATTAAAAGCGTGAAATACAAACAAAACGTTCTTGAAACGATAGGCGAAACGCCTTTAATTAAGCTCAATAGAGTGGTTGCCGAAGTCTCGGCGCTGGTTTTAGCGAAGGTCGAAACCTTTAATCCAGGATTAAGCATTAAAGACCGTATTGCTTTGCGAGTCATCGAATCAGCTGAAAAACGCGGATTATTGAAGCCAAAAGGTACAATCATCGAATGCACTTCTGGCAATACGGGTATCGGCTTAGCGATGGTGGCGTCGGTGAAAGGTTATCGATGCGTTTGCACGGTGAGTGATAAACAATCCAAAGAAAAAATTCAGATGTTGCGTTCTTGGGGTGCCGAGGTGATTATCTGCCCAGCAAAGGTGAAGCCTGAAGATCCGCGCTCATATTATGCAGTAGCTGAAAGATTGAGTAAGGAAATCCCCAATTCTTTTTGGGTCAACCAATACGACAATCCTGATAATCCACAAACGCATTACGACTCAACGGGTCCTGAAATTTGGGAACAAACCCAAGGGCGCATCACCCATTTTGTCGCTTCTGCGGGTACGGGCGGTAGTTTATGCGGTACAGCTCGTTTTCTGAAAGAAAAAAATCCCCAAATTGTCGTTTGGGGCATTGATGCGTATGGTTCGATTCTAAAAAAATACCATGAAACAGGCGAATTTGATGAACACGAAATCTATGAATATTCGATGGAGGGCGTGGGCAGAGAGTTTATCCCTAATAATATGAATTTTAAGGTTATCAATCGCTTTGAAAAAGTAACTGATAAAGATGCTGCGCTCATGGCTCGTAAAATGGTGACGGAAGAAGGGCTTTGGTTGGGGCATTCATCGGGGGCGGCGGTTCAAGGCATTTTGCAATTAAAAAACCTTCTTAACCCCGAAGATGTCGTGGTCGTGCTTTGCCACGATCACGGCAGCCGCTACATCGGGAAGATATATAATGACGATTGGATGCGTGAAAAAGGATTTTTCAACGACGAAACCGATGAAGATAAAATTGAAAAGGCTATCTTGCAGGCTGAAATTGAAACTGAGCAAAATACAGAGGTGACCCCTCCGTATAAAAGCCAAAATCTCTCTTTCAAAGACATATCAAACATTAAAAATATCAATTTTAAAACGAATAATAGTAGCATGGATTTATTTGAAAAACGGCTTTCAACGCCCGGTCCATTGGGTAAATACGCTGAAATGGCGGAAGGATATTTTATGTTTCCTAAGTTGGAAGGTGCTTTGGGCAATCGCATGATGTTCAAAGGAAAAGAGAAAATTGTCTGGAGTTTGAATAATTACCTCGGCTTGGCAAATCATCCCGAAGTCCGTAAAGCTGATGCCGATGCAGCAGCTGAATGGGGTTTGGCATACCCAATGGGTGCACGTATGATGTCTGGCGAAACAGGTTTTCACAATCAACTTGAAAATGAATTGGCAGCGCATGTTCAAAAAGAAGCAGGTTATTTGCTCAATTTTGGTTATCAAGGCATATTATCTATTGTAGATGCCCTTGTTGACCGTCGCGATGTCATTGTTTATGATAAAGATTGCCATGCTTCAATCATGGATGGCATTCGGATGCACTTGGGCGAGCGTTTTGCATTCGAGCACAACGATGCTGCAAGTTGCGAACGCCAATTGGCGAAAGCGGCAGCGGCGGCGGAGCGTTTGGGCGGTGCCGTCCTCGTTATTACTGAGGGGGTGTTCGGAATGCGCGGCGAGCAAGGTTGCTTGCGTGAAATCGTGGCTTTGAAATCTAAATATAGCTTCCGCTTACTCGTTGACGATGCGCATGGCTATGGCACGCTCGGTGCTACAGGCGCAGGCGCAGGCGAAGAACAAGGCGTTCAAGATCAAATCGACCTATATTTCAGCACTTTTGCTAAGTCAATGGCGAGTATTGGCGCATTTGTAACGGGCGATAAAGACATTATTCAGTTTTTGAAATACAATATGCGTTCTCAGATTTTCGCCAAATCACTCCCGATGCCCTTAGTTATCGGTGCGTTGAAACGGTTAGAATTGTTAAAAAAACACCCTGAATTGCGCCATAAATTGTGGGAAAATGTCCGTTTGCTTCAAGAAGGTTTGTTGAAAATGGGCTTCAATCTCGGTGCAACCAATACATGCGTGACGCCCGTTTTCATGAAAGGTGAAGTTGAAGAAGCCTTGAAATTGATTACGGATTTGCGTGAAAATTACAATATTTTTTGCTCAATCGTGGTTTATCCAGTCATTCCACGCGGCATGATGTTGCTCCGTTTGATTCCAACGGCTGTTCATACAAAAGAGGATATTGACGTCACGCTCAAAGCATTTGGCGCAGTGACTGAAAAACTGAAATCAGGTGTTTATGCTTCTGAAACGGTGGAATACTGAGGGGGTATGAAACCGCAAAATGTAAAATATTAAATTTAAAATGTAAAAGTAGATGAACATATAGCTTTGCGAACAAATGTTTCGCAAAGCTATTCTATTGATAATCAATGTTTTATAAAAATGGAAAATAATAACTACATCATCTCAGGCATACAGCAAGTTGGCATTGGCGTCAAGGACGTTTATGAAGCATGGAAATGGTATCGGCGTTATTTCGGCGTGGATGTACCTGTCTTTGATGAAGAGGCAGTGGCTGGTTTGATGTTGCCTTATACGGGCGGGCAACCGCGCGCTCGACATGCCGTGTTAGCGATGAATTTGCAAGGCGGCGGTGGATTTGAAATTTGGAAACACACGCAGCATACCCCTCAGTATCCGAAGTTTGAAGTCATGCTGGGCGATACTGGCATTTTTGCAGTTAAAATAAAATGTTTTAATGTTGAAAAAACCTATAATTTTTACAAGCAAAATAATGTTGAAATCCTATCCGACATTGTATTGAATCCCAATCGAGAATCTCATTTTTGGGTAAAAGACCCTTACAACAATATTTTTCAAATTGTAGAATCCAAAGATTGGTTTCAAAAATCGGGTAAACTGACGGGCGGCGTTTATGGCGTTCTGGTAGGCACGAGCGATATTGAAAAAGACACCGCTTTGTTTCAAAATATGCTTCAATACGATAAAAAAGTGTATGACGAAACCAATGTTTTCACCGATTTTAAAAGCTTGCCCGGCGGTCAATTTCCTTGCAATCGGGTATTATTGCGCCATTCTCAAGCACGTTTGGGCGCATTTAGCCGTTTGTTGGGTTCTACTGAAATTGAATTAATACAAATTTTTGATAGACAACCTCGTAAGATTTTTGAAAATCGGATGTGGGGCGAATGTGGTTTTATCCACCTCTGTTTTGATGTGAATGGCATGGATAACCTTCAAAATCGCTCCAATACTGAGGGGTATCCCTTCACGGTTGACAGTGCTAACTCGTTCGATATGGGCGAAGCAGCAGGGCGATTTGCCTATATTGAAAATGCCGATGGCACGCTGATAGAATTTGTAGAAACGCATAAAATACCGATTTTGAAAAAAATAGGTTGGTATTTGAACGTCAAAAACCGCAATCCTGAAAAACCGCTGCCCAAATGGATGCTCCAAGCAATGGGTCTGAACCGTGTAAAAGACTAATGGCTCATGAAATTTCGCTATTATTTACTGTTGGCTGCCTTGAGTTATTGGTTGGGTTCAACCTTAATTAAGCATGACCATCGAGGGAAATATACGACTTCGGATGGCGAAGGATATTACATGTATCTGCCTGCCCTTTTTATTTATGGCGGTTTTGAAAATTATCCCACACGCACGCCTGCTGAATATAAATTTTATCCTTACACCAATAAAATAGCGACTCGCTTCACCTACGGCGTTGCTCTCATGGAAGCTCCGTTTTTCTTCGCTGCTCAATTATCTCGTAAAATTCAAGGACTTCCGACAGACGATGGCTATGCCAATGATATATCAGTAGCCTTACTTTTTGCAGGGTGTTTTTATACGGCATTAGGTCTTTTTTTTATGGAAAAAATATTGAGGCGATATTTTGAAAATAAAAAAACGGTTTGGTTTACCCTAATTATCTTGTTTTTCGGAACGAATTTGATGTTTTATGCTATTCGTGAGCCGACCATGAGCCATGCTTATACCTTTTGTTTGACTGCCGCTTTGATTTTTTATTTGCCAAAATTTTATAGCACCCCCTCAGTAAAAAGCACTTTATGCATTGGTTTTTTACTCGGACTCATCACTCTCATCCGCCCAACGAATATCCTTTT
Organism: Saprospiraceae bacterium; assembly: GCA_043744275.1. Classification (GTDB taxonomy): domain Bacteria; phylum Bacteroidota; class Bacteroidia; order Chitinophagales; family Saprospiraceae; genus JAAFJT01. The sequence goes on from JAYTUY010000275.1 coordinate 26,915, forward strand.
CATACCATTTGCCTTGCTTTTTGATACATTTTCTCTTGAAAAAATCAAAAATCGGCTACAATGGTTTTATCAAAATATAAAAATGCTGTGGTTGATTCCCTTTGTTATATTACTGATAGCCATTCCTCAAATGTGGTATTGGCATTATTTATCGGGCAAATGGATTCTAAATATTTATGAAGTGATGCACGACCAAACCTTCAATTGGGCGACCCCTCAGTTTTATAAAATACTTTTTCATCCTTGCAATGGTTTTCTACTTTATACACCTTTGATGGTCTTCGCACTCGTGGGCATCGCGTGGATGGCTTTGAAAAATGAGTTGAATGGTCGGCTAATTTTGAGTGTTTTATTGATTATTAGCTACGTTTTTGCGAGCTGGTGCATGTGGTGGTTTGGTCATGCGTTCGGCTATCGGTCGTTCATTGACTATTATCCGTTGCTGGGTTTGGGTATGGCATTTTATATCAATGAATTATTGAAAAGTAAAATACAATGGTTTAAATATTTGAATTTAATCGTTTTTATTTTTTTTATTTTCGTCAATTTTCGCCTTACCATAGCACCATTTTATTGGCAGGTAGAGCCTGATGGTAGCCGAATGGAAGATTTTTATAAGGCTTTGGACTGGGTTTTTGATGTGTCGAAATGGAATTGATTGCGTTGTACTAAATTTAATGGGACACTGATTTAACTGATGCGACGGATTTTTTCTGATTTTTTGATTTTAAAAAAAAATCCCAAATTTTCCTGTGAAGGAGATTCGGGATTTTTAATTTATTTATGTATAAATATTATTAAATTTATTAAAACATAAAACTTTAGAAATCAATTATTTAATCAAGCTGTTGCGGTTTGACGCAATGCCGTTTCAGATGGAAACAACTCGCTTTTTAGGCTTTCAAAACGATAACCTTTCGCTGCAAAATGCTCCAAAACACGTGGCAAGGTGTACATCATACGCTCGGCAGCTTTTTGACTATCATGAAAAACGATGATAGAACCGCGTTTTGTAGAAGCCATGACATTTGATAAACAATCTTCTTTTGAAATGTTTTGGTCAAAATCACCACTCAACACATCCCACATTACAATTTGATAATGCCTTGTCAAAAATTGTGATTGCTTTGGCGTCAAACGACCATAAGGCGGACGAAATAGGCTCGACTTGACCAATTTTGCGCAATGACGAACATTGTGAAAAAATGAAATATTTTCAGAATCCCAACCGTTCAAATGATTGAAAGTATGGTTGCCCACAGCATGTCCTTCGGCTAAAACTTGCTGAAATACTGAGGGGTATTTTTTGACATTATCGCCTACACAAAAAAATGTGGCTTTAGCATTGAATCGGCGAAGGGTGTCCAAAACCCAAGGCGTTACTTCAGGAATTGGTCCATCATCGAAGGTTAGATAAAGCACTTTTTCTTCAGTCGGGATACGCCAAGTGAAGGTCGGCAGAAGATTTTGAATCAGTCGAGGTGTTTTAACGAGATACATAGTAAACTAATTTTAGATAAGTTATGTGATAATAATTTGCGTTTTTAATCGCCTTATATTTTGCCCCTTGTGGATATGCAGAAAATTGTATTTTTGCACGCCTTTTAGGGAATTTTTCTAAATTGTCAATATCAAAAATGGTGGTTAAAGTTGGGAGGTTATCGATAAGCTTCATTCGGTTTAATAGAACAACGTTTGATTTTTCAGTCTCGCTGCCTTACTTCGTTTGATTTTTAAAATAATTTTTTTCTTCTGTCAAAAACGATTTTCAATGCTATTTATTTTTCATTTTTCTTAACAAATGCCTTAAAAATTTAATTTTCAAGAAAAAATCAACTTTTCTAAAAAAAATTGAGACCCTTTTGAAATAAAATTTTGTTGTAAAAAATCACAAATTAATATGAGTATCAGAGTTCGTTTTGCACCCAGCCCGACAGGTGCTTTGCATATTGGCGGCATTCGTACTGCCTTGTACAATTATTTGTTAGCGAAAAAACACGGCGGCACTTTTATTTTAAGAATTGAAGATACCGACCAAACGCGCTTTGTGCCAGGGGCAGAGGAGTATATTATTGAAGCACTGAAATGGTGCGGCATCGAGCCGACTGAGGGGATAGGTTTTGGAGACGGGGACTACGCGCCCTATCGTCAATCGGAGCGTAAAAAACTGTACCAAGATTACGCTGCACAACTTATTGCCAGCGGCAACGCTTATTATGCCTTCGATACGCCTGCCGAGATTGAAGCCATGCGCGAGAGATTGAAAAATGAGAGTAATCAGTCATATTCTATCGGTACAAGGGGCACGATGAAAAACTCTTTAACACTTTCTGAAAAAGAGGTTAAGCATTTGATGGATACAGGCACGCCTTACGTTATTCGTTTAAAAGTACCTGAAAATCAAACAGTTACGATTGATGATTTAATTAGACATGTAGTCAATTTCAATACCAATGAATTGGATGATAAGGTGCTTCTGAAAAATGATGGTATGCCGACTTACCATTTAGCGAATATTGTAGATGATTATTTGATGAAAATAACGCACGTCATCAGGGGTGAAGAGTGGCTACCGAGCGCAGGGCATCATGTTTTGATTTATAAAGCATTTGGTTGGGAAAAAGAAATGCCCCGTTTTGCTCATTTACCTTTGATTTTGAAGCCCGATGGCAAAGGCAAATTGTCTAAACGAGACGGTGCTAAATTTGGTTTCCCTGTTTTCCCTCTCTCATGGAAAGGGGCGACGGCAGAGGAATCTTTTGATGGCTTTCGCGAAATAGGTTTTGAACCCAAAGCAGTTATCAACTTTTTAGCATTATTGGGTTGGAACAGCGGCACCGATCAAGAAATTTTTTCGATGGAAGAATTAATTGAAAAATTTTCAATAGAAAAAATTAATAATTCGGGAGCTCGATTCGATTATGATAAAGCCAAATGGTTCAATCACCAATACTTCATTCACACGCCCAATGAGGTTTTGGCGGAGCAGTTGTACCCACTTCTACCACACTCCGTTCGCAGTGATAAGTTCTCGATAAGCTTTTTAGCTCGTTTTGCAGGCTTGATGAAAGAGAGAGTGACGTTTTTTAATGAGTTTTTAGAAAAAGGATATTATTTTTTTCAAAATGTAGAAGTCTTTGATAATGAGAACATTAAGAAGCGATGGAAGCCTGAGAATCGACCAAAATTTGAAGAATTGCGTTTGGCATTTTCAAATCTTGATTTCACTGCCCCCCTCAGTATGGAGTTTGCTATGAAGGAATGGATTAATGATCACGGCTTGAAAATGGGTGAAGTGTTGCCCATGCTGCGGATAGCTTTGGCTGGCACAATGCAAGGTCCTGCCGTATTTGATATGGCGGCATTATTAGGTAAAGAAGAAGTCATGGAAAGGTTGACGATTGCTTACGATTATTTTGATAAATTACTTCAAGATAAATAGCAGATGGCATCAATTTAAAATAAAAATTGAACTACACCCCTCGTAGGGTTTTAAACCCTACGAGGGGTGTCTCATATAAATTAGAGGAAAAAAATACGGCTAAAATATTGATTATCAATACTTTAGCCGTTCCGATTTTGAAATTGTTTGCTGTTTTTTTGAAGCCTCAGAGTTTAAACTCCATTTCAACCGTCCTGCCATTATCATGGAATCGGCATCTGTCGCTCAATTGGCGCATTAAAAATACGCCGCGACCTCCGCATTCACAAATATGCTCGGGTGAGGTTGGGTCTGGTACGCTTCTGTAATCAAAGCCTTTGCCTTCATCTTTCACGGTAATGGCAAGTCTGCCATCTCGTGATTCTGTTTTGACTTCTACAACTTTGGATTTGTCTTGCTTGTTCCCATGAATAATGGCATTGTTTACGGCTTCTGTAAGACTTATCAGAATGTTGCCATAAGTGTCAGGAGCAAGACGAAATCTGTCTGCGAGATTGTCAACAAAGAAATTAACTTTATCAACGTTTTTAGGATCTGAGTTCAATCTAATAGACGTAGTGGTATCTCTCATGCGTTTAACGAGTGTTTGAACCGAGGTATTTTTTTTCAAGAAAATAATGTTAAAATCATTTAAATGGTTAAAGATTAATACACTTGAAAAATCGGTATTTTATATTCGTTCCTAAGGCGTGTGCACAAAATTGAAAATATAAAAACATGAAACATGTTTTTAAAATCTAATAACTTAATAAAGACGCTTTTTCGGAAAAATGTCACCTATTGTAATCTTTTTTCTATAAAAATAAGGTAAAAATGACCTTAAAATGATAAAAACAGTTAAGTGTTTAAGGATTACAATTCGGCTTGTGAAGTACATGTGAGATATGTGATTTGTTGCTTTGTAACTCAATTATGATGCAATTTAAGGTTTTCTTAACACTAAGTCAATACCTAATTGAAAAAAAAGTGAGAATATGACACTTTAAAAATGTTAATAGATTCAATTGCTCAATTCATGCACTAATTCGCTCCTAAAATATAAGATTTTCAGAATATCTTGAATTTTATTTTGAAAAGCAAAAGGCAAATTATTTGAAAAAAGATAATCTAAATTTTCCATCAAATTGAAATCAGCTTTGAAGGCAAATTCTTTAATTTCTGAATTTATTTTTCTATCATCTGCCCATACAAAAGATTGTGATTTCAATAAGTCCATCAATTCCCTTGCTTTTACAAGCGTTTCTTCCTTTGGAAATGGTATAAAATCAATGTTTTCAACAGTTACTTCGTGTGTATAAACAAACCAATCGGCATTTTGTTTAGCCAGCCAAGTACCGCGTTTGCCTATCACAGCTTTTAAAATTCTGCCCATTTTTTTATCGCCTCTGTATGTATGAAACAAAGTCGGTAAAATTTCAAATGGTAAAATTTTATTATTTTTTTGAGCATAAAAAATAAACTCTATCAAGGCTTCGCCCAACTGTCTATCTTTTTTTCCAAACAATATTTCCTTCAAATGTTGAGCAGATTTAGATGTACATGGCTTCGCTATTTCAACTTCACACACTTCAGGTAGAGCTTCATTGAAATCATTTAAAGGGAAACCACCTTTGCGAAGCATAGTCAAAACGCCTGCCCCTTCAAGCACCACTTCAGCGCTATCGACTGTATGAATACCCATTTTTTCAAGGGTTTTAAGCGTGAATACTGAGGGGGTCGCTTTATCGGTGCCGATGAGGGCTGTTTTAACTAAATCTTGCCAAACCATTTTTATATCATTTTTAAAAAGTTAAAATTACTACTTTTGCAGCATGAACGAAGAAAATTTCATTATTTATGGTCGCCATCCTGTAGTGGATGCGATTAAGGCGGGCAAATTATTTGAAAAAATAATGCTCCTTCAAGGGACTACGGGCGAAACGGAAATCGAACTCCGCAAGCTCACGCGCGAGCACAACATACCCCTCAGTATGGTGCCAAAAGATAAGCTCAATAAAATGGCAGCCAAAGGTGCGAATCATCAAGGCGTCATTGGCTTTTTAGCTCTTTTGGAATATCAAAAATTAGAAGATATACTTCCTCAAGTTTTTGAAAAAGGCGAAACACCACTTTTTTTATTGCTCGATAATGTAACTGATGTCCGCAACTTTGGGGCTATCGCTCGCTCGGCTGAGGTCATGGGTGTTCATGCGCTCATAGTGCCACATAAAGGCGGTGCTTTGATTACTTCGGATGCCATGAAAGCATCGGCTGGTGCGCTGAGCAAAATACCCGTTTGTCGGGAGAAAACGATGAGTGGGGTGTTAGATTATTTGGGTTCGGCAGGTGTGCGCGTGGTTTCAAGTGATTTGAAAGCAGAAAAGCAAATATTTGAAATAGACTTTACAGTTCCAACAGCTATTTTAATTGGTTCTGAAAGTGAGGGCGTGAATGCCAATTTTATACGCCGCTCTGATGAAATTTTTAAAATCCCTCAGGTGGGCACTACGGATTCGCTGAATGTATCAGTAGCAACGGGTATTATTTTATATGAAGTTGTGAAACAGCGATTTAAGTAATTTGTCAAGTTTTTTTGAATAAAGCAAGTTTTTAATAATAAAAAAATCTAAATTTGTTCCGTGAAACAATTTATATCCATATTCCTTCTTATAATATTCTCGTTGACGACCCTCGTGCCTTCAACTATGTGGAGCGATATGGGTAAAATTGCCAATCTTGTCGAGCATTTTCAAGAGCATAAAAAAGCAGATTCGAGTATCTCATTTTGGTCTTTTATTCAGCTGCACTATGGTTCTGATTTTAAAAAACACCAAACGGCACATGACCATTCTAAGTTGCCTTTAAAAAATACCCACCCTTCAGTAAGCACGCTCAGTGTAGTATCTGAAATTAATCAATCATCAATTAATATCACTTTCGAATCTATATTGCCTGAAACCAAACAGGTCATGCCTTCTTTTCATCAAAGTTTTGTCTCTCAAAGCCTTACCGATATTTGGCAACCGCCGCGCGTCTGTTAAATTTTAATTAGTAATGGGTAATAGGTAATGAGTAATAGTATTGAATATTAAATCAATTTTATAAAAAATTGATTATCAATGTGTTACACATAGTCTATTATTTAATTTTCTAAAAAATTTTAACAGATGCAAAATAATGCTCAATCATATCATTCAATTTTCAGTTCGCAATAAACTGATTATCGGATTATTCGTCTTAGCACTCATCGGCTATGGCAGTTATTCAGTGACGAAATTGCCCATTGATGCAGTGCCCGATATTACGAATAATCAAGTGCTGGTCATCACCGTTACGCCTTCTCTCGCTGCGCCCGAAGTGGAGCGGTTGATAACATTCCCTATCGAACAAGCGACTGCCAATGTGCCTGGTATTATCGAAATGCGCTCATTTTCGCGCTTTGGTTTATCGCTCGTCACCATCGTTTTTAATGATAAAACTGATGTGTATTGGGCGCGACAGCAAGTGACTGAACGCCTTTCAAAAGTGCAAACCGAACTTCCTCCTGGCATAGGCACACCTGAATTAGGACCTGTTTCGACGGGTTTAGGTGAAATATTTCAATATGTGGTGCGTCCTAAACCAGGCTTTGAAAAAGTATATACCGCTATGGAATTGCGGACAATTCAAGACTGGATTGTGCGCCGTCAATTAATAGGTGTAGAAGGTGTAGCGGACGTGAGCAGTTTTGGTGGCTTACTCAAGCAATATGAAATTGCCGTCTATCCTGATCGACTCAAGGCGCAAGGCTTAACCGTTGCCGATATTTTTACAGCTATAGAAAAAAACAATCAAAATACAGGCGGTGCTTATATTGAAAAAGGTCCGACGGTGCTTTACATCCGCAGCGAGGGTTTGGTGAACGCTATTTCGGATATTGAAAATATTGTCATTAAAAATACTGAGGGGGGTGCTCCTATCATCGTCAAAGATGTTGCGGAGGTGAAAATTGGTAGCGCAACCCGTTATGGTGCGATGTGCTTTAACGATAAAGGCGAAGTAGCAGGTGCGATTGTGATGATGCTGAAAGGTGAAAACTCTTCAAAAGTGATCAAACTTGTCAAAGAGCGCATTAAAATCATAGAAAAAACATTGCCCGAAGGTGTCATGATTGAGCCATTTTTGGATAGAACAAAAATGGTCAATAATGCCATCAGCACTGTCGAAACCAATCTTTTTGAAGGCGCATTAATCGTCGTTTTTGTCCTTGTTTTGTTTCTTGGCAACCTTCGGGCAGGGTTGATTGTGGCTTCGGTGATTCCCTTATCCATGCTTTTTGCTATTATTATGATGAATCTGTTTGGCGTGTCGGGCAATTTAATGTCACTGGGTGCTTTGGATTTTGGACTCATCATTGATGGAGCGGTTATCATTGTCGAGGCTGTTATGCACCGTTTGTACCACAGTAAAGCCTTAGCTCATACCGCTCGTTTTACGCAACAACACATGGATACTGAGGTGAAATATACAGCAGGGAAGATGATGAACGCCGCCGTTTTTGGTCAAATCATCATTTTAATAGTGTATTTACCCATTCTTTCCTTAGAAGGTATTGAAGGAAAAATGTTCAAACCGATGGCTGAAACAGTGGCTTTTGCTATACTCGGCGCATTTATTTTATCATTGACCTATATTCCAATGGTGTCTGCTTTATTTTTAAGTAAAAAAATATCGCATAAGCCAACTATCTCTGACCGCATGATGGCTGTCATTGAGAACAGTTATCAAAAAGCATTATTCAATGTTTTGCGTTTTCCTAAAATTATTATTTCAAGTGCACTCCTATTATTGCTCTTGGCTGCTTGGATACTGAGGGGTATGGGTGGCGAGTTTATTCCCAAATTGGAAGAAGGCGATTTTGCCGTAGATACACGTGTTTTGACAGGTAGCTCTTTGAATACGACTATAAATGCTACGCAGCAAACTGCTAAAATCCTTTTAAAAAACTTTCCCGAAATTGAAAAAGTAGTGACTAAAATCGGTTCGGGAGAGATTCCAACCGACCCGATGCCCGTAGAAGCGAGCGATATGATGGTCATTTTGAAAGATAAAAAACAGTGGACGAGTGCTAAAACTTTTGATGAATTGGCTGAAAAAATGTCCAAATCTCTTGAAGATGTGCCAGGTGTCACAGCAGGATTTCAGTTCCCAGTCCAGATGCGTTTTAACGAACTCATGACGGGAGCGCGTCAAGATGTGGTCTGTAAAATATTCGGAGAAGACCTTGATACATTGGCAATTTATGCTGAAAAACTGGGCAATATCATAAAAGGTGTAGAAGGTGCAAAGGATTTATATGTCGAAACGGTGACTGGTATGCCTCAAATTGTAGTTGAATATGACCGTGCCGCTATTGCTCGCTTCAGTTTGAACATACAAGATATAAATACTGCTTTGAAAACAGCTTTCGCAGGACAAGTAGCAGGGCAGGTTTATGAAGGTGAAAAACGCTTCGATCTCGCTGTCCGCTTGGCGGGTGATGAGCGCAAAGACTTGTCAAATGTGCAAAACCTTTTGATTGCAACGCCGCGTGGCGAACAGATACCCCTCAGTATGGTGGCAAAAGTAGAGATAAAAGAGGGACCCAATCAAATTCAAAGAGAGGAAGCGAAACGCCGCATTACTGTCGGTTTCAACGTGCGAGGGCGCGATGTGCAGACGGTTGTGCAAGAATTGCAAGGTAAAATTGAAAAACAAATCCGCTTACCCGTAGGCTATCGGGTAACTTATGGTGGTCAGTTTGAAAATCTCATCGCTGCAAAACAACGGCTCTCTATTGCTGTTCCAGTCTCACTGTTAATGATTTTTGTGCTTTTATACTTCGCTTTTGGCTCTATCAAGCAAGGATTATTGATTTTTTCAGCGATTCCTTTATCGGCTATTGGAGGCATTTTGGCTTTATGGATGCGCAATATGCCGTTTTCAATTTCGGCAGGCGTGGGATTTATTGCATTATTTGGCGTAGCCGTTTTAAATGGTATTGTCTTGATAACGGAGTGCAATCAATTGAAAAATGAAGGTCATGGCTACCTAAAAGGCATTATTTTACAAGCGACACGCACTCGACTTCGACCCGTTTTGATGACCGCAGCGGTTGCCTCTCTTGGTTTTTTACCGATGGCTTTGAGCAATGGCGCAGGGGCAGAAGTACAGCGTCCGTTGGCAACGGTGGTGATTGGCGGTTTGTTAACGGCTACTCTTTTGACACTTTTTGTTTTACCTATTTTGTATTTGATTTTTGAAAAAAGAGCTATAAAGAAAGGTTCTTAAAATAGGTTTTCCATCAATCATCCTTGTAAATTAGGACGTGGAGGTAGCAATTTACAAGGATAAAACGAATTTTTATTTTTATTTTATTTAAATTCTAATGAAATGAATCCATCTTCTAAGTATAAATACCCCCTCAGTATAAATACCAAAATCGCTATTTTAAGTATTATTTTTTTAACAAAAACAACATTTATTATAGCGCAACTGCCTAACAGCCAGCCCATTACAATTGAAAATGCTGTTAAAATAGCCATTGAAAATAATGCTACGCTCAAGCCACAACGCTTGAAAGTGACTCAATCAGAGCAACTTGAAGGTACAGCGTTTGACTTGCCGAGAACGAATTTTGGAACTGAGTTGGGGCAAATAAATAGTCGGGCGTTTGATTCGAGGTGGTCGGTGGCGCAATCTTTTTCATTGCCTAAAACTTATCGACAAAGGGCTGAATTATTGAAATCTGAAACAGCTTTGCAACGCCGAACGGTGGCTATCAATGAGCAGAGTTTAAAAGCTCAAATATATGCGACTTACTATGAATTGCTTTATCTGTTGGAGCATAAAACGTTGCTTTTGAGGAATGATTCCTTGTTTTTAACTAATTTGAAAAATGCTGAAATTCGTTTAAAAACAGGTGAAACTGGCATTTTAGAAAAAACATCGGCTGAAACTCAACGGCTTCAAATAGCGCATCAGTTGCAATTGCTTGAATCTGATATTATTTATTATCAAATTCAACTTAAAAACTTGCTTTATACTGAGGGGGTATACTTACCTGAAAAACAAGCATTAAAATTGGCATTTTCATTACCAAATGACTTGGATTTATTGAAAAATCATCCTGAATTGCAGTTCCTAAAACAACAAATTGAGATTCAAAAACAGCAGACTTTGGTTGAACGCGACCAATTATTGCCTTCATTTTCAGTGGGCTATTCGTTGCAATCCGTTCGTGGTACGCAAACTTTTGGAGCGAAAGATTATAACTACAATGCCGTTCCTCAATTTTCAACAGTTCAATTAGGGGCTTCGATTCCTTTATTTAAAAAAGCCACTCAAAATCGTATTGCAGCCGCTCAAATTGGTGAACAAGTAGCGCAAAGCACCTTGCAAGCACATGAGTTAGCCGTTAAAAATCGGTATCGTTTATTGGCTCAACGATTTCAAAAAGAAGAACAAAATATGCTTTATTTTGAAAAAATCGCTTTGCCACAAGCGCAGCGACTCATTGAAATTGCGAATATCAGCCGACAAAATGGAGAGATTGGCTATGTCGAATGGTCATTTTCAGTGGCTCAGGCTATTACGATTGAGCAGCAATATTTGGATGCCATCAAGCAGTATAATCAAACAATTATTGAGTTAAAAACAATTTCTAATTTCTAACCACGAATTTTACGAATTCACGTGTTGACAATTTATATCTCAATTCGTAAAATTCGTTAATTCGTAAAATTCGTGGCACAATAAATATAAACAATGAAAAATTTAAAATTCATATTCATAATTGCTTTATTTTCAACAAGTTGTAAAAATAAAGCGGTGGAAAGTACCCCCTCAGTATCAGAGGAAAAAACGGCTGAAAACGTCGTTAAATTCACGGATGTTCAATTGCAAAATGGCAAAATCCAAGTGGGCAAAGCTGAAATGCGGACTTTGAAAGGCATTTTAAAAGTGAGTGGGGTGATAGATGTGCCGCCTCAAAATCTCGTTTCCGTTAGTTTTCCGATGGGTGGCTATTTGAAAAATACCAACCTCCTGCCTGGTATGCCCATTAAAAAGGGGCAAGTGATCGCGACTTTAGAAGATGCGGCTTATATTCAATTGCAGCAAGACTATTTAACGGTTTCAGCTAAATTGGATTATTTGCAGCTTGATTTGACGCGGCAACAAGAGCTGAATGCTCAAAAAATAAATGCAGATAAAACGCTCCAACAAGTCCAATCTGAGGTTCAGTTGCAACAGATTTCACAGAAGGCATTGGCTGAAAAGTTGCGATTAATAGGCATTAATCCTAATAATTTGACTGAAAATAATATGACGCGCACAGTTTCAATTTACTCGCCCATCAGTGGTTATGTATCGAAAGTGAATGTCAATATTGGTAAATATCTCGCGCCTACGGATGTGATGTTTCAGTTGGTGAATACCGATGATATACATGCGAATTTGACGGTTTTTGAAAAGGATATTCCTAAATTAAAGATTGGGCAAAAGCTGACATTGACCGTCCCGAGTTTGCCTAATAAAACTTATGCCGCTGAAATTATCCTCATCGGGCGTGATTTGAATGAAAGCCGAGCCGTTGAGGTGCATTGTCATTTTGAAAATGAAGACCATAAACTCTCGCCTGGCATGTTCCTTTCAGCTGATATTCAAACCACTGAGACGAATGCTTTGACTGTGCCAAACGATGCCGTAGTCCGTTTTGAAAACAAGCATTTTATTTTTATCGAAAAAGAAAAAGGCGTTTTTGAAATGGAAGAAGTGGAATTGGGAGTAATAGATAAAATGTATAGCCAAGTACACCCCCTCCCGATTGAGTCGGGACAAGTCCGTATTTCATCACTTTCGACACTCAATATTGTGACGCAAGGAGCTTATGCCATTTTATCGAAAATGAAAAATACGGCGGAGGAGTAACTCATAAGTCATTATTTGGAAAATAGTTATTGCATTTTTATATTTTAAAGAATTGGGTTTTAGAGAAATATAATTCTCTGCAAGGTATTTTGAAATAAAACTTATTTTAAATGTTAAAATATAAAAAATATAAAATAATGCTCGTGAAAATTATGTTACTTTTTAAAACCCTTTTTTACATGGAGTAAACAACAATATTAGTAGAAAATCCGTGCTTATAACTGAAATTAAAATGCAAACCAATATTAACAAGGATAATTTGACTACTCTTATTTACGGTTGCCGACAAAACGATAGTTATGCGCAAAACCAGCTTTATAAGGCAATGTACCGTTATGTATATGGTGTCTGTACGCGTTATGTGAAAAATGAAGAGGAGGCAAAAGAAGTAGTACAGGATGTTTTTTATAAAACATTTACAAAAATTGATAAATTTGGAGGTGAATCATCGTTTTATTCTTGGATTAAAAAAATTGCAGTGAATACATGTATCGACCGTTATCGGTCAAAAATAAATGATATCCCAACAACCGATTTAGAAGAAGCATCTTATTCAGAACAAACAGCAACGGCGATTATGGATGCCGACGCAGACTATATTTTACAATTTATACAGGAATTGTCGCCTGCCTATAAGTTAACGTTTAACATGTATGCTATCGATGGGTATAAATATGAGGAAATTGCTGAAATATTAGGCATTTCGATGGGGTCTGTTAAGTCAAATATTGCTAAGGCAAGGATAAATTTGCAAAAAATGATTGAGAACAATCAAAAAACGGGTGCATGAACGAGGGAGATTTCGACAAGTTATTTAATGAGAAGTTTAAAGATTTTGAAGGGAGTGATTTTAGTTCAACTGAATGGGGCGACTTAGAGAGCCGACTCAAAAAACGCAAAAATAGACGAAAAGGGCTATTTTGGCTGTTTCCATTGTTGCTTCTTTCAGCATTGGCTGGAGGTGGATTGGCAACTTGGTATCTACTTCAACAAAACAATAAACAGACTCCTACACAGCCTTTTATTGAACAAAATGAGCGTAATTCTACGACTGATACTCTAAGGGATACCATTTTAAAGCGGTCTATTATTTTTCAATATGATACAATTTATAGAAAAATATTGATGATTGATGAGCAATATCTGCCAAATCCTTCTTCGATTTTAGGGAAAAAATTTAATGATTTTTTAATAAATGAAAAAAAGCAAACTGATAAACTCGCTCAATTAAATACTTCTCTAACACCAAATAGCGATACGGGTATTTTGGTAACTGTTAAAAACGTATTGCCTCCTACTCCAAAAACAAGTAACAGCATTGAGCAAACACCATTAGAGGATAAAAAAAATGCAACCAATATAACTGCTGCATTGAATAAAATATCTGAGGGTTCTATTGAAAAAATATCTAAACAAGAAGTAGATTTTAATATGCCCCCCCTCAGTAAAAATGAGGAAAAAGTCAATGATACACTACAAAATATAGCCAATATCACGACCGAACCTGAAAAAAAAGAGGAAGAGTTAAAGGGGAAAGAAGAAGAGAAAGAATTGAAGCCAATAATAAAAACGCCGTTTCGCTTTCCACCTATATTTTTAGGAATGGTAGCTTCAAGGGTAGATGGCATAGATGGTATTAAAGCAGCCAATTATTCAGAATCAGGCGGGAGCCAAGTGGGTATAAGAGTTGGGGTTCAGGCATCAAAAAAAATCAATTTTTTTACAGAATTCAATTATGGTCAATTTCATTTTGAGTCATCTGCAGAGAATACCTTACCCTCTGGCATCACTATTCCTCCAGCTGAACCTTCTTATACATTAAAATATTGGACAGTTGAGGGTGTATCAGTGATGAATTATATTTTGGGAATGCAGTACAAGTTCAGAGAAAACCATAATCTAAAACCTTTTGTGGCTATCGGCATTAATGGCTCTACTACTTTGCCTTATGAAATTAAATTTGAGTATATAAATGTACAAAACAATTTAGAAAAGTATATTCTACAAAAAGTAACAAAAGCAAAAACAAATTTCAATAATTTGTATGCAGCTATAGGTGTGCATTGGTACCCCCTCAGTAAATTACGGTTTTCAGCAGAGGGTTTTACTTCATATTCAGTCACCAATGCGCCTTTAATGCCTCTTCAAGTGGGTTTAAAGGTAGGCGTGTTTTATTCGATAGAGCACTAAAAAAGATTTTTTTTGTAGTTATTAAATATTTTTTGAGGTTAACAAATGTTTAATTGAATTGCATATCATCGTATGGGTATGCAATTTTTTTTTTATAATTTTTGTACAGACAACAATTTTATTTTGTACTGCGTGTTGGATGAAGAGTGAACAGATACGCAGTTTATTTTTAATCATAATTATATAAAATCTTAAAAATTAAAAAAGTCACACAATGGAAAGAAGAGATTTTTTAGAGAAATTAGGTATCGGAGCAGCATTTGTATTGACAACTGCTTGTTTAAGCTCGTGCAAAAAAGATAGCGTTACACCTGCTGATTTGACCCTCGATTTAAACGCCTCTGAGAATGCTGCCTTGAAAACGAATGGTGGGTATATCGTAACCAATGGGATAGTTGTGGCGAGAACTACAAGTGGTGGATATGCTGCGGCAACTGTTATTTGCAGCCACGAACAGAAAAAGCAAATTACCTACAATAAAAGCACAAATGAATGGCTTTGCACGGCTCATCAAGCTCGATTTGATATGGCTGGAAAAGGATTAAATGGCAACGGTAGTGGTGGATTGGCTATTTATCAAACCACTCTTACAGGCACTTCACTTCGTGTTTTTAGTTAAAATGAAATTTAGTATTTGTTGCTTTTTAGTTTTATCATTCTCATAACCCATTAAAAATTACTTGTTAATATTTGCTAAAACGTATTCTTCTGTTGAATTGAAGAATACGTTTTTTTTATTTGTTATTTTTCAAGTTACAAGCAACAATATATTGATATACCTCGTGACTGAAAATGAGCGCTTACTCCTCTCTAACCCCTTCCCAATTTAAAAATATTGTAAATAATTGATAATCAGATAGTTATTAAGTTTATTTTTTTGAAAATGCCATATTGTAGTTAGAATACTATATGGAAAAACAAACATACTGAAATACAAATTCATTTTTTAAAATATCTAAAACCTCTATTTTTATGAAAAAAGTATATTATTCTTTCACCCTTATTGCAGCCTCCGTTTTTTTGCTTTCATATACCACATTAAGCGAAAACGGCAGAGCAGGTGTTGCAGGTTCGCCTGGCGAAACAGGTTGCAATACTTCGGGATGTCATACGGGAGTTGGAACAAGCGGCTCGGTTAATTTAACCTCTAATATCCCTGCCAATGGATTTGTACCAGGCACTACTTACAATATGACTTTAACGGTCAGCGAAACAGGTAAACCTCTTTTTGGAATGGGTTTAGAAGCCTTAACCACCTCCAGCACAAATGCTGGGACATTAATAGCTGGAGCTAAAACTAAGTTGCTATCGAAAGTGATTGGAACTGTTAATCGCACCAGCATGGTTCATCAATTTAATGCAGGATTAACTGCCAATTCAGCCGTTTTTACTTTCTCTTGGACAGCACCTACCGTTGCAGCAGGGAATGTAACTTTCTATTTTGGAGGGCTTGCTGCTAATGCCAGTGGTACTGAAGATGCTGGCGATAATACTTATATGGGTACTAAAATATTTTCTCCTCAGAGTGCGGCTGTTCCAATCACCGCTACTACTTCGGTGACAAATGTTTCTTGTTTCGGGGGTACAAACGGCAGTGCAACTGTTACCCCAACTGGAGGCACTACATATACTTATGCGTGGTCTAATGGTCAAACGACCCAAACGGCTTCTAATTTAACAATGGGCACATACACCGTAACTGTAACAAGTGGCACTCAAACCACGACTGCTACTGCCTCTATCACACAGCCCACTCAATTAGTTGGCACGATGAATTCACCCACCGTTTTGAGTTGCGCTGCTCCAAATAGTACTGTTTCTTTGAGCGCAAGCGGCGGCACATCACCTTACACTTATTTATGGTCAACGGCTGCTAATACGTCTTCAATATCGGTCACTACAGCAGGCACATATACAGTGACTTTAACAGATAGTAAAAATTGCACTTCTGTAAAATCAGCTACAGTTACGGGTAATTGCACCAGTTCAACAAATGAATTGGATAGTAAACAGGTCAAAATATCACCCAATCCTTTCTCCAATGTTTTGACTATTGATATTTTATCTGAAAAAACGGGTAAAGGCAAAGCTGAAATATTCGATTTGCTGGGAAGAAGTGTTTTATTGACCCCCCTCAGTATTTTGGCTGGTAAAAACACTATTTCAATGGATTCTCACAATTTGCAAGAAGGAACTTACCTATTAAAAATATCAGTAGGTAATAATACTTTGACGCGTACGATTGTGAAATAATTTCCAAAAATAAAATCAACAAGGCTTTAGTGATAAATCTGGATAGCTACCACTCATGT
Source organism: Saprospiraceae bacterium (assembly GCA_043744275.1). Lineage (GTDB taxonomy): Bacteria > Bacteroidota > Bacteroidia > Chitinophagales > Saprospiraceae > JAAFJT01. Next base: position 43,787 of record JAYTUY010000275.1, read on the forward strand.
AGAGTATTGGTAGTTCTATCTAAGGGAACTCATTTTCAGATTTTCGATATTCTATTGAAAATCTGAAAATGAATGCCTTGTAGAATTAAATTTAAAAAGTAATAACAACTAAACGAGCGACATAAAAAACAACTAAGATGAACAAACTTAATTTCCTAAATATATTAAATCCTTTATTTTCATGAAAAAAATCTATTACTTTTTTACTTTAATTGCCGCTTCAGTTTTTTTGCTTTCCTATACAACTTTAAGCGAAAATGGTAGAGCGGGCGTTGCAGGCTCGCCTGGTGAAACAGGCTGTAATGCTTCGGGATGTCATACAGGGATAGGATCCAGCGGTTCTGTCAACTTAACATCCAATATCCCTGCCAATGGATTTGTACCTGGCACTACTTACAACATGACATTAACTGTTAGTGAAACAGGTAAACCTCTTTTTGGAATGGGCTTAGAGGCTCTTACTGCTTCTAATATAAACGCTGGCACAATGACTCCAGGAGCCAAAACAAAATTACTATCAAAAGTAATTGGCGGTGTTTCGAGAACAAGTATGGTTCATCAATTTAATGGTGGTCTTACTCCTAATTCTATGGCATTTAATTTTTCTTGGACAGCTCCCGCTGCTGCTTCTGGAGATGTGACCTTTTATTTTGGTGGTCTTGCAGCTGATGCCAGTGGTGCTGAAGATGCTGGCGATAATACTTATATGGGTTCTACTATATTTTCTCCTCAAAGCGCAGTTTTGCCAATTACTGCTACAACAACTACAACAAATGTATCTTGTTTCGGCGGTAATGATGGTAGTGCTACGGTCAATGCATCGGGTGGTAGTGCTTATACTTATGTATGGTCTAATGGTCAAACTACCCAAACGGCTACCAACTTGACGAAGGGAACATATACAGTTACAGTAACCAGTGGTACTCAAACGACGACGACGACGGCAACCATTGCGCAACCAACCCTATTAGTTGGCACTATCAGTACGCCCAATGTTCTGAGTTGCAGTACACCCACTGCTACGATTACTGCTGGTGCGAATGGAGGAGCAGCTCCATATTCATATTATTGGTCGGATAATTCGACTTCAAATTCTATTACGGCATCTTCATCAGGAAGCTATGTCGTGACAATTACTGATAATAATGGTTGTACCTCCGTGAAAACGGCTACCGTAACTGGTAGCTGCATAGCCTGCCCAACGCTAACGGCAGCTCCTGCCAATGTGAGTGTTGTGAACAGCACTTGTTCTGCAAATTGTACAGTCAGTGGCGGTAGCATTTCTGCTCCGACGACGCCTTGCCCTGCGGGTTCTACTTTACAATATTCAGTCAATGGAGGTGCTTGGACGACTACACTGCCTGTCTATTCTCAAACGGCTCAAAGCATCGTTACTCGGTGCATTTGTAATACGGATGCAACAGTTATTAGCCCAACGTCATCGGCTGTGGTAACTGCCCCTGCTTCTTGTACAACGCCTGATATGCCGACGGTTTTAATTACGAATAATGTATGCCCCTCAGTATCAGGCTCTATTTCAGCAAGTGGCTGCGGTGCAGGAACAGTTGTAGAATATGCCACTTCGCTGACGGGTACGTATAGCACAACTGCGCCTACTT
>JAYTUY010000276.1:0-3451 GCA_043744275.1 Saprospiraceae bacterium
CGGACTCATAAAAAGTGGGGTTTGTTCATTATTCTACAAACGTGAGAGTCCTCTGGACTCTTTTGAACACGTAAAAGAATAGTTAAGTATATACCGTAGATTTGAACATAAAATACTGAGGGGGTGCTGATATTGATATTTAAATACAATTACTGTTTCAAATTCTGTTCAAACAATTTATAAATGCGTTTATATTCATCCATCCAAGAAGTTGGCTCTACAAAACCGTGATCTTCCATCGGATAAGGGGCTATTTCCCAATTGTCTTTTTTCAATTCTATCAGCCTTTGGGTCAATCGGACGGCGTCTTGAAAATGCACATTCACATCCACCATGCCATGACAAATGAGCAAATGCCCTTTCAAACCTTCGGCATGATAAATAGGCGAACTTTTGCGATAGGCGATTGAATCCAACTGTGGTTCGTTCAAAATATTGGCGGTGTAACCATGATTGTAGGCTGCCCAATCCGTCACAGGGCGCAAAGCTGCCCCTGCTTTGAAGACATCAGGTGTCGTAAACATTGCCATTAAAGTAATAAAACCACCGTAAGAACCACCATAAACGCCTATTTTATCCGCTGCAACGCCTTGATTATCCACCAACCATTTTGCACCATCCACATGATCAGTCAAATCTTTACCACCCATGAAGCGATAAATGCCTGTCCGCCAATCCCGACCATAGCCCGAAGAGCCACGATAATCCATGTCTAACACCGTATAGCCATTGTCAACCAAGAAGTTGTGAAACATATATTCTCTAAAATAAGTACTCCACCAACGGTGTGCATTTTGCAAATAGCCCGCACCATGTACAAATATGACAGCCGGTTTTTTACCATTTTTACCCTTGCCTTCATACAGGCGAGCATACACATTCGCCCCATCCCGAGCTTTTATGGTAATCAATTTAGGATCGCGCCAATTGTATGATTTGAATTGTGGACTGAGGGATTGCGTTATTTGAGTAGGCGTTGCTTTGGGCGAATTGTCTTGAATAAAAACTTCCCAGGGCTGATTGGAGTAAGAATATAAATACGCCAATTTTGTTTCATCAGGCGATAAAACGACTTGATGAGCACCTGTTTTTGAAGTCAATCTTACGCGTTCACCTCCATTAACTGCCATTTTATAAAATTGCTGTTCGCCAGGATGCACTTCATTCGTCGTGATATAAAAATCTTTTTTATCGTTCGATAAATCAACCGTTTGCACTTCAAAATTGCCTTTTGTCAATTGCTTTTTAACACCTGATTCTAAATCAAGCGTATATAAATGGCTATAACCATCGGCTTCCGATTGAAAATAAATCGTTTTGTTGTCGCCCAGAAATCCTAAGGCGTTGATGGGCCCACCTACCCACGCTTCATCGCGTTGTCTATCGAGGGTTTTCAAAGTATTTTTGGCGGCGTCTAATTGCACAATCCACCTATCTTTATTGTCCCACGCACGGATGACCATGATGGCATATTTACCATCTTCTGACCATATCGGATTGCCATAAAATACCTTGCGCGGTTCAGGTTTTTTCTGTTTGGCGGTGTCGAGTTTCGTTGGGTAATCTTTCAAATAATCGGGTTTATCATTAATGCCCTCTAAGTTTTTAAGGGCTACTTGAATCGCCGTATCTTTTTTAATATCATAAATCCAAAACTCTTGTACAGGCGGCGTATTACCCACCTTTGTACGCGCAGGAATATCTTCCGTAAAACCCGATTCAGTTACATAATTGGGTACAATTGCCCGTTTATCCGTAGCAGATTGCTTAGAAAGGCGGTAACTGATGAAGTTTTCATCAGGACTCAATTGAGCATTATCCAATTGTTTTTCTTCTATAAAAATCTCTTTTGGGCGGCGTGGTTGATCGGCTTTTGTATTTTTTTCACCTTCTTTTTTCTTATCTGAGCGTTCTTTCAAAATATCAAAAAGCGATAATTGGTCTTGTTTGAGCCAGCGTTCCTGCTCATTGAGTTTAGGATCAGGCTTCGAGGCACCTGTTTGAAAATTAGTGATTTGCATCCATTCACCTGTTAAAATATTGATGCTGAAAAGGTTGTTATTTCGAGAGAAAATGACTTTATCGCCTGCCATATTGAATGATGGATTGCTTTCTCCTTCGACTGTATTAGTCAAAACGCGCGTGGTTTGACTTGAAATATCCAATAAAAAAAGGTCACCATTTTTTGAATAGACCTTTTTAGTCCGCTCCTTATTGTAATTCCCAAAAGGCGAAGGCAAAGCCCTGCGCATTTCAGGCGATACTTTTACAGGTCTTTTATCCGCCACCGAAGCAGCATACAGCGAATCCGATTTATTCAATTCAGGATTCCAAGAGAAATATATGGTTTTGCTATCTTCCGACCACATAATATTGGAAGGCAAAGCCCCTACAGATATTTTAGGATCTTGCATAATTTTCTCTATCGTCAATTGCGCTTTTGTAGCTGTATAACTGAGAATAAAGCAAATGAGAGTGATAAGTTTGTTCATATTTTTTTTTAATTTAGTTTGTCTTATTGTAATGATGAATGATTAATGAAATACAACTTGCAGCAAGTTATTCCACAAAAAAATAAATAAGTAGTTAAAGTTAAAAGTGAAGAGCTATACTGAGGGGGTGCTTATAATCCAGCAATTCCGCATATGACTTTTTTAAAACACATAGCCACATAGGAAACATAGCTTTTATAAGAAAAATGCTCTGAAAACTATGTTTTCTATGTGGCTATGTGTTTCAAAAAAAGATCAAGCATTTAAGCACTCAAACACCATCCGATAAAAATCAGGATGCGATTGCCAAGTCTGCCCTGTGACATATTTTCCATCTTTCACCGCTTCCTTTTTGCCGACAAAAGTACCGCCACAGACTTCTACTTCAAACCGCACATTTTCATAGCAAGTCAAGGTTTTTCCTTTGACCAAACCCGCCGCCACCAATATTTGAATCCCATGACAAATGGAAAATATATACTTATCTGCTTTGTCAAAATCTTTCACAATTTGAATCACTTTTTCATTGTGGCGTAAAAATTCAGGTGCTCGACCGCCCAACAGCAAAACCGCTTTATAATTCACTTCCTCTACATCCGAAAACGCCACATCAGACGGCACGATATAACCAGGCTTCTCGATATAGGTATCCCAACCAGGCTCAAAATCATGTATCACCAAATTCATCCTTTTGACGCTCGGTGCGGCGATGACGGATTCATAGCCCGCTTCCTCAAAACGGTGCTTGGCATAGAGGCATTCATAACTCTCACCCGCATCGCCTGTAATAATGAGTATTTTTTCTTTTTTTGACATGTTGAAGTAATTAAAAATTAAGAACTTTAAATTATAAAATCGAAGATAAGTAAATGGACTTAAATAATCGACACTAAACCTTCGAGGTTTTAGAAACCTCGAAGGTTTACTTTGCTGATTATCAACATTTTATAAAATAATTG
>JAYTUY010000277.1:0-11935 GCA_043744275.1 Saprospiraceae bacterium
TGCCCTATGTACTTATGTATTTTAAAAAAAATATGCTTTAATAAAATTCTGTGCTTTGAATACAATTACTTTTAACTAAAAAAACGGTGACTTGTCGAAAGTGCCATTTTATCGCAACAATTCGTTCATCAAAGAAGTTACCTTTGATAATATAATGTATTGATACACAGTACATTCTGTTGAGCAAATTCAAAAAAATTACGTTCGACTACATAAAAATACCCAATTTTCTTTATGAAACTACTCATACGCCTTGGCGTTTTCGCATTAGCCTTAGCGGCTTTAGCTTTTGTCAAAGTTAAATATTTTACCAAAGATGTGCCCGCTATGGGGCAACCCGCAGCAGTAGGTGGCAATGGCGCATCCCCCTCAGTAGGCGTGTTGGGTTATGTGATGCGCTCTGAAAAATTGGACAATAAAATATTTGCTACGGGTACTATTATTTCCTCAGAAGTGGTGGATTTAAAACCTGAAGTAGCGGGTAAAATTGTCCAAATGAACATTCGCGAAGGGCAACCTGTGTCTAAAGGTCAATTGCTCATTAAGTTGAACGATACGGACTTGCAAGCTCAATTGAAAAAATATGATGCTCAACTCAAATTGACTGAGCAAAGCGAAAGCCGTTTGAAAAAATTGCTTGAAATTAAAGGTGTTTCGCAAGATGAATATGATGTGATTACCAATCAAATCAATAATACTAAAGCAGATATGGAATTTACACAAGCCCAAATCGCTAAAACGGAATTGAGAGCCCCTTTTAGTGGTGTGATTGGTTTGAGGAGCGTCAGCTTAGGCTCGTATGTGAATGCGACGAGTCCGATAGCGACTATTCAAGTGTTGAATCCAGTGAAAGTTGATTTTACGATTCCTGAAAAATATGCCAGTGTGGTGAGAATAGGTGATGAAATATCGTTTAGTACTGAGGGGTCGCCTGATAAGTTTTCAGGAAAAGTCTTTGCTGCGGATAATCAGATAGACCCTATTACGAGGACATTGAAACTGCGTGCTACTGCTGCTAATCCAGGCAATAAACTCAGAGCCGGTGCATTTGTTAAAGTCAATTTTAGTTTGAAAGAAATAGACAATGCTTTAATGGTGCCAACGGAAGCCATTATTCCAATTTTGAAAGGTCAACAGGTTTTCGTTTCTAAAAATGGTAAAGCAACGGCTGTCAAAATAGAAGTTGGGATACGAACAGATACTAAAATCCAAGCTATTTCAGGGCTACAAATAGGCGATACCGTGATACTGAGTGGTTTGATGAGTTTGAAACCGAATGCAGGAGTGAAGTTTACGAGTGTTCAATAAATGGGTAATGGGTAATGAGTAATTGGTAATGGGTAATTTTTAGAAAATTTAAATAAAATAATATGAGCCTTTCATCCATCAGCATCAAACGCCCTGTTTTGGCGATAGTTATGAACTTGGTTATCCTATTATTTGGATTTATTGGGTTCAAATCATTGGGTATTAGGGAATTTCCAAGCATTGACCCGCCTGTTATCACCGTTCGCACGGGTTATACGGGGGCGAATGCGGAGATTATCGAAACACAAATCACCGAACCACTTGAAAAAGCATTAAATGGTATCGCAGGCATTCGGACAATAAGCTCTTCGAGCAATCAGGGTAGTTCAATGATTACGGTGGAGTTTGATATTAGCAGCAATCTCGAAGCAGCGGCGAATGATGTACGGGATAAAGTGAGTCAAACCGTTCGCCAATTGCCTCAAGATATTGACGGCCCACCGACTGTTCAAAAGGCAGATGCGAATAGTGATTCTATCATTTCGATGTCTGTTGAAAGTGATACAAAAAATATATTGGAACTCTCTGATTTCGCTGAAAATGTTTTAGGTGAAAGGATTCAGACCATTCCTGATGTGTCCACCATTCAAATATGGGGTCAAAAGCGTTTTTCTATGCGGCTTTGGCTCGACCCTCAAAAATTAGCTGCTTACAGACTCACGCCTTTGGATGTCAAGCAAGCCCTTGATCGAGAGAATGTGGAATTGCCTTCGGGTAAGATTGTGGGCAATAGCTCTGAGTTAGCGGTTAAAACGGTTGGTAAACTTAAAACAGTTTTTGACTTTGAAGAATTGATTATTAAAGAAGATGCCAACGGCACTATTAAATTTAAAGACATCGGACGCGCTGAATTAGGTGCAGAAAATGAAGATACCGTTTTAAGAATCAACGGTAAACAAATGGTGTCTATTGCCGTGATTCCTCAGCCGGGTGCGAATGTTATCAAAATAGCAGATGAATTTTACAAAAGAATGGAAAAATTCAGATCGGAAATACCAGCCGATATTAAATTAAACATTGCCGTAGATAAAACTAAATTTATTAGAAAGTCCATTTCTGAAGTCAAAGAGACCATATTTATTGCTATCACCTTAGTTGTTATCATCATCTTCTTATTTTTTAGAGATTGGACAATTGCCGTTCGCCCTTTGATTGATATTCCCGTATCGCTCGTTGGTGCTTTTTTTATCATGTATATCATGGATTATTCCATCAATGTTTTGAGTCTCTTGGCGATTGTTTTAGCAACAGGATTAGTGGTGGATGATGGCATTGTGGTGACTGAAAATATATATAAAAAGGTAGAAGAAGGCATGGATCCTATTCAAGCCGCCTTTATGGGTTCGCGAGAGATATTTTTTGCAGTTATTTCTACTTCAGTCACATTAGCAGCCGTCTTTTTGCCTGTTATTTTTATGGAAGGTTTTGTGGGGCGGCTTTTTCAAGAGTTTGGGGTCGTTTTAGCAGGCTCGGTTTTGATTTCAGCATTTGTTTCGCTGACCTTAACACCTATGCTTAATGCCTATTTGTTGAGAAAAGGACAAAAGAAAACCCGTTTTTATACAGCCACTGAACCATTTTTCAGAGCCGTTGAAGATAATTATCGCGCCAGACTGAGGGGGTTCATGAATATCAAATGGTTGTCTTTTCCAATCTTTGCGTTGATGGGCGTAGGTATTTGGTATTTCAACGATAACCTTCAAACAGAACTCGCACCATTAGAAGATAGAAGCTGGATGCGGTTTATTGTTTCAACGCCAGAAGGTGCTACTTTTGAATATACCGATAAATACATTGATAAATTGGTGAATTATATCAATGATTCTGTTCCTGAAAAGAGAATAGCACTTTCTATGACCGCACCGGGCTTTTCAGGCAGTGGTAGTGCGAATACAGGCATGATTCGATTGATGCTGAATGACCCAAAAGATAGAAAACGCAGTCAAATGGATATTGCCAATAAATTGACGACGTCGATGCGGAAGTTTAATGAAGGCAGAAATTTCATTATTCAAGAACAAACTATCTCAACTGGTGGCTTTGGAAGCCTGCCAGTTCAATTTGTTATTCAAGCACCAGATTTTGAAAAGTTGATTGATAAATTGCCTAAATTCATGGATGAGGCAACAAAAAGCCCAGTTTTTGCTAACGTCGATGTCAATCTAAAATTCAACAAACCTGAATTGTATGTCAATATTGATAGAGAAAAAGCCCGTGCATTAGATGTTAATGTCATCGATGTAGCTCAAACGCTTCAACTATCGTTGAGTGGCTTGCGTTATGGCTATTTTAATATGAGTGGCAAACAGTACCAAATTATCGGGCAAGTGGACAGAGCCAATCGAGACGAACCGTTGGACATGAAATCCATGTACGTGCGCAATAGACGGGGCGATATTATTCAATTGGACAATATCGTGAGCGTGGAAGAACGTTCGAATCCCCCTCAGTTGTATCACTATAATCGGTACAAATCAGCGACAGTTTCTGCCAATCTTGCGCCCGGTCGGACTATCGGCGATGGCATCGCTGCCATGAGAGAAACAGCTAAAAAAACATTAGACGAAACTTTTTCAACTGATTTAACAGGCTCTTCAAGAGATTTTGACGAAAGCTCAAGCAATACAGCTTTTGCTTTTATCCTCGCCTTGCTCTTAGTTTACTTGATTTTAGCGGCTCAATTCGAGAGTTTTGTTGATCCACTCATTATTATGTTGACAGTGCCTTTGGCTTTGGCGGGTGCACTTTTCTCCTTGTGGTATTTTAATCAAACGCTCAATATATTTTCCCAAATCGGCATCATCATGCTCATCGGTTTGGTCACTAAAAATGGTATTTTGATTGTCGAATTTGCCAATCAATTGCGTGAACGCGGTATGCCCAAAGCGGAAGCCATCGTCGAAGCCGCCGTCTCCCGTTTCCGTCCTATTTTAATGACTTCATTAGCCACCATGCTTGGGGCTTTGCCTATTGCTTTGGCTTTGGGGGCTGGTTCGAAGAGTCGGATGGGCATGGGCATCGTTATTATTGGCGGTCTTTTATTTTCATTGACCTTGACGCTTTATGTCATTCCTGCTATGTATTCTTATTTGGCGCGTAAACATAAAGTCGTGGTAGAAGAAGTTTTGGATGAAAAATCGTACAATACTCCCGAGGGGATAAATGAGGGGGCATTGGTTGCGGCGAATGATTGATGTTTTAATTTTAAAATAATAATTTAATAAAATTGAAAGTGAGTGTTTTTGTTGGCGTTTGCCCCCCAACCCCCAAGGGGGAGGGCTGTTAAGTTCTAAGGTTTTCAGCGGCAGAGCCGCAAAATATTTGTAGCAATTGTCAAAGTACAGTTCGTAAGGTGCAGCACACCGAAATATTATTAGGTTACGGTGCGCTGCACCTGAACGAATCCGAATAAAATTTGCTACAAATATTATGGTGCGCTGCACCTTTTTAGAACTTAACAGCCCTGACCCAAGGGGAAGCCATTTGGAAAAATGTAAATTTATAGCTTTTAGCGTACCAATACAAAAGCTAATTGTAACGAAAAGCTATATAAATTGAACGATATTATTTGTCCAATTTATTCCAAATGGCTTCCCCTTGGGGGTTGAGGGGCAAACGTCCACCAAAACACTCAAATTAAGTTTGAATAAAAAATTCCACTATGAATTGGATAAAAACCAACGTGTTCATACTCTTTTTAATACTCCATCAAATCTCTTTTGCTCAAAATCCCATTTTGACATTAGATGAAGCTATTCAAAAAGCACTCAGTCAAAATTTAGGGATTCGGGTCGGTCAAAATGATATTCAAATTGCAAAAAACAATGCAGTGAAAGGCAATGCAGGCTTTTTACCCAATATCAATTTGATAGCCAGCGAAACGCCTTCTTTTGGTTATTTAAATCAAAAACTCTCAAGTGGTAGCGAAATCAATAGAACCAATTTGACGAACAATGTCACGGCTGGGGTTCAACTCGCTTGGACTTTGTACGACGGCAAAAGAATGTATTTGGAACTTGATAGATTGCGTGAATTGCAAGGCATCGGCGAGATTAACTTGCGGATTCGGTCTGAACAAATCGTGTATGATGTCATGCGGGCATATTTCAATATCGTCAGAAATCAAGAGTTGTACAACAGTCTTGAAGAACAAATGAATCTCTACGAAGAGCGTTTTCGCATATCTCAGACGCGTTTGGATGTCGGCAAAGGTAATCAATTGGATGTTTATCAAGCTCAAACGGATTTAAATGTTCAAAAAACGAACCTTTTGAGGCAAAAACAAGCCATTCAAACCGCTAAATTGCAACTCAACCAAGCCATTAGCAATGCGCCCAATATTGTTTATGAAGTCAGAGATACCCTATTAATTGATAAAAATTATGATTTTAAGGCATTGAGCGATGATGCGGTTAGTAAAAATTTGAGTGTCGCTTTATTGAATAAACAAACGGGCATAGCCATGTTGGTAGAAAAGCAAATTGAAGCATTGAGGAAGCCGCGCATTGTTTTCAATTCTGCTTTTAATCTCGGCAGGCAAGATAATACAGCAGGTTTATTTTTAGTGAATCAAAATACGGGCTTGAATGCTGGCATCACCCTCACCTACCCGCTTTACGATGGTGGCAATATCAAACGTCAAGTAGAAAATGCTAAAATTGAAATAGAATCCAACAAATGGCGGATGCAGCAATTGCAAGTTGATTTGGTCAATACATTGAATATTGCCTATCAAAACTATCAAAATGCTCTCGAAATACTGAGGGGGGAAGCGGAGAACGCCCGAGTCGCTCGCCTAAGCATCGAAATTGCGATGGAACGCTATCGCCTCAGCCGCTCCACAGTTTTAGAATTGGCTCAAATCCAACAAGGCTATGAAAATGCGATATTTAGGTCGGTGGCTGCGAAGTATGAAGCGAAATTGGCGGAGATTGATTTGATGCGGATTAGTGGGATGTTGATACGGTAGGGTTGTTTAAGGCTTCACCTCCTTCCACTCCAACGTATCAATCTCTTTCTCCAACCATTTTTCAAATTCAATCAATTCTTTAGGCGCGTCGTAATTATTAATCACTATTTTCCCTTCATTGTCTATCCGAACGTAGGAAATAGTGCTTGGAATATCAGTAATCATATTGTCGCCTTTTGGGTATTTATCGCTGAGAGCCATATAGCTGATGGCGGCGGCTTTTTGTTGAATATTTTTTATGAATGCTGCAGTGGCGACAGCTTCATGTTGTCCACGCTTTTTGATATAAGCTGTTCCTTTATATTTCACTGTCCCATCTTTGAAAATTTCAACTTTATAAACGGGGCATTGACCAAAACAGGCGGTGCGTTGCAGGCTGATGACGAGATTGGAATCAACGCCTTCTGGAATATTAGTCGTTTTAATGCCTTTTGCAGTCGTATTGACTGAGGGGGTCACTTCAACGATTTTGGTTTCTACTTCGGGCTGAGTGCTCGTTGTTTTATCGCTTATCTTTTTATGACAAGCGGTAAAAATGAGGAGTGTTATTGATAAGAATAGTATGTTTTTCATCGAATTGATTTTGTTTTATGACACATAGTTTTTGTCACTCAGGAGGAATCTCTTTTTACCTTTCCGAATGTCCAAAAGAGATTCCTCCTGAATGACAAATTCTGAATGACAATTCCTATTTCTTTTTCCCTTTCACCGTTTTCTCTTGCTCTTCTTTCATCACTTGCTGCTGTTGCATGGCATCATTCAATTTTTGACGAAATGCACTCGGCTTTTTAGGATTTTTCTTATAAATATGCAATTCTTCAAGGATTTTTTCATGGTCAATAACATAGTTTTTAGTCACCACAGTTTGACCAATATTCAATAAATTGGAGAACAACATGTACAAACTCAAACCCGCTGCATAACTATTAAACATAACAGTAAAGATAACGGGCGTAAAATATTGCAATTGTTTCATCATCGCTGGTTGACCTGTCATATCGGTATCTTTCATCGAATACCAAGTGAAAACCACCAATGAAGCACCCCAAAGCAAAGCAAATAAACTGATATGCGCCCCATAAAGCGGAATATGAAACGGCAATTTGATAAATTCTTCAAAGCCCGTTAAATCCGTTGCCCATAAAAAACCTTGTTGTCGGAAATCAATGGACGCTGGAAAGAATCGGAACAAAGCCATCCAGATAGGCATCTGCAAAAGCGTGGGTAAACAACCACCCAAAGGATTGACGCCAAACTCTTGATAGATTTTCATTTGCTCAACCTGTACTTTCTTCGGATCGTCTTTGTATTTAGCTTTCAATTTCTCTATTTCAGGTTTCAACGCTGTCGTTTTCGCTTGAGAACGCAGCATTTTATAACTGAGAGGATAGAGAAATGCCTTTACTACAAGCGTTAAAAGCAAAATACACACTGCAACATTGCCGAAAATGCTGTGCAAAAAATCAAAGATATTGCGGATAATATAGCGGTTAATAGTGCCTAATATTGAGCCACCATAACTCACTACATCTTCTAATTTATTTTTATAAGTTTTAAGAATTGAATAATCATTAGGTCCAATGTAGAGTTTCATTTTGGCATTCACCTCACCATTATCAGCTACCAATTCAAGCCTTGAAGTTGTTTTCTTCAAATCTGTGCTTTTGATTTCGAAAGCTTGACTCTCTAAATTGGCAGATTTGAAACCACCATTCATAGACATAATAGTGGTGTTAAAAAACTGATTTGCATGAGATACCCATTGGATGGGTTTGGTATTCAAATCTTTTTTAACTTCCCCCGTAGCACCTAAATAGTCAGGCGTATCATCGCCTTCTCTAAAATGCAAATTGGAATATGAGCTTTCGTAGCTAACGTTTTTCTCTAATTTATCAAGATAGTTTTCAAGGTTCAATTGAACAGAATGTGCATTCGGATTCATCACTTGACCTAAACCTTTCATCCGCACATCATAATCTATATCGTAGCCTGTGCCAATGACGTATTTCTGCTCGATAAATGTTTGGTCGTCAAGAGAGGCTCTAAACACAATTGTATTGCCCGATACTGAGGGGGTAGCGAAATATAAATCCTCAGTCGAAATCTTTCCTTTTGAAGTATTCGATGGTATGACAAATTCAAATCTATTTTTCACATCTTCCAAAAGGTGCAATAGTTCTTTCTTCTCAATCCGAGTTGAATCCTCAGTGAGTTTATAGTATTTTTTTAAAAGAACATCTTTAATCCGCCCGCCTTTATTGGTAAAAGTTATTTTAAAAACATCATTTTCAAGCGTGTTGATTTGCTCTTGACCCATTGCAAAAGCTGAATAAATGCCAAATTCGCCTTGCATTTGTTGCTTTCTGATAGAATCGGGCAAAGCAACTTGTGCAGGCGTTTGAGCCGTCGGTTGAGTCAATTTCAAACTATCTATTCGGCGAGTCGCTTGCTCGGTAGAGTCCTTAATTCTTTTATTTTCAGCTACTTGTTGAGCGGAAGGCGCGCTTAAATATTGCCAACCGAACAAAATAACCATAATCAACGTCATGCCTATCATGGCATTTTTAGTATCCTGATTCATTCACTATTTGTTTTATTAAAAAATTTGCGGCGCAAATGTACACATAAGTAAAGAAAAACCGTCTGAAAGTTTCAATCTTTCAGACGGTTTAGCTATTTTATTATTTTACATTTTTCCAATTTAGGTCAAACATGGAAGTGAATGCTGTATCGGGAACTTGAGTATATACGCCCAAAGGCGCCATACTCCTGCCCTCACCTCTACTTGTTGAAAGCAAAATATTGCCAACAGGACGGTAATCAGCCCACGGAGTTGACATTTGAGGTTTTTCATTGGTTGCTTTCGCATAATAATCCCATTGAGTCACCATTTTGCTGGATGGATTGACATAAATGAAGTATTTATTATCAGGTGTGTCGCCTACGAGGTTGTAAGTCATTTCCAAAACATCACATTCAGCGTTGATATAATTGGGCTTTTTACCAATATATTTCAAAGTAACACCGCTGTCTTTCAATTTGAAAGGCATCACGAGCCAATAAGAGTCGTTGATCCAAATAGACTTGCCGCGCGCTAAGTATTTTTTCACAGAATCTGCTTGGGTCATTTCCTTCCCATCTTTCCAAACGCGTCCTGTCATGTCTTTAAGATTCAGCCGAATTCTTAAAGGTTGATCAACGAAATCGATACGCACTCGCTCTTTAGTTTTATCCCAAAGCAAGGCGCGTTTGCCAAAAAACGTCCAACGGATATAGCGGGTCATATCCCACGCATAGCGTCCGCCCATCGCTTTCATCACATCGTCAGCAATTTGAATGGCTTTGGCATCCGACCCCTCAGTATTGAAGCCAGCAATAGGTGTATTAGGCACCTCTTTATTCACAAATTTTTGAGGTGGTTTGCAAGCCGTGATTGCCGCCAAAAAAATGAAAAGCATAATTAACTTATTCATAGTGTAGTTTATTTAATTAGAAAATAATGGTTACTGTTTGATGATATTTTTCTCAAAAATATGGTCGCCTATTTTAATTTTTAAAACATAATTACCCGTCGCATAATTTGCCATATTCACGTTTTCAAGCAATTCATCCACTCGTCGCCTTTGAATAAACGTCAATTGCCGCCCTTGCATATCGAGGAGCGACAACTCAATATCCATCACATTTTGAGTGCTCAAATGAATGTTTAAAACATCTTCTACGGGATTTGGATAGATGTCGTAATGTATTTTATCGACTTGATTGATTGACTCGACAGGGCTTGGAGTGCCTTTGTTAATCGTCCAAGTGATGGAGTTCAGATAGCCCGAAGTGGCTGGTTTATAGCTCCTCGAAAGTGCCGTGCTATCAGTGACTTTAGCGATTAAGGTATTTTTACCAGTATCTAATTTAGTTGCTAAAATATTGATGTTATTAATGTCTTTACCGACTGTCACACCATTGAAAACCCATTCAATTTTCAAAGTATTTGGATTGGGAAGAATCAAACCCAAAGCAAAATTCATCGAAACGCCTGTAAAATTGACCGTTTTACTGAGGGGGGTAAAATTATCAATCGGCGATACTATAGCATATATTTTATTGATAAAAGCTTCTGTACAAACCGAACAAAAAGGCGCATTCAAAAATTGCATCTTACAGTTTTGATGCGGTCGTTGCCAGCCTTCAATGCCGATTGGATAAATGCCTACCGCATTAGTGCCTAACCAATTTTTCCATTTTATAGTCGCCGCATCCGTTACAATCGTCCGATTAGGGCGTTCGCCTTGTCCGCCGATGACATATTCGTCTGCAAGTCCTGCAAAAGAATGCCCTATTTCATGTATCGCAATTTCAGCAGCCGCCGCATTTTTAGAAGACGTCGCATAAGTACCCCCTGAACCACCATAAACGGTAGAGTTCACCATCACAAAAATTTGATCGTAATTAGGAAAATTAGTAACCAATGTTGAATTTATAGCAGTACCATTGAGCGGCAATAAAAGACGATGAATGTTAGAAATATCAAACTGCGAACCGAAATAATTGTTTGGATTGGTAACAGGCGTAGCAGGTTCAGTCACATCTGTTGCCGTGCCTGGGTGCTTCGCTCCGCTTTCCACCGAAGGCACTTTTATGGCATAAACATTAAAATATTTTTCGTATTCTTTAAAAGGTGTTTGGCTGAACATACCTGCTACCACCGTATTGACATCAATCAAATATTGAGTCAATTCTGAACTTTGATACCCATCGCCTAAAAATACAAGGTTGATGCGTTTGTCTTTTGCACCATTGTTTTTAATGGTCTCAACAGGGAAAGTTTGACCCCTCAGTATATTGATTGAAAAAAGTAAAATACCAATTGAAATAATAGTTTTCATAGTTTTTTTGGTTTTTAAATGACAAAATCGGCAATTATTTGAATCTTTCCATCAGGCATGACCTTACTTATTCTGAGTTTATAAATGAGGGTATTATTTTGAATTCTTAGAAATAAATCAGCCTCTTTTTTATTCAAAAAGGCTCTTTTGAAAGTACCATTTTCAGCAGGATATTCAACAGAAGCCGTCAAAGGGTCTTCCATAATTTCAGTAAAAATGATAGAATTTTTTTTATCTGAAAACTCACAAACTAAATCACCCACATTATGAGCTTGAGGTGTTTTTAATTTAGATTTCAAAAGCCCATCAACTTTCTGTTTTTGAACCAATTGAATCTTTTCACCCACCTTTATAGTGCTGTCTTTAATGATTTTGAAAGTTAAAAACAGAATTTGATCTTGGGAAGCTTCAGTAGCAGTTGAAGAAGGCTGCGAAGTGCCATTGGCGTTTGTTTTTTTAGGATAAGAACATTGCGAGCAGGCGATGCTTATCAAAAATAAGATGGAAATTTTAGTAAAAATAGTCATGATGAGTTTTTATAATGAATTGAAACTTGGGGTTGTTTAATACGCAACTTGCAGCAATTTTTTCCGAAGGAATCCCTTTGGGAAAAACTTGCTGCAAGTTATTTCATAAAAAAACAAATAAAATTTTGCCCTGAATTAATCAAAATACTTAATAAGTAGGTGTTCATATATAATCGCTAATCAAATAAATGCTCATAAAACATTGATTTTCAGCGTTTTAATCCTTCGAGGTTTTTAAAACCTCGAAG
>JAYTUY010000278.1:0-3424 GCA_043744275.1 Saprospiraceae bacterium
AATTAAGGTTTTTCCTGTTTTTGGCATCGTAATTATTCGATGAAACTTTTTTTTAAAATTGAAGTTAAACAATTAAACTACTTACGTGAAATAGTTGTCAAAAATACCTAATTATGTGATAAATATAAAAAAAATTATTTAATTTTTTACAACTATGTAATATTTTCATATACAATTAAAAAAATACCCTTAATTTTGTATTTAATCACATAATTATACATCATGAGCAAATCATTTCAAAATGACCAAACTTTTAACAATCTGTGGATGCGTAATTCTATTTTTTACTATCCCTGTATTCTCTCAAAATAGTAATCTGTGGCGAGGTTACGTTTCATATCCTAATGGCGGCGGTATTGAGCCGAATGAGCAGGTTTGCGATTTTGTCAAAGATGGGCAACTTCGTATAGCTCCCCCCCTCAGCAATCAGAGCAATTATTTGTCGAATTTTCTGTATAACGATACTATATGCATATCACGCGATTTTAGTTACGAAGTTCGTTTTAAAAATAGCCCTGAAATTGGCGGCATTTCTGATTATGAATCCAACATTGGTTTTTTCAGCAATGGACGCAAAACAAGTGTCAATTTCGCTGGACTTCTAACAGGTCTTTCAAAAACAAATATTCAAATAGCTGATAGTATAATTAGCAAAAATCAGTTATCTCTTGTGACTGACCTAAGCCGATGGCGAATTGTAAAATTCAATTTTATCAATGATACCGTAAGTTTGAGTTTGGATGGTACTGAGATACATCGAATTACATATAAACATAATATATGCAATCTCGATATTATAAATATCTCACTCAAAGGAGGTGGAGCTGTAGATTGGATAAAAGTGTATGACAACAGAAATATATTGGTTTGGCAAGAAGATTTTGAAAAATGTACCAGTTTTACACCAGGTATTATCTGCGACCCATCCAGACTTGAACAATCAATTACTATATCGAAGCCTTGTATTAATGATACCTTATCGCTTATGGCAAACTTCCCAGCTATGAGCTATCGATGGTCAACGCCTTTGTCTCAAGTGGACACTAATGGTACTGCCCATTTTCTTAATCCCACGAATGGTATTTATGAATTGAAAGCCAACATAAACAGGTGTTTTTCTTTTTCAAAAAATTTCAATTTAACCGTTTCACCACACGTGGCTGTTTCTAAAGAAATTAATCTGTGTGCAGGTCAAACATATATGTTGCCAAGCGGTAGAATAGTTTCGATAGCCAATACATATAAAGATACGCTTAAAACAAGATTGGGTTGTGATAGCATTATTACGACGAAATTGTCATTTAATCCCATTCCTACAAGCTCTATTAATGCCTCTATTTGCAATGGGCAAACTTATCGGCTTCCAAGCGGTAGAATAGTGACAACTTCGGGTTTGCATAGAGATACGACTCGAAATACTGAGGGGTGTTTCCAAGTATTAGAGGTTAACTTATCAACCACAGGCAATTTGAACAATAATGTCATTGTGAAGATATGTGAAGGTCAAAATTATAAATTACCAAAAGGAAAATTTGTTTCATCGGCAGGTATTTATCGTGATACTTTCAATTTGGCAGGCGGATGTGATAGTATAATTATAACCAATTTAACAGTTAGTTCAAAACCAAAATTGAAAATTGAAATAGGTAAGACAGGTGAAATTTTGGAAGGTGACATGATTCCATTAAGTGTCAATCCAGTTGGAATTATATATTCTTGGTTTGAAAACGGTAAAAGTATTGCACAAACTCAATCTGGTTTTACTTTGTCAGTAAAAGGTGGGGCTAATGTGTATAAAGTAATTATAAAAACTGACGTTTGTGAAAGTGAAGATTCTATTAAAATATTGGGTCTGCCGAAAATTGAATTGCCCAATGCTTTTACACCCAATGGCGATACTGTCAATGATTACTTTACTATTGTAAGTAAAAGTAGTAGTGAAGACATTTATAGAATTGAGAGCTTTTTCATATTCGACAGATTTGGCAAGCAAATCTATTCAAATGAAAATGGTTCAAAGGGTTGGGATGGCAAACGAAATGGAGAAGAAATGATGTCTGATGTTTATATTTACTCTATCAAAGTGCGAAGCCCTGGCGGAACACTTTTTTCTTTCACTGGTGATGTTGCATTAATCAGATAGCTTAATTATTTTCTATAATGCATAATTTTTTATTGTAACTTTGTGGCTTCAAAATTGGAATGATTTAATAAATCATTCCAATTCTTTTTTTACCTAATCAATTGTTCCACGTGGAACTTTTTCTACTAAAATACTGAGGGGTAGATTATTCTATTTCTCTTCTTAATTTTCCTAAAAATGGAGATGACAAATCCGATTATTATAACTTCAACACAATATAGGACAGGAATCAAGGTATTCGCTCCCGCAAGTGTAGCAAATGTGGCTTGTGGATTCGATGTTTTAGGTTTCGCTTTAGATAAACCGGGCGACGAAATTATTGTTAAATTTTCTGATACTCTAGGTTTGAAAATAACTAAAATAACCGGTGGTAAATTACCTTATGAGCCTGAACGCAACACAGCAGGTTATGCAGCACTTAAATTATTAGAATTTTTGGGCGAATCCGAACGAGGTATTGACATGGAAATTCATAAGAAAATGCCTTTCGGCAGTGGTTTAGGTTCAAGTGCCGCAAGTGCCGCAGGGGCAGTTGTGGCTATAAATGAATTACTTAAACGCCCTCTTGAAAAACGAGATTTATTGAAATTTGCTGTTTTAGGAGAAAGTATTGCCAGTGGAGCTATCCATGCTGATAATGTTGCTCCATCGCTTTTAGGGGGTATGACCCTCGTTCGCGATAGTGAAACGCTTGATGTACATCGTATTTTCACACCACGTGGCTTATATGCAACGGTTATTTATCCAAAAGTTGAGATTTTGACCAAAGAAGCACGGGCGATGCTCAGTGCAAAAGTGCCTTTGAAAAGCATGGTCCAACAATCCGCTAATCTTGGTGCATTAATTATCGGTATGTTTAATTCGGATTTTGAATTGATAAAACGCTCACTTCAAGATGTCGTTATTGAACCTCAGCGAGCTCAATTGATTCCTTATTTTTACGATATAAAAGAAGCTGCTTTGACTGAGGGGGTATTGGGTTGTAGCATTTCAGGATCAGGTCCTTCTATTTTTGCTTTAAGTCAAAATAGTATTATTGCAGAAAAGGCAGGGGAAGCTATGCAAAAAATATATCAAAAGCATAAAATCGAATGTGAATTGTACATTTCACCCATTAATTTGAATGGTACTACTTTATGCTGATTTTATTATAAGACTTATAAAAACCTCGCAGATTTAATACATCTGTGGTGCGACATAAAGTTATGTACTACCCTTGGGACATAAAGTTGAAACCGCCTTAGCGTTCTTTGAAAATACTGTGAATTTTAGGACATTTTC
>JAYTUY010000279.1:0-11821 GCA_043744275.1 Saprospiraceae bacterium
CACGGGGTTTGGCAAAAGTGGGGCGGGCGGAATAACAATGAACATTTTACATTTTTAAACAAAATAAGATGAATAAGAACGGACCAATTATTATCGTTGAAGATGACAAGGATGATCAAGAAATGTTTAGTGATGTATTTAAAGAGCTCAATTATAAAAATGAAATTGTTTTTTTAAATGACGGACAAGAAGCCCTTACTTATCTGACCTTAAATGTCATAGAGCCTTTTATTGTTTTTTCTGACATTAATATGCCTAAACTAAATGGCATAGAGTTAAGAAAGCAAATTCATGAAAATGAAGACATGCGGTTAAAAACTATACCTTATTTATTCTTTACAACCAGTGCTGAACAAGAAGCAGTTGTGGATGCTTATTCAAAGTCTATTCAAGGATTTTTTATTAAGCCTTTAAGTTTTCAGGACTTAAAAAGTATGCTAAAGGTAATAATCGAATATTGGCAACAATGTGTTTCACCAAATTATGTTAAATAATTTGAATATTGAAACCGATTACCTATTCCTCACAAATCAAGAACTTAAAAAATATGGAAGTACACCATCATGCCCACCACGAGGGAAAGAAAAATTGGAAAAGCTATTTTTGGGAATTTCTTATGCTATTTCTTGCAGTATTCTGTGGTTTTTTAGCAGAATATCAGTTGGAACATAAAATAGAAAGAGATAGAGAAAAACAATACGTGGAATCTATGATTGCAGACATGAAAGATGATGCTAATAAAATTAAGAAAAGTATTTCTTTTTGTACAACGCAAGTCGCTGCTTTCGATAGTCTATTACAAAATATTTATCACACACCTTATACAGATAGTAGCTTAAAAATGATGTATTATTTACAAAGAAAATATACATCTACAAGAAATCCTGTTGCGTTTAACAAAAGGACTATTTCGCAATTAAAAAATTCAGGTAGTTTGAGATTGATCCAAAACAAAGCTGCATCTGATAGCATCATTATTTATGAAGAAATGTGTGAAAAAGCGGAAGTTCAAGAATCCTACTTTGCAAACTTTCGTATGGGCAAAGTAAATGACTTTACGATACAACTTTTCGATAGTAAGTATATTTCTAATTACGACAGATTTACAATTTCAAATATTTTAAAAGAAAGTAAGCCAATCTCCTTATTGAGCAATGATGAAAAATTGATAAAACAATATGCCAATACAATGTATTTTGCAAGAGGTACACTTACAAGTTATATTGAGATATTGAAAGGGATAGAAAATAAGATACCATCAATTATAAAGTTTTTGGAAAATGAATACCATTTGAATTAAATGTTTAGAAAGGTAGTTCTCATGTAAGTCTTCGACTTCAAAGTTACAAAAATAAAGCATCATGAAAAATAAAGAACAATTTGAGTTTGAATATGATTTGGATGGACATGAGTTTGTCGAATTAAACATTTTGTTGAAAACTATAGGCGTGGCTCGCTCAAGTGGGGAAGCCGATGCAGGCATTACGAAAGGCAAAGTGACAGTCAATGATGAAGTTGTTACAATCAAACGGTATAAAGTAAGGTCGGGATTCAGTGTGGTTTATAATGATAAAGTGATTATTGTAAATTAATCATCTTACAAATCCCTCCGCTTCAAAGCCTCCACTGCATAATTCGCCGCCCTCGCCGTCAACGCCATAAAAGTCAACGACGGATTTTGATTGCCCACAGACGTCATACACGCGCCATCGGTGACGAACACATTTTTGCAAGTATGGAGTTGATTCCATTCATTGAGCAAGGAAGTCTTCGGGTCTTTGCCCATGCGAACACCGCCCATTTCGTGAATATCCAAACCAGGCGACTGTTTGCTATCGAACATATTAATATTGGTACAGCCGCTTTTTTCAAGCATTTCTGAAGCTTGTTGATGAAAATCGAGCATCATTTTATGGTCGTTGTCATCATAGCCGACGGAGGTAATGAGTTGAGGTACGCCCCAAGCATCTTTTTTATCGGTGCTCAATCGAACATGGTTGTCAAATTTAGGGATCGTTTCGCCTTGCATTTGAATATAAATATGCCAACCGCTTGGTTCAGTTAGATTGTCTTTTAATGCAGTACCGAACCCCTCAGTATTTCGCCCTTGCCAACCACCTCTTGCTGCTGAAAACGCGACCATATAACCTCGTTGAAAATCAGTTTCCTGCTTGAAAACATTGCGGAACGAAGGCATGAAGGCGGAAGTCGGGCGTCTGCCATAATAATATTTGTCGTCAAAACCTTCCATTAATGCACCGCCTTGACCTCGATATTGGTGGAAGGCAATATAATGACCCAACAAACCCGAGTCATTGCCTAAGCCATTTGGGAAACGATTGGAAGTGGAATTGAGCAAAACCAAATTGGTATTTAAGCAAGCCGCATTGACAAATATTATTTTAGCAAAATACTCAGTAGCTTCTTTGGTATGAGCATTAATCACTCTTACGCCCGTCGCTTTCCCCTTTTTTTCATCATAAATAATGGATTCGACAACCATATCGGGCTTAATGGTTAACTTTTTAGTCCTTTCAGCCCAGGGCAAAGTCGATGAATTGGAACTGAAATACGCCCCATACGGACACCCACGCTCGCACAAGCTGCGCGCTTGACATTGCCCACGCCCTTGATCCAAATGAATTTTCTCAGGCTTGGTCAAATGAGCACACCGCCCAATGATGACGCGCCGATTGTCATAATTTTGATGAATGCCTTGCTGAATGCGTTTCTCAACTGAATTGAGTTCCCACGGCGGTAAAAACTCACCATCGGGCAAATGTTCAATCCCATCTCGATTGCCGCTGATGCCGACAAATCGCTCGACATGGCTGTACCACGGGGCTAAATCGGCATATCGAATGGGCCAATCCACAGCAAAACCATCGCGTGCAGGGGCTTCAAACTCATAATTGCTCCACCGTTGCGTCTGCCTTGCCCATAGGAGAGACTTGCCGCCCACTTGATAACCGCGTATCCAATCATACGGTTTCTCTTGAATATAGGGGTGTTCATTATCCTTCACAAAAAACTGTTGAGTCGCTTCATTAAAAGCATAACAACGGTCAGCTATCGGATTGTCACTTGCTTGTTGAGCTGTCAGACGTCCGCGATGGGGCAAATCCCAAGGGTTGCTCATGGCAGTTGGATAGTCTTGTTGATGTTTGACCATGCGACCCCGTTCTAAAACGAGCGTTTTTAACCCTTTTTCACAGAGTTCTTTAGCTGCCCAACCGCCGCTGATGCCTGAGCCGATGACAATGGCATCGAAAGTATTTTTCTTTTTAGATTCAATGTTGAGATTCATATTCTAAATTTTATTTTCACAGTACGTGTATTTTACCACGAATTTAACGAATTGACGAATATTTGCTAAATTAAGTGTTGACATTTAAATATTTGTCTAATTTAAACAAAAACTATCTACACGTCTAATAGTCAACATGTAAATTAGCAAATATTCGTCAATTCGTTAAATTCGTGGTTTAAAAATTACTCATTCTCAATTCAATCATTATGAAAAACTACCTTTCTATTGTCTTTTTATGCTTTTCAATAAGCCTATTTTCTCAACAAATACCTTTGCCCGAACATCCGCGCCCCGATTTTGAACGCGCTAAATGGATAAATCTGAACGGTGTTTGGGACTTTGAATTTGATAGCCTCAATATAGGTTCTAATAAAAATTGGCAAAGTGGGAATACCGCTTTTTCAAAGAAAATCAATGTGCCGTTTCCTTGGGGTGCGCCTTTGTCGGGCGTGAAAGATGAGGCAGATATTGCTTGGTATAAACGCCAAATTAATATCCCAAAATCGTGGGAAAATCAGCGCATTTTCCTAACCATTGGGGCATCAGATTGGGAAACAACTGTTTGGTTAGATGGCGTTTTATTGGGTAAACATCAAGGTGGTTATACCCCTTTTTCTTTTGAATTGACTAAGAATGTTAAATATGGCACCCCTCAGTATTTGCTTATAAAAGTGGATGATAAACGCCGTGATTTTACATTATATGGCAAACAAGGTTATGGCAATGCAAGAGGCATTTGGCAGACAATATATATGGAATGTAGGGGCAACCCCTACGTGGGTGCCCAAAATCTAAAACCCACACCCTATTTAGAATCCATACATTTCACCCCCGATATTGATAAAAACAGCGTCAAAGCAACGGTCGTTTTATCAGATGAATTACAAGCGGATGCTGAAGTTTCATTTAAAATTAAAACTCCTGCTTCTGAAATCGTCACGAAGTACCCCCTCAGTAAAAACAAGCAAAAAGCAAGTTTTGACATCCCTATTCCCAATCCAAGACTTTGGACTTTGGAAGATCCTTATTTATATGAAACTGAAATCACTATGGGTGATGACGTTGTGAAATCTTATTTCGGGATGCGTAAAATATCCGTTGTTAATATGCCCAATACGGATATTCCCTACATTGCCTTGAACAATCAGCCCATTTATCTACAATTGACACTCGATCAATCCTATCATCCCGAAGGTTTTTATACATTTCCAACGGATGAATTTATGAAAAATGAAATCCAATTGTGTAAAGATATTGGCTTGAATGGTTTGAGGACGCATATTAAAGTGGATGTTCCACGCAAGCTGTATTGGGCGGATAAATTGGGCTTATTGGTGATGTCAGATTTGCCCAATTCATGGGGCGAACCTGATGAACACGCGCAAGCCGAATCGGAATATACATTGAGGGAAATGATTAAACGGGATTACAATCACCCCTCAATTTTTTCATGGATTACATTCAATGAAACATGGGGTTTGACGACAAAAGTGCTTGAAAATGGCAAATCTACTTCAAAATATCTTCCTCAAACTCAAAATTGGGTGGCTTCTATGTATTATTTAGCCAAATCACTTGACCCAACGCGCTTGGTTGAGGATAATTCCATTTGTTGCGGCAGAGGACATACCGAGACGGATATTAATTCATGGCATGAATACCTCCCAGGTTGGGCATGGGAAGAGCATTTAAATATGATTGATAAAAACACTTTTGAGGGCAGCACTTTTCATTTTGAAAATGGTACATCCCGAGGCAATCGGGAGGGTTTTAAACAAGGCAATCAACCGAATATCAATTCAGAATGTGGCAATGTTTGGGGCTACGATGGCAGCACGGGCGATGTGGATTGGAGCTGGGATTATCACCGCATGATGAATTCATTTCGGCAGCATCCGAAGGTAGCCGGTTGGCTTTATACTGAGCATCACGATGTGATTAATGAGTGGAATGGCTATTGGCGTTTTGATCGCTCTAAAAAATATACAGGTTTGAACGATATGGTTTCAGGCATGACGGATAAGGATTTTCACGCCGCATTTTATCTTTCAACAGGCAATGAAATCTGTAAAACAATGAAAGGCGGTGAGACATTGGAAGTGCCTCTTTATCTTTCAGCGATGTCTGGCAAAGCAATGAAAGGTAATCAACTGACCATTGAATATTCCGTTGATTTTATGGATAAAACGGGTGAAAGCAAGACTTTAACCTCTAATAAAATGCTTTTTGATTATCAACCGTGGATGCAAAAGCCATTGACTCCTTTGAAAATTCAAGTGCCTGAAATAGCTGGTTTGGGCATTGTGAAACTAACTTTGAAGGATAACGATGGTAATATTTTGCACCATAATTTTATGCATTTTGTTGTAAAATCCAATCAAAATGCGCCAAAAACAACCATTATTGAAGTCTTACCTAAAGATTTTAAAAAATCGGAATGGTCTCAAAAATCTTGGAATGTGATGGATGGTTTGAAGGTGAATGGTACAGGCAAAGGCTTTTTTGAATATCAAATTCCGATTTCAAAAGCTGTGAATATATCAAATGCCAAAGAAGCCTATATTTTATTTGAAGCCTCTGCCAAACAGCTTTTTGATAAAGATAAAGGTGTTGATTTTAATAAAAATCAAGACTATATGCTTGGTGCACGAGTGTCGCCGCATAAAAATCCGAACGCCTATCCAATGACTGATGAACAAACGACCCCCTCAGTCATTAGCGTATTTATCAATGGTTTGAAAGCCAAAACGGTTACTTTAGCCGATGACCCTGCTGATCATCGCGGCGTATTGTCTTGGCACAATCAGTTGAAAGACAAGAAGTTACGAGAAGCCGGTTCGTATGGATATTTAATTAAAATACCGATTTCGAAGGCGGATTTGAAGAAAGCAGCTGCGCAAGGCTTTGTTAGCTTGAAAATACAGGCTGATACTGAGGGGGGTGTGGCTATTTATGGGGAAGATTTTGGGCGGTATCCGATTAATGTGAGTTTAGTTGTTAAGTAGAATTAGGATTGGTAAGATTTTTAAGGATGTTTAAGGATTTTTTTTTATTAGAATCAGGATTGGCTGGATTGCAAAAGATGTTTAAGGATTAACTTGGGGCATTTATTTGATTTATAAACGTTTTTCAGAAGAAATTTTTTAAAAAAAATTGTACTAATTCTGAAATTGGAGTAGAATAGATTTTAAGGATTTTTAAGGCTGGTAAATGCCGTCGGCAAATCCTTAAACATCTTTAAAATCCAACCAATCCTAATTCAAATAAAATAATTTTAATAAATTCTTAATTTTAAAACAAAAAAAACATCACTATGGAGAAAAATGATTTAACCTATCGCATCAATGGATGTGCAATGACAGCACATCGAAAATTAGGGCGTGGATTCAGAGAATATGTTTATTGTCGTGCTTTAGCTATTGAAATGGGCTATGCTGATATTAAATTCGAGCGAGAAGTATGGCTGCCTATTCATTACGACAACTTTAAAATTGCTGCACGTCGGGTAGATTTCTTCTGCGAGAGAACTGTCACTATTGAAGTTAAAGCAAAAAGCCAGTTGACCAATGAAGACACATCACAAGCCATCAATACACTCGAACGCCTAAATATTAAATCAGGTTTGCTACTCAATTTTGGCGCACTCGCTTTGGAATATCATCATATTTTCAATAACAAATATGACCCACGTAAAATTAGTGAAGATATTACGCCCGAATTAGTCGGCGAGCCCAGCAATGAATTATGGGAATTGCGTAATTACATACCCGATTGGGTTGTTCATAAAATGCAACACGATAAAATGAAAAAAATGAAATAATTTTATTTGAATTAGGATTGGTAGGATTTTAAGGATGTTTAAGGATTCGCCTGCGATATCTACTCAATCCAAAAACATTTTTTCTGGAGAAGTCTTTCTGGAAAGAATTGTATCAATCCTAATTTTAAAATTAGAAGTAGGATAGATTGATAGGATTTTTCCAAAAGTGATACCTTCGGAAAAGTATTTTAAGGCTGATAAATGCCGCTGGTCAATCCTTTAACATCTTTAAAATCTTACCAATCCTGATTCTAATAAAAACATCCTTAAACATCCTTAAACATCCTTAAAATCCTACCAATCCTAATTCTAATAAAAAAAAATGAATTATAAATTACTCCTCCTCAAATCAGCCTTTTACACCCTAATCATGCTCACCGTTTGGATAGCCCTCAACACCCACCTCACTGGCAGCGTATGGGAAGGCATGGCTATCAGCAAATCAGCACTCACAGTGGAGTATTGCGAGTACAACCATGTCGAAAAGTTTTTTCATCAATCAATGAATACTTATTCCAATTTGGCGTATTTTTTCTTTGGCATATTGATAACTCAAATTGGATTTGAGGATTATAAAAACAAAGGCTTGGGTAACATTAATCGGATGCA
This sequence comes from Saprospiraceae bacterium, assembly GCA_043744275.1. GTDB lineage: Bacteria > Bacteroidota > Bacteroidia > Chitinophagales > Saprospiraceae > JAAFJT01. The sequence goes on from JAYTUY010000279.1 coordinate 7,740, forward strand.
ACAGTTTCCGATGATGTCTATTTTGATGGGCTTTTGTTTTATTTACTTGAGCATTGGTAGTGCTTTTTTTCATGCATCGCTCACGTGGATAGGGCAGCGGGTGGATATGAACGGCACTTATGGTATCAGTATTATTTTAGCGAGTATAGGACTTTATCATGTTTTTTATAGAGTAGAGTTTCAAAATAAAGCCAAAATCTTGATTGTGATGGTTTTATTAGTGTTCATCATGTTGTTTTATAAAATAGCATTAATGGTTTCCAGCAGTTTATTAATCCCAATTTTGATACTCCTTTTATTGATTTTAATTGGTATTAATTATGTTCAATTTAGAAAAGAGCGTTCCCTTATTTTAGGTATTTTGAGTTTTGTTTTAATTATTGTTGCCATTAAAATAAGGACTTTAGATGTTCAGAAGGTGGGCTGCGACCCTGATTCATGGTATCAAGGTCATGCGGTTTGGCATTTACTGACGGGGTTGAGTAGTTTTTGCAGTTATGCTTTTTTTCGATTTACGAACTTTAACTAAGACAATCGTTTGGGAAATTCTAAATATTTCCCGAACGTAAAAACCAAGTTCTCAAACTTCTGTTATAGCACCATGCGTACTCAACAAATATTATCACTTCGCCTTAACCTCCAATTGCCTGTGACTGAAACAGGCATTTATGAGCATTTTCAAAACACCACCTTGCGTCCGATATTAAAATATCAGCATGATTTGATGGTTTTGCTCTTCAAAAACTATATTGAAAAACGTAAAAATGCCTATTTTAAACTCACTCCTCTTCAAAAACTGGACTACATTCAGCAAGCAGTGAAAACGGATGTGGCTTTCAAAAATCGTTTGGTAGGTCTTGTTATTGGGCATTTCACTATTGAAGAATTTATTATTTTTTCTGAAAACGAAACAGAATTGCTTCGTAGGTTGACAGATTTGATAGTTCAGCGTTTGCAATCAATAGTTCAAAATTTTTAAAACATTTTGTTTATTCCATAAAAAAGTCACAGTAAAAGCATAAAAAAATTTCATGCTTTACTGTGACCTATTTACAATATAAAATTGCTCTTATTTCTTTTTCAATTTATTCATAGTTGATTGATAATCAATGAAATAGATAACTTTGAGGGTAAGATTATTGGTCTGCGGAGCGTCGAGGGTTTGTCCGAAATTGTTGAAATAATTGTCTCCACGATTCACCGCTGTGCCTTGATCAAATTTTGCGACATTGTTTTTCCAAATCAAATTTAAGAAGCTGCCAGGGGCAAATTGCCATGTATAAACCATGTCAATATTGAAAAAATTGATGTTTCTATCTTGATTAGTTGACCAATCGCGATGCGTCAAAGAGCCATCATCATTCAGTTTAAAAAATTCATCGTACGTCACTTTCGACCAATAATGCCGCGCTCTAAAAGTAAGGTTAGATTTAGGCGTAAATGTATATTTCGTTCCAAATATAGTTTCTACTGTGCGGCGGTCACGACGTCCAAAAATAATATCGTTGGCGGAGCTTGTGCTATATCCAAGATCATTATTTTCCATCAGATAATGAGCAAACAGTGAAAAGCTCAATTTATTATTGACTCTATAACGTGGCTCAATAATAAAACGCCAGCGTTCATGCCCTGGTGTTAAGCGTTTTCCAAAACTCACGTGGGTGTACCAATACAATTTTTTACGCTCATCCGAACCGAAGTTAGTACCTGTAACAAAGATAGGTGCGCGTTTAAATTCTTTACCTTCTGCACGTGGCTCAAAAAAATCATAGGTTGAAGTCGGCTGCATATAATGCCAAAGATTTGCCCACCATTGACTTTTAAATTTTCCCCAAAAGCCAGTTTCCATACCAAAATCCATAAAACGCTTAGAACTGTATTGAAAATTCTGATTCGCATTCAACCATGTTTGGTAGGTTTGAAAAATCTTCGTTGGCTCTACTTTTTGATAAGATAAATTGAAATTATGGTTGATAAAATTATTACCATTGAAAATACCCAAATCATTGGGATTCCATTTTTGATTTTGAATTTCTTCCGCCAAACGCCATGTCCAACTGCCACTGACTTTGTTCAAACCTAAATTGGTCGTAAAACCTCTTTCAGTCGGAGCATCTTTCTGAAATATTTGACTCAACCTGCCGCCTACCAATATTTCATACTTATTGCCCTTATTTCTCAATCGAGTATAAAGAGCCGAAACATCAGCATCGCGTCCAGAGCCATCGCGCAAAGTAGCTGCATTGGTAAAGCTAATTTCAGAATTGTTTTTTAAGGCTTGACTCAACACAAACACATTATAATTGGTGAGTGCTGCCGTTTGAACTTTGCGAGTCGCGCCAGTCTCAGTATTTTGCACTTCCGCATACATGGGAGCAGTAACTGCATTCAAAAAGCCGACGCCCAAATTGCCTTTGGTTCTGCCTGATATTTTAGTGGCATTATAGAGTTGAGTCTCTGTCGGATTCTTTTTAATGACCTCATTTTCCTTGGTTTCCACATTATAGTAGCCAGTTGGCGTTCCCCCGATGCGACGTGAATAAAATATATCGCCTTTGCCAAAAATCTCAGACCCCTCAGTAAAAAAGGGTCTATTTTCATTAAATTGCACTTCAAAAGGGCTGAGATTCAAGACTTGATTGTCGGATTGCACTTGTCCAAAATTGGGAATCAAAGTCATATCCAAGGTAAAACTTTGATTGATGCCATATTTCAGATCCATACCGCCAGTCAATTGTTTTTGATTGCCATATTTATAATTGCCGTTCGCATCATACGAAGGTGAGCGTTGCACCGCCGCCGCCAGATAAGGTGAAAATTGCAAACGCAACGGTGGTTTAATATTATTCAACTCCGTCAAAGAGCCGTATTGAATCACTAAACCATCGATTTTAGGGTCAAAACCAGCCCATGAACCTTCTTCAGTTGTGCGATTAATGCCGCGTGCCACTTGAAATCCCCATGTTTGATTGGGTTTATCGGCAAAACGCAAAGCAGAAAAAGGGATTTTAAATTCAGCCACCCATCCATCTTTTTGCAGCGAAACCTCACTTTCCCAAACGGCATCCCAACTGAAATCGGTGTTGTTGCCATTCGAAACGCGCGAGTCAAATTGCGCTCCTGCTGCGGTCACGCCGAAGCGGAAAGCATTTTGATCATCGTCATAGGTATCAATACCGACATTGATAATATCGGCAGCAATATCCAAATTGTCTCGTGCGCCCAATTCACGACGTATTTTATTTGGTTCGGGGTCATACAGATAGCCTAAAACATACAAAGCATCGTCGTCATAAGCGATTTTAACTTCTGTTTTAAAGCCTGATTTTTTATAAGGTTGAGGGCGATGCATGATAAAATCATCGGCAATCGGTAAGCCTTTCCAGCAGTCATCATTGGGATTAGCATCTATTTTAGGCGGCTTCGTAATGCGAGTTGCTTTTAGTGAAGGCTTAGGATTTTTCATGTATTTAGCCGTGTCTGTCGTAGTGACAACGGCTTGTGCAGTGGCATTTTGAAGAGAAAAAGCGAATAAAATGCTTAAAATGCCCATCAAAACGGGCATTTTACTCCCAAGGGGATAAATAAGTGGGTGTCTATGATTTTGAAATATTAGGGTGATGAAGTTTTTGATTAAAAAAGACAATAACAGCAAAAGCTTTTTCATTGATAAAGTTTGTTTTAAGTTAAGTTTAAGGAATTTTTTAATTTAAATTTAGATGGCATAAACTTGATTGATAACTCATAGACAAACCATAAATAAAAGCGTTGCATGGTTTACGAAAATTTTCGTAAATAATTTTAAAAAAATTTTGAGCGTTTGATGGGGGACACTGATTGGACTGATGCGACTGATTTTTTTCTGATTTTTTATTAATGAAAATCAAAATTGATTTAATAGCAAAATTTAGTGCTTTTGTTGATGATTCCCCCCAACCCCCAAGGGGCAGGGCTGTTAAGTTCTTAAAAGGTGCAGCGCACCAAAATATTTGTAGCAAATTTTATTCGGATTCGTCAAGGTGCAGAGCACCGCAACCTAATAATATTTCGGTGCTCTGCACCTTACGAACGGTACTTTAACA
>JAYTUY010000280.1:0-11813 GCA_043744275.1 Saprospiraceae bacterium
AAATCTATCTTTGAAAAATCTCATCTCCAACTTGAAATCAAAAATCTATCTTTGAAAAATCTCATCTCCAACTTGAAATCAAAAATCTATCTTTGAAAATTCTCATCTCCAACTTGAAATCAAAAATTTATCTTTGAAAAACCTCATCTCCAACTTTAAATTAAAAATTTATCTCTGAAAATTCTCATCTCCAACTTGAAATCAAAAATTTATCTCGGAAAATTCTCATCTCCAACTTGAAATCAAAAATTTATCTTGGAAAATTCTCATCTCCAACTTGAAATCAAAAATTTATCTTGGAAAAAATCGCATGGCAATTGCTTTGTCTATGCTGTGGGTGATACTATTGCTTGAAATATTTTAACTTTGTAGAAAAATTACAAAAAATGGAAAAAATAACGAGCCTTTCACAACTTGATCTTAATGGCATTTACACTTATGCCGATTATTTAACCTGGCAATTTGAGCAAGCGGTCGAGTTAATCAAAGGTAAAATATTGCCGATGGCTGCACCAAATACGCGCCATCAAAGAATGTCATGGCAACTTAGTGGCATTTTATATTCATTTCTAAAAAAATACCAATGTCAAGCTTTTGCGGCACCTTTTGATGTTCGTTTATTTGATAAAGAAAAAACCGCCAAAGCAAATAAAGATGTTTATACTGTTATTCAGCCAGACATTTGTATTATTTGTGATTTAAATAAAATTGATGAGAAAGGCTGTAAAGGTGCGCCTGATTTAATAGTTGAAATCCTATCACCAGGCAATTCAAAAAAAGAAATGCGGACTAAAAAACGTCTATACGAAGAGAATTTAGTTAAGGAATATTGGATTGTAGATTTCGACCATGAGCAAACCTTTCAGTTTATCCTTGATGAACAACAAGCTATTTATCAACCGCCTGTTATTTGTGTGAGTGATGAAGTGCTTGAATGTGCATTATTTCCTGATTTGAAGATAGATTTGGAGGAATTGTTTAAGGTATAGTTGTAACAATGAAATATCCAAAGTCTTAAATGTTTATTTTAAGCATTATAATGATTCATTTAATTGAAGAATGAAAAACATCATGCCTTTCTTAATAATTTTTCTATTTTTCAACGCTTTCCTTCCCTCTAAACGGACATTTAATATCATGGATTATGGTGCCATAGCCGATGGCATAACACTCAATACCCAATCCATCCAAAAGACAATTGACGCTTGCAACGAGCAAGGCGGTGGTCAAGTCATCGTACCTAAAGGCAGGTTTCTAACAGGTTCTATTTACCTCAAAACAGGCGTGGAACTGCATATTACTGAGCGGGGTGTCTTATTGGGTTCAACAAAACATCGGGACTATAAAAACGAGAATCCATATGGCTGGTATGCCTTAATCATGGCGAATGCTCAAACGCATATTGCCATCACTGGCAAAGGTATAATTGATGGACAAGGCAGGGAATTGGCAAAAGATGTTATCCAATTATGGCGAGCGGGTGCATTCCCTGGGGCACTGGTTTGGGATGAAAAGTTGCTTGAAAAGAATAGACCGAATGAGCGTTTTCGCCCGCAATTAATACTCTTTCAAGAGTGTCAAAATATCATTATTAAAGACATTACCCTTAAAAACGCTACTTCGTGGGTGCAAACTTACGGGCATTGCACCGATTTGACAATTGAAAAAATCCGCGTTGAAAGCACCGCTTATTGGAACAATGACGGCATTGACCTTGTGGATTCTAAAAATGTGGTGATTCGCGATTGCTTTGTCAATGCTGCCGACGATGCTATTTGTTTAAAGTCTTTTGATACAAAAAGCGGTTGTGAAAATGTACTGATTGAGCGATGTACAATGCGTTCGAGTGCCAGTGCCTTGAAATTAGGCACGTCGTCTTATGGTGGTTTTAGGAAAATAAAAGCGCATCATTTGACCATTTATGACACTTATCGCTCTGCTATTGCGCTTGAATGTGTAGATGGCGGCGTGTTGGAAGACATCGAAATAAGTCATGTCGTCGCTAAAAATACAGGCAATGCCATTTTTATAAAGCTCGGTCACCGCATTCCCAGTCGTCCGATTGGGCGAGTTGAAAACATCCGAATCAGCCATGTCGAAGCCGAAATTCCGAATACTAAGCCCGATAAAGGCTACGAATTAGAAGGTCCTGTGGATACCATTTCTTACAATTTATTGCCTTCGTCTATCGTCGGATTACCCAATTATCCTATTAAAAATGTACATTTAAACGATATTCACATCACTTACGGCGGCGGCGGCACGCCTAAAACGGCTTACTCATCATTGGATAGCCTGCATACGATACGAGAGCAGGCGCGTGAATATCCTGAGTTTTCGATGTTTGGAGAGTTGCCCGCATGGGCATTTTATATGCGTCATACTGAGGGGGTCGTGATGAATAATATTACGGTACGCTTGAAGGAAAAAGACTATCGTCCTGCATTTGTTTTAGATGATGTGAAAAAAGTAATATTGCATAACATTAAAATAACAGAAGGTGGACGAGAGCCAAGTTTCATCTTTAAAAATGCTAAAGAGCCTATTTTAAAAAAATTAGAGTATCTTAAAAATGATTCTAATAAAAATAAAGACCTTAAAATTGTCACATCTTTCATAACTTCGGATTCTATTTAAAAAACCATAGCTCTAAAGCTCTTTACACATTTACCTATCTGTTAAAAAACTAAAAACCTTGATTTATGAAAAAACTCTTAACCTATATTTCTATAACTCTACTAATGTGTTGCAATGCCAACAACCTCAAAGCCCAAACCCAGTTTGATTTGGTCGTTATCTTTCAACCGACAGCCACATTTCTCGATATAACCGCCATCAAAACAGCACTCAATGCCACGCAACTGGACTCCACATTTCCTTCGCGCGCCTTGTTATGGCGTTGCACTTTGGCATTTCCGATAACCTTGTCATTGCCTAAGTTGGGTGGTGGAACGTTTGTAGGTCTTGTCAACACGCCTTCAGATGCCGTCGGTGTGGTGTGCGGATCAGGGCAATCGGAGGGCGTTTCCAACAACGATGCCTATGCCATTCCTCAAACTGATACCGTGCGCGAATCTTTCACACAGCCCCCTCCCCTCTTCGGAACAAGCTGCACAGCCGCCGCAACGGATTCTATCGTCACCTGCAAACCGGGCAGGCGAGCCGTGAAAATAGCGATTTTGGATTCGGGAATTGATTGTGATAGAAGAGAAACGAGTATCCTTGTAGCGCATGATTCGCTTAAACCATACATCTGCGTCGGTCAAGATATTTTGGACAATAAAGACAGCGACAACAACGGGTATATCGACGATTTGATTGGCTATGATTTTGTCAATAACACAGGCGTTCCGAAGGATTCAACAGGTCATGGCACGTTCGTAGCAGGGGTTATTAGCCGCGTTTTGAAGCGCAACAATGCCGATAATATCAGGTTTTTTGTTCTAAAAGTTTTAGATGGGAAAAACAGAGGTTTTGAATATAATTTCATTCGCGCCCTCGATTATGCCATCAAACAAAAGGTAGAAATCGTGAATTGCAGTTTTATCAGCAGTGCTGCGCTCATGGACACGATGCAGCCCTTGACTTCCGCCATTTATACTGCCCGAAAAGCAGGCGTTTTAGTCTCCCTCGCCGCTGGCAATAACGGTAAAGACATTGATCAACCTGTCAATTGGTATGGACCCGCCGTTTTTCAAAATGAAAATATCATCGTTACGGGTGCCACCGCATGTACGGATAGTGTCGCATCATTTTCTAATTTTGCTAAGAAGAATGTTGACATTTTTGCGCCCGGCAAAGGCTTAGTCAGCACTTGGATTCGGACAGGCGTTTGCGCGACTAATTGTTATGCATTTAATACAGGTACTTCATTTGTTGCACCTCAAACAACGGCAGTTGCTGCGCTTTTAGCCTCTAATTTGGCTGGTAGCGATTGGTTGCGCGTGAAATGTAGCATCTTAAAAAGCACCACTTTCAAAAGTTTTTTAGTGAATAAATGTCGTCGGGCAGGTCTTCTCAATGGAGCGAAAGCCTCGACTATCCTCACTGGTGCGAATGCCCCTTGCGACGATATTACAGCAGTGACTGAGTTAGAAAATATCCGCACTTTTGAAGCCTTCCCTAACCCGTTTAGTGATGTCATAACGCTCAATTTTAGTTTGTTAAAAGCAACGCCAGTTGAAGTGAATATTTTCAATATGACAGGTGCTTTGATTTCACAACAACATATCAAAGGTGTTTTAGGTAATAATCAACACCCCCTCAGTATAAAAGGCAGTGAGGGCATATATTTCATTCATATCCAAGCAGGAAATGACATTTTAATTAAAAAAATAGTGAAAAATCGTTAATCGTTATTCGTTAATCGTTATTTCTTAATCGTTATTCGTTGATCGTAATAACGAATAACGATTAACGATTAACGAATAAAAAACCGTTTGTTACCCCTCAGTATCAAACGGTTTTTTATTTTTACACGACTATGGCTAAATTCAGAAAATATCCAATTTTAGGGCTTTTAATCTGCCTTTTATTTCTACATTTTTTCAAAGATGATAGAAATGAAATCAACTCGCAATATCAAGCCCTCACTCCTTCGCTGAGGTCTGAGCCTTTGAAAGTATTGCCTCAACTTGAAAGTCTATTGGCTCGAGCTGAAAAACAGTTGGATGCACAAGACACTTTATTGGCAAATCTTTACTTTAGCACAGGTAAAATACACCTCGATTTTGAATTAAACAGCAATAAAGCCTTAGATTTTAATGAAAAAGCTTTACGCATTCGGATAAAAAACCTGCCGCCTAATAGTCCTAAATTGACCCAAAGCTATCACAACACCGCCATCATTTTGCGCCGCCGCAATCGCTACGAACAAGCGAAAGCATACGCCACTAAAGCCATTGAAATAAAAATGGCGGCTGCCAAAATTGATACAGCGTCATTAATCCGCTCTTATTACGAATTAGCCCTTTCGACCCGCCTTTCGGGCGACTACTCAGAAGCCATTAATATTGCCAATAAAGTGCAACAATTGGCGGTAGCTGTGAAAGACACATTTAATATCGGTGAAAGTTTTATCACGCTCGGCAGTGCTTATTATTCCTTAAATAATTTCCCAAAAGCCGTTGACAATTACACTCAAGGACTGAATACTTTTAAAGAAGGCATCAAAAGAAATAGCGCATTGCCTTTCAAACGAGAAGCAGCTATTTGCCTCAGCAATATCGGTTCTACTTACCGCGAGCTGAATCAGCCGACTCTTTCGCTCTCTTATTTGGAAGAAGCTCGAAAAGCCTATTTGGAGGTATTTAGCATCACAAAAGACTCAATTGTGCTCATAAATGCTGCTAATTCTGTTTATGAAGCAGGTGTTACTGAGGGGGGTGTTAAAAATTATTCAGCAGCTTTAAAAAATTATAATACTGCCCTGCAAATGTTCGGCGATGCCAAACACCCATTTGTTGTGGAATGTCATACAGCAATGGGCAATGTTTTAATCAAACAAAATAATGCAGATGCTGCCTTAAAAGCCTATCAAAATGCCATCAATGTAGGCGTCGGAACTGCACGAGAAGAGGATGTTTTGAAAAATCCAGTTTTATCGGACAATGTTTTTCCTGAATTACTCACCGCCTTTTCAGCCAAAGCCAAAACTTTATTTGATAAAAATAATATGCCCGCCGCTTTTGAAACCATTCAAAAATGCGACACTATCATCAACCGTTTGCAGCAATCTTATCAGGCGGATAATTCAAAGTATTTTTTAGCAGAAAAAGCGTTGTCTATTTATGAAAAAGGCATTGTTTCCGCTACAAAACTGTATGAAAAAACAAATGATAAACGCTATGCAGATGCCGCTATCGCCTTCTGTGAGCGCAATAAAGCCATCGTTTTATTAGAAAATCTGAAAGATAATCGCGCTAAAAACTTTGGAGGTGTGCCCGATACCCTGCGCCAAGAGGAGCGCAATTTGAAAGCAGATGTCTCCTATTTTGAAAAACAATTGTACGAAGCGTCTGATTCCTTGAAGCCCAAGTTTCAAGATGCTGTATTCAATGCTCAACAAGCCTTGACTTTTTTTAATAAGCGGTTAGAAAAGGATTTTCCTAATTATTTTAAACTGAAAAATCAAACACAACACCCCCTCAGTATAAGTGCCATTCAAGCTGCTTTAGATACTCAAACAGTGGCTGTCGAGTATTTTTTAGGCGATACCACACTGTATATTTTCAGTTTCAGCCAAAAGGATTTTCATTTTAATACAACAAAATTAAGCGCAACATTTTTAAACGATTTTAGAGAATTGAGAAAAAGCATGAGCGATGAAAAGTTTATCGCCGACTCTGCTGCCCTCGCTGAACAGATATTTTTGAAGTCATCTTTTAGTTTTTATGAACTCCTTTTAGAAACACCCCTCAGTCATTTTAATAAAAATAATAGCAGCGGTAGCCGTTTGCGGATTATACCCGATGGCGTCTTGGGCTATCTCCCTTTTGAATTATTGACAACAGAAAAGGCAACAACTTGGAAAGGCAATAATGTCCCTTATTTATTGAGAAAATATGCTGTCAGTTACGCTTATTCCAACCAATTATTAGAAAATACTGAGGGGGGTACAATTGGCACTTTTGGCGGTTTTGGCATCGAATACAGCGATAAAGCCCTTGAAAAAATAGAAAATGACTTAAAAACGGATACTATTTCCTCTACACGTGGCGGCAAACTGAGCAAATTGGCTTTTGCCGACGATGAGGTAAAAAATATCCATTCTTTACTTGGCAAAGGCACTATTTTCCTCAACGATGATGCCACGAAGTTTGCTTTTATGCAAAATGCTTCTAATCATGGCATCCTACATTTAGCGATGCACGGGGCTATTGATGAAAAAAATCCTTTGAATTCAGGTCTCATTTTCTCAAAAAAAGACTCGACTGATAATAATTACCTCAGCGGTTACGACCTCTACGCCATGCAATTGAAGACAGGTTTAGCGGTTTTGAGTGCGTGCAACACGGGCAACGGCGAGCTGCGACGGGGCGAGGGTGTCATGAGTTTGGCGCGGGCTTTTGCCTTTGCAGGCTGCCCTTCTACGGTGATGAGCCTTTGGAGTATTCCCGACGAAAGCACCTCAAAAGTGATGTTGTCGTTCTATCAAAATCTTAAAAATGGCGATACAAAAGACGTAGCCTTGCAAAAAGCGAAGTTAGAATACCTTCAAAATTGCCCCCCTCAGTATTCCATCCCTAATTATTGGGGTGCGACTGTGATTATCGGCAATGTTGAAGCCTTTGATTTTAAGGCTTGGTATCAGAAGCCTGTGGCTATTGGATTGGGTATTGTAGCCTTGTTTGCGCTATTAATATTTATTTTAAGGAGAAGGAAAAAGGGTTAAAAAATCCATTTGTTATTTTCTCTCAAACACTTTTTCGCCATTCACAAAGGTTTTTAGAACCTGAGTTGCTAATATTTTATCCATCGGAATGGTCATCAAATCTTGGTTGAGGATGATAAAATCGGCGAATTTGCCGACTTCAATGCTGCCTTTTTCTTTTTCCTCAAAATTGCCTTTAGCTGCCCAAATGGTCATACCCCTCAGTGTTTCACGCCTTGAAATGGCATTTTCTGATTGAAACCCGCCTACTGGAAAACCCTTGGCATCCTTGCGCACGTATGAGGCATAAAATGTCAAAATGGGATTAATATCTTCTACAGGAAAGTCCGTGCCCAACGGAATCCAGCCGTTTTGATTGAGCAATTGCTTGAACGCATACGCCCCTTTAACACGCTCTTTGCCCAATCTATCAGCCGCCCAATACATATCTGAGGTGGCATGAGTGGGTTGTACTGAGGGGATGATTTGAGCCTTGCCAAATAGCTCAAAATCCGCTGGATTAATCACTTGAGCATGTTCGATGCGCCAGCGTTGGTCTTTTTTTCCCTTCAAATTTTTGGTATAAATGCGTAAAATTTCTCGATTGGCGGAGTCACCGATGGCGTGTGTGCAGGCTTGAAAACCATTTTCTGCTATGATTTGAGTAACAGAATCGTAATGAGCCACTGTATTTAATAAAAAACCCGTGTGGTTCGGACGGTCATTATAAGGATGCAAAAGACACGCACCACGCGAACCCAGAGCACCATCTGCATAGAGTTTGAAACTGCGGACGTTGAGCCTATCCGTTTTAATCATGCCGCGCTTGAAAATATAGTCGTAATTGGGTTTATCATCAGAAAGCATGACATATAGGCGCATTTTCAACTCATTCGCCGCATTCATTTTTTCTATAAAATCAACAATTGGATAGTCCAAACCGCAATCCACCACTGTTGTCAAGCCTACCGCAAAGCAATTGGTTTGAGCATCGAGCAAAGCGAGCCGCATTTGAGTCGTGTCTGCTTCGGGAATTTTTGAGGTGGCTAAACCGATGGCATTATCTATCAAAATACCTGTCAATTGCCCGTTTTTTGTTTCAATTTCGCCACCGACTATCTTTTGATTGGGCTTAAAACCAACCAAATTAATAGCCGCTTGATTAATTATAGCACCATGCCCATCCACTCGTGTGAGCAAAACAGGACGATTCGGGAACAATTCATCCAAGCGTTTTTTATTGGGATATTGCTTCACTTCCCAATCATTTTGATCCCAACCTCTGCCTATCAACCACGTTTTTTGACTCGCATCAGCATTTTCGACACCACTTTGCTTTGAAAATGCTGAAACTTTATCAATAATTTCATCCCAACTTTTTGTTCCCACCAAATCCGCTGTTTGCAAACCTTCTCCATAGCGATAAAAATGCGCATGGGCATCAATAAATCCTGGATAAAGGGCTTTTCCGCCTGCATCTATCTCTTCTTTTCCGCTATATTTCTCTGAAATTTCAGCAGTTGAGCCAACAGCGATGATTCTACCATTTTTCACAGCCAATGCTTCTGCCGTTTCAAAATCCTCATTGACGGTGTATATTTTGGCATTAATGACGGTCAAATCCACCGCAATTTTTTTATCAAACCAACAACTTGTGGTGAGCGATAGGGTGAGTAAAATAAAGAAGTAGCGCATTTTCATTCAATTGAAATTGTATTTAAATTAGTTTTCTCATTTAAAACTGATAAACTGTCGTACTGCAATCAGTTTATCATTAAAACAGGTAATCAGTTTATCAGCATATCATCTAATCAGTTCATCAGTTTGATTTTTTTCTCTAATTCTTCTATTTGAGGTTTATAAAAAGCATCCATTTTCTCAAAAGAAGTGGGGTTTTGAAGCAGAATTTGTTGAATCACCAACCCCCTCAGTATTTTATCCTTTCTGAAGTCTTCAATGGTCAAAGTGTCATTGTTCAATTTTCTAACTTTAAAATAAGCTTGATTATCTTTCTTAACGGCTTCTATGGCGTTGGCTGTGATTTTGGTATTATCGGCTGTTATATCTCGAATAATATCGTTGATTTGAGCATTATAAGCATCTAATAACACATCTAACTGGGTGTGTAGATTTTTTTTCTCCAAAGCCTTTTGTTTTTTTTCAGCCAATGCTTTGGTCTGTTTCTGTTCTTTTTCAACTGCTTTATTCGTAAAACCTTTCTTGACAGCTTGCACAAAAAATGCGGCTTCGTCCTTCACTTTACCTGCTTTGATGGTTTGCCGCGTCACCTCTATCGCCTGTCGGATGCGATCTTCGGGGTATTTATTGATGAGTTGAATCATCATGGTCTGATTCACGCCCCACTCCTCTCCCACCGAAGCCACCAATTCACCAAGCAGTTTAGGGTTTTGAGATGAATCATCCACTTCATGCAGCGGCATAACTATCGGGAGGTTGCTATTTCTCGATTTACCATCTTTCGTGCGAATGTGAAAATTCAGCCGATGCACTGCCCTACCCTGCTTAATCTCGTCGTAAGTGAAGGTAATATCTGCATATTTTTCAAGGTCTTTTTGCGCTTTGTCAACCACCCGCTGTTTGATGCTGCCATAGAGTTTATACTGCCCAGTGAGGTCAAAAATATCGCGTAATTCGTCCACCGTCATCGTTCTGAAGCCCGTATCTTCATACTGTTTCATCAATTCATACATCCTAAATGACTTAGGACTCAACTTTGCCAACACACCCAAATTGAGCTTAGTGAAACTATCTTTATAGTTCACAATCATGGCGCGAACATCCTCATCAAAGCCGATTTTGATGTATTTATCTTTACTATCCACCTCTGCGAAGCTGCCATCCACCAATTTCACGACAGGCACAGCGTATTTTTTAATCAAAGTGGTGGCTTGGCGTTCCCATTTATCGCCTTCAATTTGCTTATAAATATACACTTTTCGCCCTAATAATTTATCTGCGGCGTCACGAATGGCTGTATAGGAAGTTTGACTATCGGAAAGTTCAAAATCACTGATAATTTCTTTGATTGGAATCACATAATCGAGCGTGTTGGTGTCAGGCGTGATCAACATCAACATTTTTGTAAAGATACGCAGTTCCCAAATATCCAAATTGTGCCGAGCTTCAATCAGCTTATTCGATTTGGCAATGAGCCGCATGGGTTTTTCGGTACTTTTTTTCTTCATAGCTCCCTTTTTATTAACTATAACAAAGATAGCTTTTAAACTATAACAAGAATGAAAACTTGTTATATTTTTTAAAAAAAGTAAATAAACCATTTCTATATAAATATCTCAAATACACCTCATTTCACCTGTTTTTGGCAGATATTTTTCAAAAAAACATATATTTTACCGTAAAAAGTGTTATAAATGGGTCATTTCATTGGTAAAAAATCGCCGTAAAAAGTGTTATAGTTCGCCATAAAATTTCGATTATTCCGTAAAAAGTGTTATAGTTTAAGCAAAAAAGACTGATTTTGGGCTTAAAACAATGAGTATAAAATATCTCGATTTTACCGTGAAATGTGTTATAGTTACTCCGTAAAAAGTGTTATAGTTTTTCGTAAAAAGCGTTATAGTTCGGTGTTAAAATGCCGTAAAAAGTGTTATAATTGAGAATAAAGAATAAAAGGATGCTCCGTAAGAAGTGTTATAATAGTCCGTAAAAAGTGTTATAGTTCTCCGTGTTATGTGTTATAGTAGTTCCGTAAAAAGTGTTATAGTTCTCCGTGTTATGTGTTATAGTTCTCCGTAAAAAGTGTTATACTAACCATCGATAAAATGTTGATAATCAATGAGTTATGAGGCTCTACAATAGTAACAATTAATACAAATGTTGAAACAACAAACAAAAACGCGACAATTTTTTTCTGTTGCTGTTTTTCTCTTTTTTATAAAATTAAAAAGCTGATGTGTTTGGTATTGCACACCAGCTTTTTTTTGATAAGCAGGAAACGCTTTTTTTTGAGCTTAATTATGCCCAAATACTGAGGGGTATATAAATCTTAAAATTTAAAATCACTCTTAGCCAAATCCTTTTCTATAAAATTGAGCAAGTAATCCTTAATCGTCTGTTTGCTCAAAATCATTTTGATTTTCAATTTTTCATGCAAATCCTCAGGCACATCTACCGTCACACGCACGAGGCGCATTGCTTGAGGCTCGGCTATGATTGCTTTTTGTGGCGTCTGCTTTGGTTTGGATTGACTGGCTACGGGCTTTTTAACTGTTTTTTCCTTAGTCGCAGGCTTGTCAGATTCTATTTTTTGCACAGGTGCTATCCCCTCAGTATTTTGGATCTTCTGAGTGATATTTTGAGACACAGGACTTTGTGCAGACAATAGACGATTGGCTTCTTCGATTTTATCTGCTGTCAATTTATTTTTTAATGATGGTTTTTTCATATTTTCAATATTTAA
>JAYTUY010000281.1:0-11791 GCA_043744275.1 Saprospiraceae bacterium
AAAAAATAAAATCCAATTTTAATCGTCAATTTTACCCAACCTGCGAGGTTTGTGCACGCGTTTAACAAAAGTTATCTGTCTTGACGTTGGCAGCATCGATGCGCGATTACTATGTGCCAAAAAGAATATGTGTTAAAAGTTTCAACTAAAACTTATAAACAGCCGCCAATATAAAAGATGTCTCACCTTTTTTAGCAGCTCCTTTATCATCAGCCCAAATTTCTTTTTTAGCTGAATCAAAACGAATTTCAGGTATTAAAGTAAAACCATCAATTTTAATATTGCCTGATAATGTTACTGCTGTAATTGTATTATCAGTAGCTGAATATTTCAAACCATCTTTATCTTGAAACAATTCACCGCGAAGGGCTAAAACGAAATTAGAAGCCAACGCCGCATTCGCATACAAGGCTGCACCGAGGAACTTGCCCGTCGTTTTTTCCTTCGTTTGAGAATAACTCAATAAGTTGAAGCCCAAGCCCAATTTTTCAGTGGCTTGATAGCTGGTCGTCAAATCCAAAGTGGTTGTGTTTGTAGAATCAGGTGTTTTACCCCCTAAAGCGTTTAAATAAATCTTAAAAGCACCATCAACATAGCTTAATTGTCCACCCACCATTTTCTTTTTAGTATCTAAATCTGGGTTGATAAGCCCTAATTTGCCTTTTGTATCTGTTTGGCTAAATACCCCAACCATTGCTCCCAATTTATCTGTCAAAGCAATATCGGCTTTCAAACCTGTATGAAAGAAAGGACCATTGGTATAGTTGTAAGACATAGAGTAATTGAGGTTGTTAGATGCTTCAACTAATTCATAACCAACAAATGTCATAAAATTGCCCAATGTAAACTTTACTTTATCAGATGGTTTATAGGTGACAAATAATTGCTTGAGGAGAGCGGGGCTACCCGTATAATTGTAGTTGGTAACTTCAGCTCGCGTACCGAACATTAAATCAGCCACAAAGCCAATCTTACCATTATCCTTTGATACTACAAGATTTGCCATACCTAAGCCAAAACCTTTTTGATTGGTATAAGATGTCTTTGCATCTATCTGTTTGCCGCTGGAACTGGCTCTAAAGAAAGCATCTACTTGACCCGAAATACTGAGGGGGGCAACAGAATCTATTTTTATTTCCGCAGCGAATAGGGATGACACGCTGATAACGCCTGCAAATGTCAAGCATTGCATTGTAGTTCTAATATTCATAATTAATTGGTTTTTAATTGAAAAAATGTTAGATAATTGGTAGATATTAATTGGAATAAATAAATCGAGTCACGTCTGTCTCTTTCTATTTGATAATACAAAGTTCAGTATTATCAACCAATTCTGCTTCATACACTTAGTTTGTAGTTGAAACTTAGAATTTTTATTTGAATAAATCAGATTTACCCATATTTAATTTTATAAAAATCAAATACGTAATACTTTATTTCTTTGAAAGGCATATTTATTTTGGAGAAAAGTTTTAAATTTAAGAATCTACAATTAGATTTGTCGTGAAAAAGGCATAATTATTTATCATTGATAATTTTTTATATGCCAACAACGACCTTCATTTATTTGAAAATATCAGACATTAGCTTATCTTTGAAAAATAAAAAATAATTAATTATGGGAACAATTGTAAGTAATGGACAAAACTGGGTTTTAACAATTCCAAAAGCTTTAATTTCTGATAAAGAAATTCAAAAAATCATAGATTTGATGAAATTTTATGATATAGTCAAAGACAGTTCTATGACAGAAAAAAAAGCATGGGAACTATCTGAGGAAATCAAAGAACAATGGTGGCTTGACAATAAAGAGCGCATTATGGCTAAAATTCACTATTGAGTTAGAAGGAAAACTTTGGACAAATGATATGGAACTTAAAGAAGGACTTAGGACTAAAGGTTTTGATGATTTTTTTGAAATTTAAGTATAGTACATAACATACAATATGAGTAAACTGACAAACCCTACCACTTTATGCTTCCTATTAGCATTACTGAGCCATACCTATACATATGCTCAACCCGATTCTATCAGCTATGTTTTTCAAGACGCTATCGAAAACGCCGTAGCTGCCAATGAAGACAATCCTTTTGAATACGACACTGAATTTGAATCCCTCCAAGATTTTATACGACATCCAATAAACATCAATAAAGCCGCCCAATCTGATTTTGAACAACTCAAATTATTGTCATCTGAACAAATAACTGCCATCCTTAATCACCGCCTTCAACAAGGGCTTTACTTTACTTTATTTGAATTGCAATCGGTTTTGGATATAAATACCATTCATCGAATTCTACCTTTTATTACCGTTGATAATGATTTAGATGATTATCAACTGCCTGTAAATCAATGGTTTAAGCGTGGTAAAAATGATATATTTGTTCGTATGGATAGAAGGTTAGAAAAGTCAAAAGGCTTTTTAAAGCCTGAAAACGGCTTGAATACTGAGGGGGTATATACGGGCGGTGCCAACAAATTATACACTCGCTATCGCTATTCCTTTGGCAATAAATTGAGCTATGGCATCACGTTGGAAAAAGATGCAGGAGAGCATTTGAATCCTCAATTGGATTTTGTGAGTTTTCATTTTCAGATAAATAATATGTATAAAGGCTTGAAAGCCTTGTGTCTGGGCGACTATTCCGTTTCATTAGGTCAAGGCTTGATACATGAAAATGGTTTCAGTCTGGGTAAAAGTGCGATGGTTTTAAGTATTGAAAAAAATGCTCCGCCCATCAAGCGGTATTCATCTTCCAACGAAGCCAATTTCCTTCGAGGTGCAGCTGCTCACTTCGATTTATCCCGTTTTTTAGGTGAAAAACGAGGAAATACTGAGGGGGTACTCTTCGCCTCATACAGGCAACGCGATGGCAATATTATTAATCGAATTAATGCCCAAAGTTTAGATGATACATTAGCCATCAGTGCTTTACAAACAGTTGGATTGCATAGAACAAATTCAGAAATTGAAGATAAAAATGCAGTCAATCTTTTGACTCTCGGCGGTAGAATATTGCGGACAACAAGGCGTGGTTCAATCGCTTTGAACTCTGTTTTTAATCAATTTGATAAAGCGATTCAGCCACGTGATGAACCCTATAATCGCCATGTTTTTAAAGGTAAAAATTTACTCAATATTTCAACAGACTATAAATGGACTTATAAAAATATGCACTTGTTTGGAGAAACCGCTTTGAGTGATAATTTAGGTTATGCCACATTGAATGGCTTATTAATTGGTGTAGATAAACGCTTGTCTTTCAGTGCTTTACATAGATTTTTTTCATTAAAATATCAAGCTCTCAATGCTCAACCCTTTTCTGAATCTTCTAAAATTAATGACGAAAGTGGTGTGTACGTCGGCTTAGAATATAAACTCAATAGACGTTTTATAGTGAGTGCCTACGCTGATTTTTGGCAACATCAATGGTGGCGTTTTAGAGTAGATGCGCCTTCAAATGGGCATGAATATTTCCTCAAATCGGCTTTCAAATTCAAAAATACTGAGGGGTATGTTCAACTGAAAACCAAGACAAAACAAGAGAATATCACGCGCCCAGATTCATCAAAAGTTAATCAGATTATGGATAAAACGAAGGCTCAAATTCGCTTCCATTTTCAAAATAAATTGACTAAACAATTGACCTTGCGCAATCGTTTGGAGTTGTCCGCATATCAAGATGAAAACAAAAGCAAAGGTTTTGTGATTTGGCAAGACGTCATTTGGAAAGGCACATTGACTGCCAAGCGCACCGACGACCCCCTCAGTATCACAAGCCGTTTAGCCTTTTTTGATACAGACAATTATCAATCAGCGATTTATGCTTTTGAAAATGATTTAATGTATAATTTTAATGTGCAACCTTATTATTATCGAGGCACTCGATTTTATGTCAATATTGGTTATAATTTCAATAAAAATATGCTCATCGAATGTCGGCTTGCGAGGACTCATTTGACGAATAAAAATACACTTGGCAGTGGTTTAGATGAAATAAAAGGCAACCATCGGACAGATGTGAAGATTCAGATGCATTTTAGTTTTTGAGTTGTGCTAAAAGGTCTTCTAATGATTCTTGAATATCTAATTCCTGAGCAATTTCATTTACTTTTTCCCAATTTGTACCATGATAATTCTGTTCTTTCAAAATTTGCTCAAGAGTAACACCTTTGCGGATTGGCTTAATTACATTCCTCAATGGTGCATTTAAAGGCAAGTTTTTTAATAACTCTTCGTTTTTAGATAAGACTTTTTGTTGCGCTCGTTTTTTAATAATTTTTTCAATCTGGACAGACTGTAATGTTTCCAAATATTTTAAAAGAATTATCAGCGAGTTTTCTTCTATATTTAATTTTACTTCATACATTTTTAACATAATTTTTATGATTAAGAATTAACCCCTCAGTAAAAAAGGTATATATTTAACTTATTTCAAAAACAAAACTACATATTTTTCATGAAAAAAGCACCTTTTCCCATTTAAAGGCGTTACAAACAGTATATTATACTTTATATACAAGTCTATTCGTTTTTTAGGAACAGTTTTCGCTGTATGAAATATTATCAGTATATATACAACAGACTCTTACATGAAACGTCGCTCTTTTCTCGCCAATGTTTTCTTAGGTTCGGCTGCAATGGCTTCGCCTGAAAGTTCCAAAAAGCAAAGTCCTCGCGTGCCTGTTATACGCATCGCTCATTTGACCGATATACATCTGAGTGCCGAAAAAACGGCAGAAGAAGGTTTTGCAAGAGCCTTGCAAAGTGCAAATGCCTTGAATCCCAAGCCCAATTTCATCATCAATGGCGGCGACGCTATTATGGATGCCCTTGAAAAATCGAAGGAAGAAGTGAAAGTGCAGTGGGCATCGTTTAAAAATATTGTAAAAAATAACAACTCTCTACCTATTGCTAATGTGATTGGCAATCATGACATCTGGGGCTGGTTCAACAAAAAAGAAGATTTGAAAGGTGATAGACTCTATGGCAAAACATGGGTCATGGAGGAATTGAAAATGCCCAAACGCTACTACGCTTTTGAGCGCAATAATTGGAAATTCATCATTTTAGACAGCGTTCAACTCAATCCAAACGGCGGTTATATCGCTTATATTGATGCTGAACAATTGGAGTGGTTGAAAACAGAATTGGCAAAAACGCCTACGACGATGCATATTTCAATCGTTTCGCATATACCCATATTTTCAGCTTGTGCTGGTTTATTTTATGGAAAAACAGAACAAAATGGCGATTTATTGACGCATAGAAACATCATGCACACCGATTTTTTCAAACTGAAAAACTTGTTTAAAAACCATCCAAACATCCGCGTTTGCATTAGCGGACATGTGCATTTGCAAGATGAAGTCAAATATCTCGGCATCACTTATTATTGCAACGGGGCAGTTTGTGGCAATTGGTGGAAAGGCAGTTTTCAAGATTTTCCACCCGCTTATGCGGTGATTGATTATTATGACGATGGTACTTTTGAGCGGTGTTTTGTGAATTATTGAAAGTACTACTTTGAATGTTCTACAATTAAAATTTTCCCATCTTTTTTTTGTATTTTAATATATGGTATACCTCCAAGCGAACGCTCTTCTTGCAATGTTCCACTGACTATCCATATTGTGCTATCAATAAGTTTAGCAACAAATTGTTTTTTATCATAAATGTTATCGCCATATATTGGAAGCCATACTGCCTCAGCTATTTTAATTGCAGTTTCAGCATTTGGAACAAACCCATCTTTAGGTATATATCCTTGTTGTTCATTTTTATTCATTTTATTAGAACACAAGGCAATAATTATCACCGAATTAAACAATAAATACTTCATATTCTAACGGTTTAAGGATATTTATTAAAAGTAATTAAAGACTTGGTGGATATTTATTTGAAGCTATCAGTATTTGTCTTTCAATTATTCTATCTACTTGATTAAAACCCAAAATGGTAGCTGTTACTTCTCCAATCGGAGAAAGGGATTGGATGGTTGCAGTTGGCAAATCCAATTGAAAATGTTCTTGCCAAATATCTTTTCGAGGATTGAAAAATCGAATAAATTGACCTTTGTAAATTGAACCAATGTCTGTTCCTTTATTGCGATTACAATAATAACAGGCTAAAGCTAAATTCATTTTTGATTGAGTATTAAGAAAGCTTTTGCCTTTGCCATTCTCATAAGATGTTCAATGACTGAATAATTGTCTAATTCTTTTTTTTCATCAGATGTTAAAGAACTATTCTTTTCTTTGAACAAAAGTGCTGAAACTTGAGATTGCATCTTTTCAGAAGGGCGAAAAGCGATTACTTTATCGGGACTTGTACCGGTAGCAATAAAATCAATTATTTCATCATAAGCAGTTGAACGTATCATTGTCTAAATTTTAAAACAAAAATAGAGATAATTTTAAAAGAATCAAATTTAATATAAGAAATGGCTGAAAGGCTTTTTTATACCCCTCAGTATTTCGATTTTTTTTCAAGAAAAAATGTTTGTTTTACATTTTAATTAACAAAGACAACAAGCATTATGAAAAAATTAATATTGGCATTTCTCTGCCTCGCATTTCTACAAGCGGCTGCTCAAAATCAAACCATTCAACGCATTGACCCAACCAATTGGTGGGTGGGCATGAAGAACCCCTCAGTACAATTGCTCATTTATGGCTCCAATTTGAAAGGCTCGAAGGTGAGCATTAATTATGCAGGCGTGACGGTTAAGAAAGTGAATGAGGTTGAAAATCCGAACTATTTATTTGTAGATATAAGCATTGCACCAACTGCAAAGGCGGGTAAAATGAATATTGTCTTCACAAAAGTAGGCTCTACTTTTAAAGTGACTCGACCATATGAATTGAAAGTGCGTGACCAAAAGCCACAAGAGATTAATTCAAAAGATTTCATTTATTTGGTTCTGCCCGACCGCTTTTCCAACGGCGACCCGACCAATGATAAATTTGCCGATATGGCTGATAAAGAGTCTGACCGCAACAACCCTTATTTGCGACATGGTGGCGATTTGCAAGGCATCACCAATCATCTCAATTATTTTAAAGACTTGGGCGTGACCACGCTTTGGCTCAATCCCGTTATTGAAAACAATCAACCGCAAACGAATGAAGGCGGAGCGATGCGGTCTGCTTATCATGGCTATGGTTTTACCGATCATTATAATGTTGACAAACGTTTGGGTGGCAATGCGGCTTATAAAAAAATGGTGGATGCAGCTCATGCAATTGGTTTGAAAGTGATGCAAGATGCGGTTTATAATCACGTCGGCATCAACCATTGGATTTTGAAAGATATGCCCATGAAAGATTGGCTCAATCAATGGGACACTTATACAAACACCTCCTACCGCGATGAACCTGTTGTGGACATTGTGCACGGCAATAAAAGTGATTTTAAAGTACAGCAAAATGGTTGGTTTGTGCCATTTTTACCTGACCTCAATCATCAAAACCCTTTTGTTGCTAATTATTTGATTCAACATGCTTTGTGGACAATTGAATATTTTGGCGTGGATGGTTGGCGCATTGATACGTATCAATACAATGATTTGGCATTTATGAACCGTTGCAATGCAGCCCTATTTGCTGAATATCCTAAGATGTTTATTACAGGCGAAAACTCCGTTCATAATGTGGTGAGTCAAGCATATTTTACGAAAAACAATCTGAAAGTACCATTTAAAAGCAATTTGCCATCGCCGAACGATTTTGTTCTTTATCATTCTGTTAATGATGCTTTCAATGAAAAATTTGATTGGGGCAAAGGTTTTAATCGCTTGTACAGCACTTTAGCAGAAGATTTGGTTTATGAAAACCCTTTGTTGAACATGATTTTCTTAGACAATCATGATGAAAATCGCTTCTTTTCAATCGTTAAAGAAGATATTCAAAAGTATAAACAAGGCGTCGGGTTTTTATTGACAACTCGCGGTGTGCCACAGCTTTATTATGGTACTGAAATATTGATGAAAAACTATAAAGACCCCTCAGATGCAGAGGTGCGGAAAGATTTCCCTGGTGGTTGGGCAAGTGATGCTGCTAATAAATTCAATATTTCAGGAAGAACTACGCAGGAGAATGAAGCCTTTGATTTTACTCGAAAATTAGCCAATTATCGTAAAAGTTCATCGGCTCTCCAAACGGGCAAACTCACTCAATACTTGCCTCAAAATGGCATTTATGTCTATTTTCGACAAGATAAACTCAAAACAGTGATGGTTATTTTAAGTCAAAATGAAGCTGAACAGACTATCCCGACGAAGCGTTTTGCAGAAAATATAGGGGCATTTAAAAAAGGTAGGAATATACTGACCGATGCCGTGCTTTCGGATTTGAGCAATTTGGTAGTTCCAGCGGGGTCTATTCAGGTGATTGAGTTGAATTGATTTTTTGTTTGAATCAGGATTATTAGGATTGAAAAATACTGAGGGGTCAAATATCAATATAAGGGTCAATACATTTTAAACCATTAATATTTTTGAAATCTGATTTATTACGCGTTACAATAGTCAGATTATGAACTAAAGCTGTTGCTGCAATAATAGCATCAGGTAATTTCATTTTCTTGATTTTCTTCAATTCAATGGTTTGATTGACAATATTTCTTGATAATTCTAAAACAGTAACATTATTGACTAAATCTTGTAATTCTTGAGCCTCCCCTGGAGTCATGTTAAAACCTAATAGCTCAATTTCATTAATCACTGAAATAGAAATATTACCTTTAAGAATTTGATTGTCTAACCATTTAATTGCTTTTAAAGGTAACAAGCCCCCTAATAAATCAATGCCGACATTGGTATCCATTAAATACGTTCCCATTCGTTCCGCATTTCTTTAAGTTGATTATGTAAATCGTTAGCTGTTTTTTTAGAAATACGCCCACCGAAGCTTTTTTTCTGTGGTGTTTTCATATCGGATGACGGGTTTTTTATCAACCGAATCAAATGCATTTCTTCTAAACTGATAAGCAATTTTAATGCTTTTTCATTTAAAATTTCGATAGAGTAATTCATGATTTCATATTTTTAAATGACTTATTTTCTACAAAAATAAATATTTTTCAGCATAATCCATAGGAATTCTTTCTCCATTTAAGATTTAATTGGATTATTTTATGCGATATGTTTAAATCCTATTAAATCTTAATTAATCCTAATAATCCTCAAATAAAAATAGTTATTCAAAATCTACAATAGCGATTAAATACTTATATACCAACGAAAACTACATTATTTAATCAGTTATTCATAAAAGAGCATTAATTGAACTTATTTTGTTGCTTTTTTAACTCTTAAAATAACAGAATATTGAGGGGGTCGTTGCATACTGTAAGCACTCGTTAAATTTAAAAACGGTGTTAATACTGAGGGGGTGTGTCATCGCCGTTTTTGTTTATAAACGTGCTACAATAAAACGACTACATCAGCCCACAAATTAAAAAATCTTACAAAAATGAAAACCAGTACTTGTCTGTTAATTCCCCTTGCATGTCTTTCAACATTTTGTATTCATGCACAAACTGAGGATTTTTCACATAAAATCCTTGAAAAATCTTTTAATCCCGCTACACTCAGTTGGTATAATGCCCCTGCTAAAAAATGGGACGAAGCTTTACCTGTCGGAAATGGCAGACTCGGCGCGATGGTTTTTGGTAAAAATGGCGAAGAACGGATTCAACTCAATGAAGAAACTTATTGGTCTGGCGGTCCTTATTCAACGGTTGTGAAAGGCGGTTATCATGTATTGCCAGAGATTCAAAAATTGGTTTTTGAGGAAAAATATTTGGCAGCGCACAACCTATTTGGACGCCATTTGATGGGCTATCCTATTGAGCAACAGAAATATCAAAGCCTTGCCAACTTGCATTTATTTTTTAAAGATCAAGATTCTATCACCGATTACAAACGTTGGCTTAACCTTGAAACAGGCGTGACAAGTGTTTCATACAAATCAAATGGTATTGTATATCAACGAGATGTGTTTGCTTCTGCGCCCGACCAAGTGATTGTGGTTCGATTGACGGCGAATAAACCGAACAGTATTTCTGTAAAAGCCAATTTGCGGGGAGTTAGAAATCAAGCCCATTCCAATTATGCAACTGATTATTTCAGAATGGATGCTTATGGTACTGAGGGGTTGGTTTTGACTGGAAAATCGGCAGATTATATGGGTATTGAAGGCAAATTGCGTTACGAAGCACGTATAAAAGCTGTACCTGAAGGCGGCACGATCAATACTGAGGGGGTCGATTTAATCCTCGAAAATGCCAATGCGGTGACTTTATATTTTGCCGCAGCCACCAATTTTGTGAATTATAAAGATGTGAGTGCCAATCAACATCAGAGAGTAGATGCTTATTTTAAACAAATAGAAGGTAAATCTTATAAAGCTATTTTGGACGCGGCTTTAGTGGATTATAAAAAATATTTTGACCGCGTTTCATTAACATTGCCCATTACTGAAAACTCATACTTGCCTACACCTGAACGCGTTGAGAAAATACAAAAAAGCCCTGACCCTTCTTTATCGGCTTTGAGCTATAATTTCGGCAGATATTTGATGATTGCATCTTCTCGTACAGGTACAGAGCCAGCCAATCTGCAAGGTATCTGGAACGACGATATGAACCCTTCTTGGGATTCAAAATACACGACTAATATTAATACAGAAATGAATTATTGGGCTGTTGAAAGTAGCAATCTGTCTGAATGTGCCGAGCCTTTAGTGCGTATGATAAAAGAATTGACAGACCAAGGCACGCAAGTGGCACGCGAACATTATGGCGCAAAAGGGTGGGTTTTTCATCAAAATACGGACATTTGGCGTGTTGCTGCGCCAATGGATGGACCGACTTGGGGTACTTTTACTGTGGGGGGTGCTTGGCTTTGCACCCATATTTGGGAGCATTACGCCTACACGAAGGATGTCGCTTTTTTGAAAGAAACCTATCCACTGATTGAAGGTTCTGTGCAGTTTTTTATGGATTTTTTGAAACCACATCCCAATGGGAAATGGTTGGTAACAAATCCTTCCACGTCGCCCGAAAATTTTCCAGATGGCGGCGGCAACAAACCATATTTTGATGAAGTCACCGCAGGTTTCAGAGAAGGTACAACGATTTGTGCAGGCTCTTCAATTGATATGCAAATCCTCTATGATTTGTTTGGTTATTTCATTGAAGTCTCTTCACTTTTAGGTAAAAACAGTGATTTTATTGAAAAAGTAAAAACCGCAAGAGCGAAATTAGTGCCGCCCCAAATTGGCAAAGACGGGTCATTGCAAGAATGGGCAGATGATTGGAAATCATTAGAAAAAAACCATCGCCATTTTTCGCACATGTATGGTTTGTATCCAGGCAAAGTTTTATATGAAAAAAGAACACCTGCTTTAATAGAAGCCTATAAAAAAGTATTGGAAGAACGAGGCGATGCGTCCACAGGTTTTTCAAGAGCCTGGAAAATGGCTTTGTGGGCAAGATTGGGCGATGGCAATCGGTCGAATAAAATTTACAAAGGTTTTATCAAAGAGCAAACTTGCACATCGTTATTCGCTTTATGCGGCAAAGCTCTGCAGGTGGATGGCACATTTGGTGCTACCGCCGCCATTACTGAAATGCTGATGCAATCGCACGATGGATTTATAAAATTACTACCCGCTTTGCCCGATGAATGGCAAACGGGCACATTCAAAGGCGTTTGCGCCCGAGGTGCTTTTGAATTGGATTATTCATGGCAAGATAAGAAAGTAACGAAATTAAAAATCACC
>JAYTUY010000282.1:0-11674 GCA_043744275.1 Saprospiraceae bacterium
TCTAAATCTTACACTTGCACTTTCTTAATCATATCTATAGTCATCTCTCAATAAATATAGCTATGTTTCTCTCTGTCTATTATGTCAATGAACTCTTTAAGGAAACAACTATTCTCGTATTATCTTACTCTCTTCGGATACTGAGGGGTAGCTGTTTACCCTTATTTTTTTAGCTTTTAAAAAGCTATTTCAATCAATTTTTTCGCTTCATTTTCTAAGCGGGTGCAAAAGTACTAATTTTATTTATTACTGCAAGTTTTTTGAATAATTTTTTAAAAAATCTTTTCAACACTTGTCAACAATTTTATCCACATTTCCTTTTACTTTCTTATTAAAACAGTGCCTTTCTCTTAAAGCGACGCAAAGATAGAACGCCTTTTCCACCTGTGCAAGTGTTTTTAAAAAAAGAGTTAAATAATTTGAAAGTATAAACAAAAAACGCTGATAATACTATCGAAAACTGTCCATATAGCAACATAATATTCTGAACCTCACTAACATTCAAAACATAGTGTCTAAAATACACCTTGTACCAGTTAAAGATTTTTTTAAAAATAAATTTTAACTTTCTATAAAAATGATTGCACAACAAATTTACCGTCAAGTGACATTCTTAGGATTTCGGATTAAATCGACGATTTTGCCCCGATAGCCACTTAATTTAACGATTTTAATATTGAGCATATTTTGAACCATCTGAACTGTCCACCGTTGTCCATAACGTTTCATTCTTTTCTGAATAATTGTTCTATGAGAGGTTTCTATAGCCCCCGACCCAATACAAAGTTCTCGTTTGATGTAATCAGGATAATTCATTCTGTAAGCATTGGTATTCGAATAGTTAAGCATTTTTCGACGTTCTTCTTCAACGGATTTTAGTATTAGATTCACCTGTTCAATACTTTAGAAATGTTTTTTCATATTGATTAGACTTTTAAAAGATGAAAAAATGACTTTCTCTTACAAAGAGGTACTTTTATATTTGGTGAGAAAATATAAAATTTCTCACGAAATCAAAATCCCACCCTTTGTACTATAAAACATACTCTTATACTGAGGGGTGTCGAAATTTAAAGATTTAAAATATGCAAGTAATAGACAATTTAAACCTAACAGAAGATGATTTCCTACGCTTGCAACGCGGAGATCACCGCTTGCAGACGAAGGTATTTGATAAATATGCGCCATATTTTATGAAAATTATTTCATCAAAATTCAGCATTTTGGTAGAAGCCGATGCGGAAGATATTGTCAGCGAGGCATTCGCTAAATTGTTTTGCAAAGTGCTGTCAGGGGATGTTCAGAGAGACAATCTGAACGGCTATGTTTATACAATTATAAAAAATAAATGCTTTCAATACACCGAGCAAAAGAAGAAAAATATAGTAGAAACCAAGGAGTTTTTACCTGAAATGATAGAAGAAGACACCGATTCTGAGCTTTTAACGCTCCTCAATGCAGCCTTTACGCGCTTAGGAGAGCAATGTCAAAAGCTGTTGAGCGGCTTTTATTGGGAAGACAAAGACCATAAAGAAATGGCTCAAACTTTCGGCATTTCAGAGGATGCTTCGCGCCAACGAAAGCGAGAATGTATGAAAAAACTGAGGGGGCTGTTCGGTGGAAAATCAGATGCTTCACCGTGTTATTAATTGCCGCCATCTAACACATCTATTTATCTAACATCTATCATCTAATAGAATGAATAAAGAAGACTTTCAGAAATGGGTAAATGAGGATTTAACCGACAATGAATCTGAAATTTTTGAAAAAGGAATAATGAATAATTTATTAGAACATAGGCTACAACAAGAGTTTAAACAACGGTTGCAAGCCCGCCGTGTGCGACAGTTGTACATCAAATGGGGATTGATTTTATTGGCATTTTTAGGGCTTTTGAGTGCACTAATATATGCTTTTAGCCATCGAAATAATGCCAACTTAGGTTATCAAGAGCCAAAAACTTCTACTTCGGAAAGTCCAATTTCCAAGAATGAATCTTCAGAAACGGCTGCTCAATCATCAAATTTTAAAACAGATAGTTTTAAAAAAGCCATTATAAAACCCGAAACGAGGGTATTGCAACCCATAAAAACTAATGAAGTGAATAGTCAAAGCCATTTATATCAGTCTGAAAAAGTGAATTTAAAAAGCTATTTGCCGCCCAGAGATACGGAATATATCTACCTGCATTCAACTAATGAGCCAATCCCTTATCCTAAATATTCAACGAATAATAATGTTCAAGACCCTTACTTTGACATTATTTTTAAAGATTTTAGAAAGCAAAAATTGACAAATATACCCCCCTCAGTATTTTTATACAAACAGCTCAAAACATTGCTGTTGAACAATAATTTGCTAAACCAAATACCTTCTGAAATTGGTCAGTTAACTTATTTAGAAAATTTAAACCTGCGGAATAATAAATTAGAGAGCTTGCCAATTGAAATATCTCAGTTGAAAAATCTTAAAGTATTGGATTTAGGGCGTAATAAATTGAAGCAATTGCCCGATGAAATGAAAAATTTACGCGCCTTAGAAGATTTGAACCTCAGTTCTAATCGATTGAGCATTATTCCTTTTGATTTTGAAGAACTTTCCAATTTAAAAAGCCTCAATTTAAGAGACAATAGTTTGACTATTTTCCCTCTCTGCATTGAACGAATGACCCAATTGACCTCCTTAGATTTGAAGTTCAATCGATTGACAGAAATACCCGAAGGCATCGGCAATTTGACCAATCTCACCAATTTGGATTTGAGTAGCAATCGGTTAACAGAGTTGCCCGATGCTCTATTTGACCTTAAAAAATTGAAATTTTTAAATATTTCGGGCAATGTTATCCCTATGTCTCAAATAAAAGAATTGGAGGAGGCTTTGCCCGATTGTAGGATTTTGGATTTCAGGTAGATTCAATTTTAAAAGTAATTAGATCTCTAAAAATCGAGTAACCAATTGTTCATCAAAATTGTGTTCTCCTGATAGAATCAAAACATTCACCTCTGGATTATTTAAAATAGTGCGACCATATTTTTGATAGCTTTTCCAAATATGCTCGATGAACCATTTTGGCTCGTAGCCCCAACGTTTGTCTTCTGATTTTCTTTTCAGAAAGGTATTTTTATGGATTTGAACAAAGAACCGTGCATCAAAAAGGGCATTAATTTCAGCATCATAAAAATCAAACAACCCCTCAGTAATAACATGTTCAAATGCCTTACTTTTCAATAAAATATCATATTTAAATCGTTGAAAATCAATGGATTCGGGGCGTTCCCAATCTATGCGATTTTTTATTTTAGGGATTTCAGATTCAGGAAAAGCATAGTCATCTTGGCTTAAAATAATGGCAGATTCCCCTTTTTTCTCCAATATATTTTTTATCAAAATAGCCAAACTTGTTTTGCCTGAACGGCTGACGCCACCGATGCCGATTATCATAAGTAGAGATTAGAAAATAGACGATAGATATTAGACCGCTAAATTATTGACAATCAATAATTTGTGAAGTTTCATGCCAGCGTTTACTTAGATGATAGTAGATAAATAATGATGAATTTTATTTTTTAAAACTTTTTGTTTAGATTTTAGTTGTCTATTGAAGGGTAAATTTTATTTTTAGTTTAAATTTAAAACAATTTTTTTATTTTTGTCCACTTAATTTTTTCCAAAAATAAGAATAAGTATTATCACCTAATAAGCGATACTATAAAATCTTACAAACTATTGATTATCAATAATTTGGCGGTCTAATATCTATCGTCTATTTTCTAATCTCTATTTAAATTGAGTGCTATAAAAAAAATATTCGCTTGTACGAGTTGCGGTGCTATCTCTCCAAAATGGGTGGGTAAATGCCCGTCTTGTGGCGAGTGGAATACCTACACGGAGGAAGTCATCCAAAAAGAAAGCAAACGCGAGGAACGTCAACGCATTTGGAAAGGTTCAAAATTGGAAGACCCCAAGCCTACGCCCCTCAATAATATCAAAACAGGCACCACTCAACGCCTTATTTCACCTGACGAGGAGCTGAATAGAGTGCTCGGCGGTGGCATTGTGCCAGGTTCATTGGTGCTGATAGGCGGTCAACCGGGCATCGGAAAATCTACGCTAATGCTCCAATTGACCTTGGGCATTCACGCCCGCGTCATGTACGTGAGCGGCGAGGAGAGCGAGGAGCAAATAAAAATGAGGGCTGACCGAGTGGCTGAAAAGCATTCCGATTGCTATATTTTGACTGAAACGAACACGTCTAAAATATTTCAACATGCCCAAAATATAGAGCCTGATGTGATTATTATCGACTCCATCCAAACACTTTCTGCACCGCATATTGACTCTACGCCTGGCAGCATTTCGCAGGTGCGCGAGACGGCAGGCGAGTTGCAACGCTTTGCGAAGGAGACGAATATTCCCATTTTTATCATTGGGCATATTACAAAAGAAGGTTCAATTGCGGGACCTAAGCTTTTGGAGCATATTGTAGATGTCGTATTGCAATTTGAAGGGGATCAAAATTATACTTATCGGATTTTAAGAACCTTGAAAAATCGCTTTGGTTCTACCGACGAAATGGGCATTTATGAAATGCAATCCAACGGTTTGAGGCAAGTTTCTAATCCTTCGGAACTTTTACTCTCTCAAAAAGATGAGGATTTGAGTGGTTCGGCTATTTGCTCGACTATTGAAGGTCAACGTCCGATTTTGATTGAAGCGCAAGCCTTAGTAAGTCGGGCAGTGTATGGCACGCCGCAACGTTCGGCAACGGGTTTTGATTTGCGGCGGCTGAGTATGCTCTTGGCAGTGTTGGAAAAACGTTGTGGTTTTCCCTTTGCTATGAATGATGTGTTTTTGAATATTGCAGGTGGTATTCGCGTAGATGACCCTGCCATAGATTTGGCAATTGTGAGTGCTTTGATTTCATCGCTCGAAGATGTGAGCATTCCGCATGATATATGTTTTGCAGGAGAAGTGGGTTTGTCAGGAGAAATCCGAACAGTGAACCGCATTGAACAGCGCATTCAAGAAGCGGATAGATTGGGTTTTAGAGAGATTTACATTTCAAAATACAATGTAAAAGGCTTAGACGAGAAGAAATTTACTATAAAAATCAAGACTGTGGGAAAGGTAGATGATTTATATCAGGCACTTTTTGTCTAAAATATGAGCGCATTTTGTGCCATCAAGCTCTGCATGACTGAGGGGGTCAATAGTTCAATCCAATTTCACTCACCATCGGGAAATGGTCGGAATATTTGACTTTGATAATTTTAGAATTGAAAACGGTTATTTTTTTATCAGTTAAAATATGGTCAATTTTTAAAGCTGGAATATTACCGTTGTACGTTACGCCGATGCCGAAGCCTTTTTCTTTATAAGTATCGTTCAAATTTTGACTCAAAGTACTATAGCTATAAGAAACGGGGATATCATTGAAATCACCACAAACCACTACAGGATAAGGACTTGTAGCGATGTGAGCAGCAATTTTTTCAGATTCTTTGGCTCTATATTGTGCCATAATGCGAACTCGCCTAAGCATTGTAATCATTTTTGACCAAGTAGCTCTTTTTTCATAATCAGCATTTTCAGCCAAATCGTTTGCCAAATCACTTACTACATTCGAGCGAAGATGTACTGTATAAACACGAATAACCTTATCATTTATTTGAATATCGGCATAAGAGCAACCATTGCTACCGTTGGGATTATCAAAATTCAAAGATTCTTTTTTAATAATTGGATATTTGCTCACTATAAGCATCCAATTATTGCGGCTAATCATATTATAAGGATATTTTAAAAGAACATCCAACTTTTCCATTTGAGTCGGCGATTGAGGTGGGGGTGAAAATTCTTGAAAACACATCACATCGCAATTCTCTGCCGTTAAAAAATCATTTAATTTCAAAATATTATTGGTATTTCCGCCACTGCCAATATTATATGTCATCACTTTTAAAACCTGACCTTTAGGCGTTTTTGTGAAAAAATTGAATCCAACAATACTACTCAAATAACTCCACCCAAGCAAAACGCAGACCGCCGAATACCACCAATATTTCATCCGACTGGCTGCCCAAAGGAATATAAA
The DNA here is from genome assembly GCA_043744275.1 of Saprospiraceae bacterium. Taxonomy (GTDB): domain Bacteria; phylum Bacteroidota; class Bacteroidia; order Chitinophagales; family Saprospiraceae; genus JAAFJT01. Next base: position 6,095 of record JAYTUY010000282.1, read on the forward strand.
TATAACATTTGCCAACAGAAGCCAAGGATAAGCCAAGCCTATAAACAACACAAAAGAAAGTGTCTGAGGGCTGACAAACGGTGCTGTATAAGCAATAAGTGTAAAAAAAATGAGCCACAAATTGAGCTTCCTTAGAAAACTAACCATCGGTTGAAAAAAATAAGAGATTCTATTTTTCACGAAAACAGAATCTCTATAAAACGTTAATAATCAATATTTTATGTTATTTTTTACTCGCATTGAATAAAAAATCTTTTTCATCTTTCGAAAGGCTATCATAGCCTTTTTGTTTGATTTTATCTAAAATAATATCCAATTGCTCTTGCTCGCTCCCCCCCTCAGTATCAGCCATCCGATTGCCTTTTGCCTTCGAATCTTTAATGGTTTTTTCAGCTTTTTCAAAACGAGCAAATTTATTATCCCCTTTTTGATAAGTCAACTTCTTTTTATTTTTACCAGTCAAAAGATTAGAAATTGAGGTGATAATTGAATTAATTGGCTTGCCTAAATCTATACCTTTTTTTAAGGCATATACGAATAAAAAGCCCATAACGGCACCACCCAAATGTGCAAAACTACCTCCTGCATTATAATTATTAGCAATAGCGACTAAGTCCAAAAATATTAAAACCAAAGCAATGTATTTCAATTTGACAGGACCAATCAATAGCACATTAAAAATATAATCGGGTGCAACCAACGCCGCACATGCCAACATAGCCGTCACTGCCGCTGATGCCCCCAAAGCAAAACTGCCGATATTGAGCGTATTAGCAACGATGAAAAAAACAATATTACCCATAATACCACCTAACAAATACAACGGTAAAATCCGATGATTGCCTAAAAGGTCGCCTACAACACGCCCAAACCAATAGAAAGCCAGCATATTCCAAAGGATATGGCTGAAATCTTGATGCAAAAACGTGGAGGTAATGAGCGTCCACGGGTGAGTCAATAAAAAACTGCCTGATTGGGGCATACTAAAGAAGTGCAAAAAAGTATCGTAGGGAATGGGATTGAGTGGATCAGGAAATTTCAGTATGAGTTTTACAATATTCACCAATATGAATACACTACAGTTGGCAATAATGAGCTGCGTCACCATATTGCCATATTGAAACTCCCTTTTTACATCATCCCAAATTGATTGAAACATTAGTCTTTTTTTATTTATTAAGTTTGCTAAAACTTTTTCCTCATTTAAGTTCAAAAATACTAATCTATCGGCGGATTAGCTATAATTTTTTTCAAAATAGTTGTCTTCCTACCCCCCTCAGTCATGCTTTCAGTGAGCGCATCTTGCGCCATCACGCTTTGCGTGGCTTGATGAAGCCAAAGGCATCATATTTTCAGATATTCAAGCTCTTACTTGGTCAAACGAAATAAAGCACCAAATACAATATTATTTTGAACATAAAAAAAATGTTGAGCCGCCTTATCTGATTTAGACAATGTGGTTCGAATATCGGGCATATTAATGTAGCCACCTTTCAATTCGCTTTGAATGAAAAAATGTTTATAAAACAAAATGTTTAAACCAATTTTAGCATCCAATCCGTAGCCTGCAAAATGGTATTCGTCATACCGTTTGTTTTTCAAAAGTTGTGTATTGGTTCTTGGCATCAAAGCACCTATGCCTACCCCCTCAGTAAAACTCATCTCAATATGCTTAATGCGTAACTTGTTGAAATCAAAGAGATTATCAACACGGCTGATGGCTAAATTTAAATAATTCAATCCATCCGTGTGTTCAAAAGTTAAAAAATCTTCAGTCAAAATAATGTCTTTATCTGTATAATTTCCATCAAAACGAGTTTCAGAATTTTTAATAACACCATTTATTTTCACCTTCTGATTTTGCTCCATCACGTATTTCATGTGGTCAGCCCCAAAAGAAATATTGTAATGATTGCTGATAAAATAACCGATTCTAAGATTGGTTTGCGGAATCGACAATTTAGTAGGATGAAAATATGGGTCGAGTGCAAAAGGCGTTTGCCTATCATAAGCTACTACATTTTTGAGCGTAAAATCATAGTTATTACCTCTGAATCGAATATCTGAGTCTGTAAAATGCGCTCGATTCCATCCCCAAAAGATGTACATTTTGCCTTTATTTCCCTTTATCGGTTCGATAATATTAGGCGATTCTTGAGCAAAAGAATAGAACGATTGAGAAAGAATAATGAATAAAAGTAAAATTTTAATGAATTTCATAGGGGTGATTTTTAAGTAAGTAATATTGTTCTATTTTTTAATTAAAATTATTTTTATGTATAAAACGCTGATTTTATAGAATATTATGAACTTTTGCATAAAGTAAAAGCATGATTGTTTTGGCATCACATATCTCTCCAGTGTCCATCATTTGATAAGCTTTTTCAAAAGATAATTCTAAAACATCAATATCTTCTTGTTCATGCTCCAAGCCGCCCCCCTCAGTCATTTTCATTTCTTTGGAGTATTCGGCTATAAAAAAATAGAGTTTTTCAGTCACCGAACCGGGCGACATATAGGCTTCAAAAATTTTACGAACCTCTTTCACTTTGTAGCCCGTTTCCTCCTCAGTCTCTCGGCGGATGCATTCTTCTGCATCGTGTTCGTCCAAAAGACCTGCGCAAACTTCTATCATCATGCCCGTTTCGTTCCCGTTTATATATGTCGGCATACGGAATTGACGGGTCAAAATCACCGATTGAGTCTCTTTATTATACAACAAAATGGCTGCCCCGTTGCCTCTATCGTAAGCCTCACGGCTTTGCGATTGCCATTGTCCATCTTTTTTCAGATAATCATACGTGACCTTTTTGAGGGTGTACCAATTCTTAGAAAGAATTTCCGTTTGTTGAATTTTAACATTATCGTTTTTCATTGAGTTTAAATAAAATTAATGCATAAATTGTTGAAAATTAACTAATTAAATTTAAAACATTCAGTATTCATTACCAGAGTCTAATTTCTAATTCCTAATTCCTAATTCCTAATTTTTAATTTCTATAAGTGCCCCCTCAGTATATCAATGATTTTGCTCAATTCCATCTTCTCTTGCTCGCCCGACACCATATTTTTCAAGGCTAATTGCCCAGTTTCCATTTCTTCCGAACCGATAAGAACAACGAACGGCACGGCGCGTTTGTCCGCATAATCCAACTGTTTTTTTATTTTAGTAGGCTCAGGGTAAATGTCGGCGTTGATACCTGCTTCGCGCATTTCGCTGAGAGTTTTGAATGCGTAAAGGTGGCTTTCGGCATCAAAGGCGACAAACAGCACTTTCAGACTTTGCTGCGATTCTTTCGGAAAAAGGTCGAGTTCTTCAAGGCAATCATAAATCCTATCCGCTCCAAAACTGATGCCTACACCTGAGACATTTTTCAAACCAAACACGCCCGTCAAATCATCATAGCGACCGCCACCGCCGATACTGCCCATTTTGACATCTTTTGCAGCGACTTCAAATATGCAGCCTGTATAATAATTCAAGCCTCGTGCGAGCGTAATGTCAAATTTAATTTCGTTGGCATTTGGTTTTAAATCAAAATATTGGTGAAATGTCCGAAGCTCCTCGATACCCCTTAGTAAAGAAGGGCTTTTATCGCCAAATTTTTCTAACTCATCTAAAGTATTGACTTTCAATAGTTTATCAATCATTTCTATCGCTGATAGGGGCATATCTCGGCTTTCTAATTCCGTTTTGACACCTTCCCAACCGATTTTATCGAGCTTATCAATGGCGATGGTCATGTCCATAAATTTGTCTGGAACGCCTGCCGCTTCAGCCATGCCAAATAAAATTTTGCGATTATTGATTTTAATGACAACGTTCAGCCCTAATTTTTTGAAAACTTCATCATAAATCTGAGCAAATTCTGCTTCATACACCAAAGAATTTGAGCCTACTACATCCGCATCGCATTGATAAAATTCTCTATATCTGCCCCGTTGAGGACGGTCAGCTCGCCAAACTGGCTGAATTTGATAGCGTTTGAAAGGGAAAGTGATGTCATTTTGATGCATCACCACGTAGCGAGCGAAGGGAACGGTCAAATCGTAGCGCAAACCTCTGTCGCATATTTGAGCAATCAATTTGCTTGAATTTTTATCTGCCAATACTGAGGGGTCGGCTTTGGAAAGGTAATCGCCGTTGTTCAGCACTTTGAAAAGGAGCTTATCGCCTTCATCGCCATATTTGCCTGTGAGCGTGGAGAGGTTTTCCAAAGTCGGCGTTTCGATGGGTTGAAAACCAAATTTGGTGAATACTTTTCTAATGGTATCAAATATATATGTGCGTTTGGCGACTTGCTCAGGCGAAAAATCGCGCGTCCCTTGTGGGATTCCAGGTTTTGACATCTTTCAAAATGATTTAAAAATTTTTGTAAAAGTAGGAAAATGCAATTGACAATCAAAATGATGAATGATAAATGATGAATGATGAATGTTGTAATGCATTGAAAATCAATAAATTAGAACGGGCGATTGGGTATTTTTTTTCTAAAAAATACCGTTTTTTTTTAATTTTTACTGAGGGGTAAATTTAATGATAGCTCTTTTGTTTATTTAGGGAAAATCCTAACTTTGCGCCGTTTTTAAGCATAATTTTACATTTTATTGTAACCTAAATTTTGGCATCAAGCATAAACATATTTTAATATCGAAAAATCATGGGAAGAGCGTTTGAATATCGGAAAGCTTCAAAAATGAAGCGTTGGGGCAATATGGCAAGGGTATTTACAAAAATTGGTCGTGAAATAGCTATCGCCATAAAAGAAGGTGGCGGTGACCCGAGCAATAACCCACGCTTGCGTTTAGCCATTCAAAACAGTAAGAAGGCAAATATGCCCAAAACGAATGTCGAAGCGGCTATCAAAAGAGCGACTTCTAAAGATTCTGAAAATTTTGCAGAAGTCGTTTATGAAGGCTATGGACCGAATGGCGTAGCATTTATCGTAGAAACGACGACCGATAATCCCACGCGGACAGTGGCGAATGTGCGGATGCATTTCAATCGCGGCGGCGGTTCATTGGGCACGAGTGGCTCGGTGGATTATATGTTTGTACGGAAAGGTATTTTTAGAATAAAAAAAGAAGCGATGCCCAATTTTGATGAATTGGAATTGGATATGATAGATTATGGTTTGGATGAAATAAAAGAGGATGGCGACGAATTGGTCATCACATGCAATTTTACGGATTTTGGCAATATGCAGAAGTTTTTTGAAGAGCGCAATATTGAAGTAGAAGAAGCCATTTTTGAGCGCATCCCGACGGTCACCAAAAAGTTGAGCGATGAAGATGCGGAAGCGGTTATCAAGCTCGTTGAGCGTTTTGAAGATGATGACGATGTGGCGAATGTGTTTCACACGATGGATATGTCGGAGGAGTAAAAATTAGGGTATAATAACTTTTGGAAATTTTTAACTTTCCAAAAGTTTGATAATCAATAAGTTATGAATTAAAATTAACAAATTGTTTTAAAAATAATCAAACTACTGTACAGTAAAAAAAGATAATATAAAAAAAGAGTATGAAGGTTGCATACATCAAGTTGATGAAAAAAAATGCAAAGCAATGCGACATACT
>JAYTUY010000283.1:0-11628 GCA_043744275.1 Saprospiraceae bacterium
TTAAATCTTTTATTGACTATTTAGCCAATATTGTTTGTAACTATATTATTGATTATCAATGCCTTACAATTTAATTTTTTTTACTGTACAGTAGTTTGATAAAAAAGACAAAACTACGAAAATATTAATGGGGTTGTAATTAAGGAACGCGGATGACGCAGATTAAACTGATTTTATCTTTGAAAATATAAAAAAATCAGTGAAAATCAGTTTAATCCGTGTCATCCGCGTTCCCATTGCAATATGTAAAAATTAATGACTCGCCTGCGCTTTGAGCTTTTCTTTCCGAGCTATTTTTTGATCATTATTACTGTCATAGACACAATATTGGTCATATTTTATGGGGTCTTTTTCTGCCCAAATATCTTTACCGATATTGCAAGTTTCAATCATCAGCTCGTAGATTTTATTGCCTTGTTCGGTGCGAATATCGACGGCAATATCGCGGTCAGCAATTTTATCTTGCTGAATATTCAAGGCATTTTCAAAGACCGTATAGGCATCGACGACCTTCTGAATTTGATTTTCATTCACACCTACATCAGCGAGGAAGTCGTTTTGAGCTCTCGCTACACGAGCAACTCGACGCCCACAAAAGAGCAACTGCGCATCGGTCATATCGCCCATTTTAGCCGTACCGAATTTTCGATAACGCCCTGAGCGATTGCCATATTTCATCTCCACACGAGTCATAATGCTGCGGATGGCACTTTTCAGTTTTTCGGCTGCAGTATATTTTTTATCAGTAACAATCATCTGATCACCCACCAATTCATCATCGTCAGGCAGGTTTTTAAACTTCTCACACTGATTGGCGAAGCCTGTTAATTTATCAGGGGAAAAACCATATTGTTTGAATTGTTCAATATCTCGGTGAGCGTTTCGGATGGTATGCATGCATGACGTGTAGAGGTCTGCATCAGGAAAGTTATACATTCGGTGACCCGTTTGTTTTTTCATAACTCAATGATTTTGAGTGGTTTAAAAATTACAATGTTTCATCAATAAAAGAGCTTTAATACTGAGGGGGTATTAAATTTTATTAAGACAAATATAAAACAGGATTTTTATAAAAACAAATTTATGTTTCAATAAAACAATAATATTCTAATGTTTTACTCAGTTTGAATTTTATTGGTTGGCTTTTGAGGCATTAAAATAGCCTGCACCCATGAGAATGTGCATATAATTGATGCTCCCTTTTTTATTAGCATGTTGAAAATCGCCAATGTCTTCACGGTCGCTCAATACAGTTGAATAATCTTTAATCGACATATTTGTTTGGCTTTCAACATACGTTTTCAAAGGTGTTAAAAATGAATCCCGAACGCTTTCAGCAAAAGCGGGAAAATATGGATTGATGACCAATTTGACTTCCACGCCTTTATTTTGAGCGTATTCAATCATTTCTTTTAAATGCACGACCATGTTTGGAAACATACGGACTTTATAGGAATTGAGCGACGTGTCATTGGCTGCGGAAGTGCTTATTACTCGGTCAATGAGCCAATCTTCATCAGTTTTGTTGCGATGATATAAAACACGTTGAAAAATTTCAGAATTATGACGATATAACCACGATACTTTTCCGCCATACACAATCTTCCGCCCAGCCCAATCATCAGGCGAGTGGATACCCCTCAGTAAAGTGTCTAATCGGGGCGATGCAGGGGTGTATAAATTGAAACCAGATTTGAGCATATCATTTTCACGGTCGCAAAGGGTGACATCTACCACCATCACTTTGGGTGCTTTGTGGTGGTCGAGATAGTCCATCACAAGGCATTTAGCCAAGTCTGCGGGCATACCATTATAGCTGATATTCATTGTTTTTAAGGAGGTCAACTTCTCAACTTCGGGCTGATAAAATGTCAAACCTCTTGAATTGCCGACAAAAAGAATGTCAGCATCTTGATGGGCATAATAAAGTCGCGAGTAGCGAAATTGGCTGTTTTCAGTGATTTTATTTAAAAAAAAGCCGCCAATGCGGTCACCTAAAAGGGCAAGTAATAAAAAAGCAATAATCCAAGTAATCTGTTTTCCCATTTTTTTTGAATAAATTAAATCTCTATAATTCCTTAAAATTGGTTTTTAATTGAATATTATTTATTATTTGAATTTAACGAAAACAACACCGCTTTGATACATTCACTTACAAGATAAATTGCTTTGTAAAATTGTCTAAAACATCAGTCAAAATTTCATGTTTTCCTTTGAAAGGGATATAATTGAGGTCAATATTTTGAGTTTTGGCAAAATCCAAATGCCATTCTATTTTGTCAGGCGTGACAAATTCGTCTTCATCGCCATTGATAAAATGTATTTTTTTATCGGATAAATATTGACTGAGGGGTTGCCCAAAAAATTCATCGCGCAGGTAATCAATGTCTTCAGGCAAAACGCCGCCCCAAAAAATGAGATGATGGAATAGTGGTTGCGCCCTTTGAATCCAACGCATCTGAGTGGCTACGCCTTGTGAAAATCCTAAAAGTATAATTTTTACATCAGGGGAGAGTTGAGTGATGAATTCATTGTAAACCGTTGTTAAAAAACTAGAATAATCTTCTATTTCGTCCAATCTATCCAATTTTGTCATCCAATTAGCTCCGACAATACCTTTTCGCATATCCCAATAAAAGCGATTTAAGGCTTCGGGAGCGACTACGAAATGCTCTTCGGTATTAAAAATTTCAAACTTGCGAATGAAATTGCTTGCCAATTGTCCGTAGCCATGAGTGACGAACCATAAGTATTTCACTTTTGAAGTCGGCTCGCCGTGTGTATAATAATGTGCCGTTTGAGGGAGTTTAATTTTATGGTGTTGCATATTTAGATTTTAGAGGAGAGATATTAGATATTAGATAATTTAAATAAATAGGCAATCTATAAGCCTCTTTTACTGAACATTTTTTATTTCATAAAACCTTCAACCAACCAACCTGCAATGGCTTGGCGATTATTTTTAATCATAATCCGTTTTCTATCAAATTCATTGCGAATATTACCTATTTCAACGAACACTGTTGTCGGTTTGGTTTCGCGAAGCATGTGCAAGTCGCGTGTAGTAACCGTACCTGAATAATCACGATTGGCTTTAGTAGCATATTTTGATTCAAGAACGGCTTGCATTCGTTTGGCAATTTTATAGCTGCTTTCATTGCCGCTTTGATAGTATAAAAAAGTGTCGATATGTTCATTTTTACCTCTTGAATCGACGTGAATCACGATGAGACGTTGGTCAGTGATGCCTTTCTTTTTATATTTTTCATACAATTCATTCACAGCATCTGAGCGTTGAAATAGCCGTGTTTTATGATGAACAGGCACTTTTAAATTAGGATAAGTGACCTCATCATTATCACATAATAAAAAATCTCCATCTCGAATACCATCATTGAGGTCGCGATTGATAATAAAAACAGTCGCCCCATGTTTTATCAATTCACGGGCTACTCGCAACGACACATCGTAGGCATATTCATCTTCGCAAAGGGTTCTGCCTTGCACTTTGGCTTGCGCACCTGGGTCAGGACCCCCATGACCACCTTCTACATAGAAAATTTTACCTTTTAATTTACGGTCAACAGCGGGCACATCCTCATATTTTTTTCCAAAAATAGCATAAGCAGTCGATTTTGTACTCACTAATCTTTCTGACCCCTCAGTAACAGCGGGTTCAAGTTTAGGTGTGATGATTTTTTTCTGACCGACACAATTTTGAATATGAAATGGCACATAAAGAAATTTATCTTCTTTATATGATTGCTGACGAATGCCTTTTTTCAAGAGGTCGGTATTATAAGACTCAATATTTTTAGCAATATCAAGGTCGGTAATCCCAATTGATGACCGAATATTTTTACCATTGAAATTATAGATAAGCACAGGCAGGTTATATTCCTTGTTGATACTGAGGGGTATAGCTTTGGGTAGTTTGTTGATTTTTAAAAATTGCTGAAAATTGCAATCATATTCGTCGAGGAGATAGCTTTTGAGTGCTTCTTGAATAGTCATATTTTTACTGAGTTTGACGCGCAGATATTGCGGTTGCAAATCAGTTTGAAAACTACTGAGGGGTATCATCAAAAGGCAAATTAATAGAAATCGGGTCATGCGGAATCAGATTTGGCATTTTTCACTTGAACTACTATGTAAAGGCAAATTTAGTGAAAAATTAATAGTGAAAAGTGAAAAATAAATACCCCTCAGTACATTTTCACTTTTCACTTTTCACTTTTCACTTTTCACTTTTCACTTTTTAATCGACTACTTTAAATTTAACACCATCTTTAACCACCACTTTAGCATCTTTATATCCAGCAGTTTTTACTTTAGCTTTCATATCTTTTGCTTGTTGTAGAGTTTTGAAACCATCCATGATAAAAAGTGTCAAATCGCCTTCTACTACTTGATCCACTTTCCACAAATTGGCTACTTTAGAATCGTCGAACCATTCAGGTTTTTTCATAGCGGCTATTTTCACCTTGAATGTTTTGTCCTCAACATCTTTCTTAACCACTTTTGTAGGCGCGACAACAGCTACATCTTTAGGTTTTACAACCGTGTTGTATGATTTTGGTTTTGGCAATGCCGCTGCTGCTTTAGTTGTCGTAGCAGTTGAAACCGCTTTTGGTTTAGGAAGTGGCGTTTGAGCTTTAGGCTGCGTTGTAGCAGCTGGCTGAACGACCTTTGGTTTTGGCAACGGCTTAGGTGATTTAGTCACCGTAGTTGGCTGTGTTGTTTTTGGCTTAGGCAATGGCTTATCAGGTTCTGTTTCCATTACTACTATTTTTTGTTTAGGAGCAGGGGTGAAATTATTACTTGAAGCCGCTTTGTCATTTTTTTCTTCAATAGCGTAAGCACCTGTAAAACCTTTCGCTTTCACTTTGTCCAAAGCAATATTAGCTGATTCACGGGTTGAATATACACCCAAACGGACTTTCTGTTTGCCTTCCTCAGGTGCAATATAAACGTTACCAATTGTTTTTAATTCATCATATTTTGACAAATTCAAAACATCATCACTACCTGAAACGAAAATCTGTACAGCATAAACTTTTTCTTCTGGCGTTTTAGCCGTCACTTTTGCTGGGCGTATATCATATGCAGGCGGTACATCAGATGGTCTTGGCACTGATTTTTTTGCATTATTATCTACACTTGCCATCAATTCAGATTTCTCAGAAAGATCAGAAGGTTTTAATATAACATCACCTAAATTTTTATTGACATATTCAGCAGGTTTTACTGTTTTTTTACCAATAATAAAACCTTCTTTTGAATAAGTAATCAAATAAACGGCTGTCGGTGATAGGTTAAATTTATACCGACCATTTTTATCAGTTATAAATTCCAATTGCGCATTAGTCGCTTGATTGGTGGCTCTAACGATGACATTTTCAAGTTCATCGTTGGTCGCTCCATCTAAAACCAAGCCTTTGTACTGAGGGATAGTGCTCATTGCCGTAGGCACATCTCTTTCCATTGTTACCTCAATATTACGTGTCGTTTTGACGAATTGAGGCTCTATTTTCAAGGTTTTTGTTTTAAAACCTTCTTTTTTTACTTCAATGGTATAAGTTTTACCGTCATTCAAATCGAGCATATAATTGCCTCCTTTGAGTTGCGCCAAGCTTTTTTCATTGCCTTGAGTAACAGAAATTTTAGCATCTTTAATAGGTGCACCATTTTCAATGACGATGATATTCGCACTTTCAGATGGTCTGTCAACCCGATAAATATCTTCTTTTCCTTTGCCTCCTTTTCTATTAGAAACAAAAAAACCGACATTTACTGAGGGGTCAAAAACATAACTAAAATCATCGCCCGATGAATTAACCCTTGTGCCCATATTGACGACTTCCGAACCCAAGCCTTCAGTTTTGAAAACATCAAAACCGCCATAGCCTGTTTGATAATCAGATGAAAAATACAATGTTTTACCATCAGTAAACGGTGTGATTTCATCGCCTGAAGTATTGATAGACGCGCCTACATTGCGAGGTTCTGCCCATACATTACCCCGTTTTGAACAGACATAAATATCAAAACCGCCTTGTCCACCGCCTCTATTTGAAGCGAAATACAAGGTCTTTCCATCAGGACTCAATGAAGGGAAACCCGTTGAAAAGCCCGTCCCGTTGTGAATGAATGCGCGTATATCCGCCCAACTGCCATCATCATTGATATTGGCTGTAAAAAGGCTGAACTCCATGCCTGCATTTGAATTGATGCGCTCACCATCATCAAAATTATTGCGCATGAATACTACCGTTTTGCCATCGGCAGAGTAGGAGGGATTGCTCTCATTATAAGTGTTTTTCAAATCACTTTTCAAAAAACCGATTTTGAAAGGTTGACTTGAGACATTTTCAATGGGTGCCAAATAAAGCTGATTTTGAGTTGAACCTGTCCAGTCGCTTTTGGCTGCTGTTTGATTGGCTCTGTTCATGTCCATTCGGCTTGATGACCAAATCAATTGATTTTTGTACATCGAAACGCCAAATTCAGACGTCGAAGTGTTCGCTTTACTGAGGGGTGCCACTTTCAAATCTATCGAATTGTCCTCATTATTGCGAGCGAATCGGCATGATTTGATGTAATTCGCAGCCGTTGTCGCATCAGTAGCGCGATAGGCATTAAATTGTGCTTCTGCATTGTCATACAAGCCAAGCATCATGAGCACTTTGCCATAATTCAGATGAGCCGGAGGGCGCACCTTTGTGTCCTTCACAGCTTTTGAATACCATAAAGCAGCATCATCCAAAGCGTTGAGATGATAGTAAGCATCCGCCAAACGCGTGGCAACAGCCAAGTCGTTGGGATCACGAGCCAATATGGTTTCGTATGATTTTGACGCTAAGCGATAAGCGTGCAATTCGTATTGCTTATCGGCTTTTTCTAAGAGCGTTTGAGCAGTTACGGTAAAAGATGCGACGATGAGAGTTACCGTCGGTAAGATTCTAAATAGCATTTGCATAGCGTTCCATTTTGTGTGAAAAATGATAAATTCCTACAAATTTATTTGATAAAATGTTGTAAATCAAATTTTTATGATTTTTTTATTTATTAAGGCGGTTAAGCTACTTAATTACTCAACCTTTTTCCTTTAAAATACTCAATAATGCGGGCTTTAGGATACTTTGATACTACTTTTTCAAGGAAAGCCTCCGTTTCTGTCCACCCTTGAAAATAGCCGATTAAATAAGATGTGTCTCCTGATTTGATGACATCATAAAAAATATCGGACGCAACTTCATTGGCTATCATTTTTAAGTCGGGGTCATTGGCACTGAGAGGTTTATCTGCTATAAAAAGTTCAACTTTATAGCCTGAATAATCACCCACTGGTTGCAAATTGACATTCAAATTAGCTGTTTCAGGATTTGCTTTTTTAGTCTCTTTTTTTATCGATTTAGGCAGTTCTTTTTGAGGTTTAATATTGTCCTCAAAAGGCTCAACTTTGATTGTTTTCTCAGGGTTGGTAGTCGCTTTAGCAGTCGTTTTTATAGTTTCATCATCGAAAGGTTCGATTGATTGATTTTTAACATTTTGTTCCTCAAAATTATCTGTTCGTGTAGCAGGCTTGTCATTGCGCGGAGTCGTATTGCCTCTACTTACAGGGCGCGGCAATACTGAGGGGGGCGTTTTAGTTGGCACATTTTCTTTCTTTTTATCAGTAGAAATAGGTGTTGAAGAATATACTTTTTCACCTTCTCCACTCTTCACAAATTCCGCCATTTCCTCATCGTGCATTATTTCTACAAGGCTTCTTCCAGAAAAAGCATCGTTGGTGAAGCCTATGATTTTCAGTTCAGTCCGCCTATTTTGTAGGTGTTGATCTTCTGTACATGTTGCCCCATTGACGCATTTATTGACCAATTTGGTTTCTCCGTAGCCTTTTGCTTTCAATTTTGAAGCATCAACCATTTTTGAAGCCAATATATAATCCACTGCTGCTTGAGCGCGTTGTTGCGAAAGTTTCAAATTATAATCATCAGAACCGCGTGAATCCGTATGCGAGCCTAATTCAACAATGAACGAAGGGTTTATTTTCAAAAGGGTAATTACTTTCTCCAGCTCTTTTTTGGAAGGCTCAGTAATAGCCGCACTGTTATAAGCATAATAAATATTTTGAATAACAATGTTTCTGTTCATGTCTATGCGGTCAAGTTCCACATTGGCGATGAGCGTACCGAGTTTGTTATCCTCGGCGGAAGTGAGGTTACTCACCACGCCTGGGTTGACCGTTCCAAAACCATCCATGCACAGGTAGCAACCATTTATATTAACATTGACATGCAATCTTTTATTGTAAAACCCTTTTTTACGAATTAAAATGGTGTATTCATTGCCTTGTTGAAGGGTAATACTAAATACTGGGCTTTGGGCAGAATCGATAACCAACTCTTGTTTTTTAAATGTATTATTATAAATTTCAATACGCGCACCATGAACTGCATCAATTGCCACATCTTGAGCCAATCGTTTTTCTGCTAAAGTGACCTCAAGCAAATAGCCCGGTTGACGCTCCATTTCGGCTTGGATAAATACTTTTTCACCTGCAATTTTACCGACTGTATTTATTTTATCGCGTTTTGGAGCGAATACTTTTTTATTAAAATCCATTAGATAAACCTTTCCAACAGGTACTTCAACCGTAAAATGCCCATCCAAATCCGTCATGGTTTCCGCCACTAAAGCTTCAGATTTATCAAGGATTCTGATAGAGACTTCGTTGAGGAAGCCGCGATTGTATTTCTCAAAAACATAACCGTCTAAAATAACATTTTGCCCGAATACTTGGCTGCATACAGTGACGAATATGCCAATTAGGAATAACAACTTTCTCATTTTCTAAAACTCTTTTTATAATAATTTTTAAAAAATCAACATTTTAAGTCCAATTCATCATTCATCATTCAATAACACCCCCTCAGTATTTTCATCAATTTTGAGCTATTGATTGTTCAATTTGCTCCTTTTTAATCCATAACTGAAATAAATCAACAAGCCCAATCCCATCCATCCAAAAAAGACATACCATGATTTGACGGGTATTTCAATCAATAAATAAGAGCAAAAAAGAACACCTAAAACTGGTATCAATGACCATTTTTTAAGAAATGTAAACACGACTGTCACTATGGCTACAACGATAAAAATGGCATACAAGTATTCCTGATGATTTTCTGAACTCAAATTTGTAAAGGCATTATAAGTCCTATCTCTGAATTGAAAAATAAACACTGCCAATAGGAGAGGGGCGATAAATTGACCATTAATATAAGGTAAATTGAATTTTTTATTAGGATTATTGTCAAAAGGCAGCATCAAAACGCCACCACAAACCAAAACAAAAGCAAATAATGTCCCGATACTTGTCAAATCAGTCACCAAATTAGCATCCATAAAAAGCGATGGGATGGCTACTAAAAAACCTGTAACGATGGTGGCATAAGAAGGCGTACCAAACTTGGGATGGATGCGAGAGAAGCGTTTAGGCAACAAACCATCGCGGCTCATGCTCATCCATATACGCGGCTGCCCGAGTTGGAAAACCAATAAAACGCTCGTGGTAGCCACAACGGCACTGATGGAAATAAGGTAATTCAAATTGGTCAAGCCAGTTTTCTGAAAAACATAAGCCAATGGGTCATTCACACCTTGAAATTCGCTATATTTAACCATGCCCGTAATGACCAAAGCGATGAAAATATAGATAACTGTGCAGATAATTAATGAATAAATCATGCCTCGCGGCAAGTCTCTTTGCGGATTTTCACATTCTTCAGCCGTTGTAGAAATAGCATCAAAACCAATATAGGCATAAAAAACTGCCGAGACTCCAGCCAAAACACCCCCAAAACCATTGGGTAAAAATGGTGACCAATTGGTCGGTTGAACATAAAAACCACCAACTATTATGACTAAAAATAGAACAACCAACTTCAATCCGACCATGAAATTAGTACTCTTTTTACTCTCTTTAATACCTCGATAAGCCAACCAAGTTATCAAAACGACTATAATAAATGCTGGTAAATTGAAAATGACATGCCATGAGCCGAACATAGGTGCTGTTGTCCAAGCCATCCCCTCAGTAGAAGTATTATTTTGAATGGCTGTATCGTATAAAGCCTTAGAAGTGCCACCGTCTGAAATCATCCAAGCTGGTAGATTGATGCCTAATCCTTTCATCAAATTATTAAAATAACTCGACCACGAAATAGCAACCACAATATTGCCAATAGCATATTCCAAAATCAACGCCCAGCCGATTATCCAAGCCACCAACTCACCGAACGCGACATACGAATACGTGTAGGCACTACCCGCAACTGGTACACGCGAGGCAAATTCAGCGTAGCACAAGGCAGTAAAACCACATGTGACTGCAGTGATTATAAATAGAAACACTACACCTG
The DNA here is from genome assembly GCA_043744275.1 of Saprospiraceae bacterium. Lineage (GTDB taxonomy): Bacteria > Bacteroidota > Bacteroidia > Chitinophagales > Saprospiraceae > JAAFJT01. The sequence goes on from JAYTUY010000283.1 coordinate 10,428, forward strand.
GTCCGCCTGCGAATGCAGCTTTGCCAATGGTTGAGAAAATACCCGCTCCGATGACTGCAGCGATGCCCATAGATACTAAATCTCGCAATTTGAGATTTTTAACTAATGCTCCTTCATTGCCATGAGGGTCAGCTTCAGGATTTTTAAGGACATCAGAAATGGTTTTACGGCGAAGTAGAGACTTGAAATTCATATATAATAGGGTTTAGTTTGGCTTAAAGATAGAAAAATTTTGAAAATTACCTATTACCCATTACTCATTACTCATCATCTATTTTTTTATAAGGGCAATGCCGACAGCCATTTCCACAGCAATAACCACGCTCTGTTAAATACTTTTCAGTAAAAACGTATAAGCCGTTTTCAATATAAAAATCGACCCCCTCAGTAAAAATGCCTTCTAAAGTATGAATAATTAAGGGTTTCGACTTATTTTTATTATCAGACATTAAACTTTTTTTATGGCTTAAAAATAAACCGTTTTCTCTTGAAACAATAACGAATTCTTTCTTAACAATATAAAATTGAAAAAATCATCATGATTTTAATTAAAAAAGGTTAAATTTATATTGGTTAAAAAAGAATTTAATAGCTTGTAATTATCATAAATAGGTAAAATGTTCTTACAAATTAAAATTAATTGAAATAAAATTTTGAATTATCAATACAATACAATATTTTTACGCTATTCAGGATTTGCACATTATATTTACTAACCAAAATCAACGCGCACTTATGAGCAAAGTATCAGACATCCTCCAAAGGAAATCAAACAAGGTCATTGCAGTTTCACCTAACACGTGCGTTATTGACGCGCTCAAAATCATGAACGAGAAGAACATCGGTTCAATATTGGTCATGGAAGATGAAACTTACCTCGGCATTATGACAGAAAGGGATTACGCCCGCAAAGTGATTTTGAAAGGTAAACATTCTACCGAAACATCCGTTAGCGAAATTATGTCCACGGACTTGCCTCATGTGAATCCTCGTGATTCAATGGAATATTGTATGAAACTTATGGCTGATGGCAATGTTCGGTATTTACCTGTTTTTGAAAATGGTGTCCTTAAAGGCATTATTTCTATCATTGACGTGATTCAAGCCACTGTGGATGTGCAAAAAGAAACTATCAGTAGTTTACAAGACTTTATTTCGTCTAATTATGGTTAACCTTAGTTAGTTGAGAGTTGAGAGTTGA
>JAYTUY010000284.1:0-11555 GCA_043744275.1 Saprospiraceae bacterium
CCTTTTCAAGATGGAGTGTTTGAATGGGCTTTCCAAAAGTTCAGGGACGGCAGAAAGGATGTCTATTCTCATTATAAATTGACTAATTAATTTTAAGCAATTCTACTTCAAAAATAAGCGTCTCATAAGGTCCGATGTCACCACCTGCACCACGCTCGCCATAAGCCAATTGATAAGGAACAAATAGTTTCCATTTTGAACCAACTTTCATCATTTGAAGGGCTTCTTGCCAACCTTGAATCACGCCATTGCATGGAAAATCAATCGGTTGACCACGATTCACAGAGCTATCAAAAACTTTTCCATCGAGCAAAGTACCATGATAATGTGTTGTCACTTTATCGGTAGCCTTTGGCATTGGACCCATTCCTTCTTTCATTATCTCATATTGCAAACCGCTGGCTGTAGTTTTCACACCTGGGCGTTTACCATTTTCTGCAAGGAATTTTGCCCCTTTTTCAAGGGTCGCTGCATATTTTGATTTGTTTTGATTAGCCATAAATTGGCTAAATAGCTGATTGGCTTGTTCAACTTTGATGGTTTCGGTGCCTGCAACAGCATCTTGAAAACCTTTAGCCATAGCGTTGGCATCAATGTTGAGTTTTTCGCCGTTTTTGAAGTTTTGGGCAAACAGCACACCCAAGCTGTAACTGACTGAATCCATATTGTTTTTTAAATTTTGTGCAAACATCGCAACTGATAATGTAATAGCTGCAAAAGTCAAGAGAATTTTTTTCATTTTGTAAAAAATTTTGATTTAAATATGTTCTAAAAAACGTGGTGCAAAAGTAAGTTTTTGTATTGAGACGAAGTGTTAAGAAAAAGTCAAAATATAATTTATTGAAAAAGTTGCTCTTTTTACTATAAATACTGAGGGGGTTAAAATCAAAGGCTACTTTAAAAGTTCTCACTTTTAAAATAGCCTTCGACATTAAATTTTTATCATAATTAATAACAATTCCTATTAATGATGTATTTGAAGATAACCACTGTAAATATCTCCTTTTTCCAAAATGACTTGATAGAAATATGTACCATCAGGAACTAAAAGATCATTCCAAGTGCCGCCCCAATTATTTTGATAATTGGCATCTTCATAAATTTGATTACCCCAACGATTGTAAATAATAATACGGGTATTCGGGAAATTTTCTAAGCCTTCTATCGTGAAAAAATCGTTTTTACCATCTCCATTCGGTGTAAAACCGTTGTAAATGACCAATCCATCACATTTTGTTTTCACTTTAATCATCGCCATATCACAGCCATTGTCATTACAGATTTCATACATAAAATCATCTACATATTTTGAACCACATAAATCCTTATTAGGCGTATATTCTACATGCCATTGTCCATTCACGTCTTTGAGCACTGCAGTACCATATCGAGGCTCTGTTACCAAAGTGATTTTGTTCAATTTACCATTAATCGTATCATTTTGAAGCACTTGAATGGTTACCATCGTGTTGATTTGAGTACTCGCCGTATCATCTACTGCAATCGGTAATAATGCTCCACCAACTGTTACATTCACAATAATGGTATCGCAAACGCCTAAGGTGTCACATATGACCCAACAAGCTTTTCCTTTTCCAACTGATACTCCTTTTATAATAACACACGTATCGCCTAAAGTCTGATATTGGACGGCTGTTGCTGTCGAATCAGGGCAAATATTGCGAATCGGCATCTTGTGTGGCCTGTTTATTGTCAAACAAATTGTGTCTGATTTTCCAACATTCACAACCACTTTAATTGAGTCATTATGCGGTAAAACAGTCGTGTATAAATTAACCGTTTTGCACTCAGCCGAATCCGTACACACTGTAAAGCAGGCTGCATCAGTACCAATTCTGATACCTTTCATGACGATACAATTAGCGGCATTTAAAGAATAGGTGACATTTCGATTTGATGTTAAAAAGCAATTATTTAAAATTGTCTTGACTTTTCCTTTGAAATTCAATTGACTTAAACAATAAACTGCACTATCGCCTATCAAAATGGTGTCAGAACGGTTAATTACTGAGGGGTCTGTAATGGTTGTGAAAATAATGGTCGTGACGCATTTACCGGTTGTATCACATAAAGTCCAACAGCTTTTATCAGAGCCTAAAGTCAATCCTTTGATGACAATACAAGAGTCTTTGATAATTTCATAACCAATTGATGTATTCAAAGGGTTAGAGCAAGTATTGGTCAAAGTGAAAGTAGTGCCTACTAATCCATTCGTTTTCAAACAAATAGTATCATTTTTTCCTGTATTAATCGTCACTCGAACAGTATCATTTTTAGGCAATACAATTGGAATAACCGTTGTATAAAAATTAATGACACCACAAATACTGCTATCTGTACAGACTGTAAAACAGGCTGTATCAATGCCCTGAGTCAATCCTTTAATGGTTAAACAATTAGTAGAATCTATTGAAAAAGAAGCATTCCGATTGGTTGAAGCCAGACAATTATTAGTGATGCTAATAATTTTGCCAGGCAAATTCATATTACTAAAGCAATATTTCAAGCTATCACCTGTCAAAACTGAGTCTTTTCTGCTAATTACTGAGGGGTTCACTTTTGTTGTAATAATAATAGTATCGCATCTGTTTGTGGAATCACAAATTACCCAACAGCTTTTTGAAGTCCCTACGGTTACTCCTTTGATAATAATGCAAGTGCCATTTATTGTATATTCTACTGATTTATTGGTTGTATCAGCGCATATATTTGTCACTGTAAAAGTAGTGCCTTGCAAACGTGTCGTTTTCAAACAGACTGTATCACTTTTCCCTATTTCAACAGTCACTTTGACAGTATCAACAATTGAAACTCTTACATCAGTAATAAATTTCACCTGCACGCAATAGCTGCTATCTGTACAAATAGTTAAACATGCCGTATCAACACCGACACTTAAACCCTTCATAATCAAGCAGTTAGAAGCATCAAAAGTATATGATACATGTCGATTTGAAGTGGTCGGGCAAGTATTGACGATGTTGTTGATATTGCCTGGAATGTTTAAATTACTCAAGCAATATCTAATTGTTTCACCTACTAAAATGGTGTCGCGATGCACTGATACTGAGGGGGTGCTGTACCCACGCTTGACAATAATTTGAGAATCTCTCGTCATATTTCCACAAGCATCAGTCGCTATCCACTTACGTACAAATACGCTGTCATTGCCATTCATGCCTGTAAATGTAAGGCTTGGTGTGAGAGTGACACTGGTACAATTATCCGTAGCCGTGACATTGGCATTTGGAATATTATCCAATTGACTGATAATAATATTGCTTGGTACACCGCTTAAAACAGGCGGCGTTTTATCCGTTACTTTAATAAAAATTCTAAATATACTCGTGTTGCCTAAGCTATCTCGACCTGTCCAAGTATATGTTTTTAAAATTAAATAACCATCAACTGGGCAATTACCATTGACGACAGTTGAATCCAAAGTTAAGGTTGGCTTTGTATCTAAATTATCAGTGATTTTAACACTATTTAAAGTAAAATAAATAGGTTGATTGCAATTAAATGAAGTCAAGGTATCGCCACTTTTTTTACCAGTCAATAAAGTATCAACCGTTACAAAAGTAGGAGGAACAGTATCCGTTGGAGAAGCACTCCATAAAATTTTAACTTTAGCAGAATCCAAACAACCGCCTGTACCGCCATATTTAAGTGAAATATTAGCCACCGGTCTATTCGGTGCATATATCAAAACAGAATCCGTTCCTAAAACAACATTCTTATCAATATCTGTCCATTTATACGATTGAGCACCCAAGCCAGCTAATAAAATCGTATCGCCAGCAACCGCAGAAATGCTATTTGCATTGATAACGAAATCAGAAACCATCGTAATAGCTCCTCTACTGAGGGGTACGCTATAATAATGCTCACCATTTGAAGTAGTGATAATCTCAGTTCTACAAACAGAAGCATTCGTAGCACACAACAAATCCTTTAAAGCCATCGTGGACAATGCCATATCTAAAGCACCTGCACAAGGCAAGGTGTCAGTAGTATTAACTCCAAAACTCAGTGTCGCTTCTTCATTTTGTAAAAGATTAGCAGGTTGATACCATGTCAAAATTTGTATGCCGCCGATATTGCGAACAGATGGCTCGCCTGGATTCCAAGTGGCAGGAGCAATCGCAGTAGATGTATTAGGTCTATAAGTGACACCCGATGGCAATTTAACACTCACTTCATCCAAAGAATCACTTGGATTGACGGTTGTATTTCTAAATTTTACTTCAATATTAGAAACACCACCTGGTACAAATTTATTATTAGTGCCTACATTCACATCATAGGATTTGGCTGTCGTGAGCGTTGCACCTTGAATTTCGATGGGTAAAGATTCACCTGCTTCAAAATTGGAAGGCGTACTACAAACCGTTTTTCCTACAAAAGTGAAATAACTTAAAGAGCCGCTTTTGAAATCACAATCAGTCGTGAATTTAAATTTAATTTTAAATTCATTTGAATCATTCGGACTTGACGGATTAAAACCTTTCAATCCTTTTTGATGTAAAAACGCATTTAAAAATTGGAAATTTTTAAATTCATAGTTTTGACCGCGTTGATTCGCTCCTACATATGAAGGTGCGCCAGTAACAGGCTGATACGCTGCACCCGAAGGATAGGCAACTTCAATGCTGCTTAAAACGAGAGTAGAACCTTGTAATGGGATGGTCAAACGGGTTTTGATGTCATAAGCTGTACCCAAATCTGTATTTCTAAGCAATACTTCCAAAGTCGTTGTATCACAAATCCCTGGTTTGATAGCAATATTTTGATTGATAAAATTAGCATCAATAAACGGATTCTCAGTTCTCACTTGAGCATAAATAACCGAGTCGGCACAAGGCGCATATTGAGTAGGCGTCCAAGCTGGATCAGAAGGCAGATTGCATAACCAGCCAGTGCGTAAATCCACATTCGTTGTTCCGCATTCCCTCACGACAGCTGTTACCCTTACCACATTACACACATCATCAATGGTTTTGGCTGGTGAAACTTCTGAAACACCATTAATATAGGCAAATGCTTTAGTAGAATCCGTTGGATAATACCGCACTTGGTGATTGATTGGACTTAAATTATTGGTAATATCTTGAATGGCAATGACTTTAAAATTGATAGTCGGCGATGTCGGGACTATCGAAATCCATGTATTGGAAGCACTGCCCTTATCGCTTTTATTACACAATTTAACCGTCCAATCGGCTGTATCATTGACAATAGTGATACTTGGATTGGTGATTGGTGTAAATTCTAATTGAGCTGGATAAGTATAAACCACTTTTTGATTGTCATATCGAGCCGTATCTTTCAAGTAAGGTGAGCAACTGCCATCACCAATATCTCTCGCATAATAGCGATCGCGATAATAAATGGTCGGTTTAATAATATAGGTGTTATCGCCATTGGAACTACTTGTTACGGTAGCGCAATTTGGAACGGCTTTTATTCTGAAATTAAAAGCATAAGAAGTCAAACGATTCAAGGAAGGCACAGCTAATAAAGTGTCGAAACTGGCTTTGTATCTGCCTGTACTATCCAAATTAGCCAATGGGAAAAAACTGTTGCCATAAATAGGATGATCTGCTATCGAAATTTCAACTGTTGCTGCAAAAGCTTTGACAAAAGCAGGGTCATATTCAAGTGCAATGGAGTCAACGCCTACTGCTTGACGGTATTCTTCTCCAAAATATTTATAGTAATCATTGTTAAACATAGTGATTTTATATTCCAAATTCGCCTCACTACAGCCAATCGGAAAATTAGAACTACTCGGATAAGAGAACAAAGCTTGTGATTTACCGACTCTGAAAAAAGAACCAAAATTATCGCAAGCATATAAAGAATCATTTTCGACATAATAACCATAAGCCCTAAAATTAGGCACTTTTTCAAATGTATATTTATAAGGACCTTCAGGATTGACGGCAAATTCACCTACTAAGCTCACCGAGTCGCCCATACTGAGGGGGGCAATGCCGAGGCTTGCCAAACAAGGTTGTAAGTCGAAATACAGAGATTTTGTTGTATCAGTTCTAACAGCACGCATTTTTGAACTATCAATCAGACAACTATAAGTATTTCCTCCATGAGTAATAATGGCTTTACCTCTTGAAAAAGTAAAAATATCATTCAAACGATTTGAATCATTTTTTGAAATATTATCATAAGAAATAAGAACACCTATGCTATCTAAAATAGGCGTTGTACCGACCACATTCACAACTGTCATGCGAATTGAATCGCAAGACAAAGCCACGTCTGTATGCACTTCACTGGCTGTCAATTTAGTCGAATATGAGTCGTCCAAATAGCCAAAAGTCGTCCTTTCTGCTTTAAAACTAACCGTTTTTAAGCCTTTTGAACAATCATAAATAGGATTCGGTACGCAGGGTGGCGAGGCATAGTGAATACGCGGACCGCTAATTGTATCGCAATACCAAGTGTGGCGACAATCGCATGGAGGGCAATAAAAAGCCGTTTCTATGGGGAAGGCTGTGGAGCCTGGTTTAGCTGTACAATCCGCAGAAAAACCAAATGTTGAAAAATATTCACCATTCAGATATTGCGCTTTAGTCGCATCAAATGCCATATAAACTGTATCATTGGAAACATTAAAATTCACCAATGGCATATTGTCTTGAAACCAACTCATTTTCATAGAATCTTTCACAGCTGAAACGCCAGCAGGCATTTTTATAGCCACCAAAAGAAGCTCTTGACCATTACAATTGCGTTCAAAATTGAAAACATTGCGCACTTGATGGTGCATAATTTTAAAAGGTACGCCATCCGTTTTGGCATCAGGGTCAACGCAATTTTCAATATAATCGCTTGAATTGATGGGATTGAAAAAACGAGGTTGAAGATAAGTTGTCCGACTTTGACAAAGGTCAGTATAATCCAAACGAGCATTAAATCCTGCATCAAAATCATTGGTGCAAAAATCGGCTCTGTTGACTAATGAAACACTGCACTCTACTTCGTATTGAACAGATACTTCAAATTTACTGCCGACAGCCAAATCGTCATAAAAACCATCGCCGTCAATATCACTCAAACCCCCTGGTCCATCTGGATCGGTGGTGAAAAGAGGATTGTCTTTAAGGTCAATAATTGGATTTGTACCGATTGGAATGTTGACACCGCCAATTTTTATTGAAATAATATTATAACCTGCATATTTTAATTTTAAAGAATCGCTCAAACCGATACCTGCCGACACATCAAACATGCTGGCTGTACCCGCATCTACTTCAACACCTGTATTGGTAAAGGTGACCGATTGGTTGCCATCTTTACAGTACCCCCCCTCAGTATTTGGGAGAGAACCACTGCTTTGGAATGACACATTAACAGAGCCTTGCCCTAATTTTACAATATCTTGCCTTGAAATAGTATTGCAATAACGTCCTTGACAACCCCACGACATAGCATGAGTACTAATTCGAGATTTATCGCAATTCGCTACACATATTTCTTCTATAATTGTAACAGTTTCATCTGTCTCAAATAATTTATCACCATCAGAAGGTCCAGCACCGATTGTATTGAATTGAAAAATAGAATCAGGTATAATCATGGCAATTAGAGTATCACCATCTGCATTAAATGTCGGGTTTTTAGTATAAGAAATGATGTGACCGTTGACCGTTATATTTTTAACCGAAACCCCAGGTCCTTGCGAATTAGTGTAAACAAAACCTTTGATATAACCATCAAGACCGCCATAGTTAATTAAAGTTGTTCTTTGATAACATTGTCCAACTCTTGCTCCACTTGGCGCATTATTGCTGACAAACATGGTAAACGACGGTACTTTGAGCGCATCTCTATATTCTGTAGATAAATCACTTTCCTTCACACCTAAAGACGCCCCTAAATCATATACAAAATCCCACTTGTCAACAACTGATAATGTATCATTTATGGTCAAAGAATCTGTATAACTACAATTGACTTTTACGACATATTGAATATCAACAGAAGAGGTTGAAATAGGTGCCAAATCTGGCAATTGAAAAAGCGGGCGATTTGGATTGCTAAAATCTATCAAATTGACCCCTACTGACGAGCCTGCCACTTCCATGCGAACAAGCTCAACACCTTTGAAAAGGTTGAGCCGAGCTTGAATGTTTTGACGCGTGGAAGAGGATAACCCCTCAGTACTGACAGTCACTGTAACAGTGGCTTCGTCGCCACAGACAACCAAATTGCGAGGAGCTGATGCAGCGTCCTTGAAGTTGACCTTGAGATTATTTTGTCCTGAAAGCATAAACGGCAAGACGCCCATCATAAAACTCAATGCTGACAAACAATAATATTTGTAAAAATACCTCATGGGATTGTTGGTTTGAAATAATGGTTATGAGTAAATGAATTTATATAGTCATAAATTATAGCAGCTTCACGTGCGAAATCAACTTGGAAATAATCCAATTCCATGCCATTTTAAGGGTAGATACTGAGGGGATGTAATTTTAATATGTATTTTTATCAACATTGTTCTTTTATGTAAAATAATGACAATCAATATTTTACATAAAATAATAAATCTAAAATGATAAAAATGGCGTTCACATTGTGAGGATATGACGGAAGGATAAGTGGCTTGAAAATACAATGATATGGTTAGCTTTCACTTGATGTATTTTAATATTATACTAAACATAAAAGGGTTTTAAAAACCTATAGCATATTCTTAACTATTCTTTTATTCACAGTTATGTAGAAGATAATTTTGATTTGAACTACGAGTCAAGAGGACTCACACGTTTTTATGCTTGATAACAAACGTTTGAGTCCTCTGGACTCGTTAAAAGTGGGGTTCGTTCTATTATTTCTACAAACGTGAGAGTCCGCTGGACTCAATTAAATCAAAAAAAAACCTTTCCAAATGAATGGAAAGGTTTTATAGTAGCGCGGAACTCCAGTTCCGCTATACAATTGCGGAATCAGAGTTCCGCTATCCGTTGATATTACATCATACCACCCATGCCGCCACCCATGCCTGCAGGAGCATGAGAATGACCTGACTCTTTTTCAGGCTTATCATTGATGACACATTCAGTTGTCAACACCATACTGGCAATAGATGCTGCATTTTCCAAAGCTACACGAGTCACTTTAGTCGGGTCAATAACGCCCGCTGCTTTAAGGTCTTCGTATTTGTCTGTGCGAGCATTGTAGCCATAAGCTCCTTTGCCAGCTTTTACTTTCATAGCGACTACACTGCCTTCAACACCTGCATTTTCAGAAATAATGCGCAAAGGTGCTTCTAATGCCTTACGAACAATATCAATACCAGTCGTTTCATCAGGATTCAAGCCTTTGAAACCGTCGATAGCTGAAATAGCGCGAATCAATGCCACACCACCACCTGCTACAATACCTTCTTCAATCGCTGCACGTGTAGCATGTAAAGCATCGTCAACACGGTCTTTTTTCTCTTTCATTTCTACTTCAGTTGCTGCTCCAACATAAAGAACCGCTACACCGCCAGCCAATTTAGCCAAACGCTCTTGAAGTTTTTCACGGTCATAATCGCTTGTCGTTGATTCGATTTGACCTTTCAATTGGTTGATACGCGCTTTGATGTCTTGATCAATGCCTTTACCATTCACAAGTGTTGTATTATCTTTATCAACTGTGATTTTTTCACAATTGCCCAGATGCTCCAAACCGGCATTTTCCAATTTATAACCTTGCTCTTCGCTGATAACCGTACCGCCTGTGAGGATAGCAATATCTTCCAACATGGCTTTACGACGATCACCAAAACCTGGTGCTTTGACTGCAATCACTTTCAAACCAGCGCGTAAACGGTTAACCACCAATACGCCCAACGCTTGAGAATCCACATCTTCCGCAATAATTAAAAGCGGACGACCTGTACCCAATGATTTTTCCAAAATCGGCAACATCTCTTGCATATTGCTGATTTTTTTATCATAAATAAGAATCAATGGATTCTCATATTCTGCCACCATCGTATCAGCATTCGTGATGAAATAAGGCGACAAATAGCCTCTATCGAATTGCATACCGATTACTTCCTCCACGTATGTATCTGTACCTTTCGCTTCTTCAACCGTGATAACACCGTCAACAGAAACGCGCTCCATTGCATTAGCAATCAAAGCACCTATTTCATCATCGTTATTAGCTGAAATAGCGGCTACTTGCTGAATTTTTTGAAAATCTTTATTGATATGCTCAGTTTGTGATTTCAAATTTTCAACAACTTTTCTAACTGCTTTCTCAATACCACGCTTCAAATCCATTGGATTAGCACCTGCAGCTACGTTTTTCAAGCCTGCATGTACCATTGCTTGAGCCAAAACAGTAGCAGTAGTAGTTCCATCACCAGCTGCATCAGCCGTTTTAGAAGCCACTTCCTTCACCATCTGCGCGCCCATGTTAGCGATAGCATCGCTCAATTCAATTTCTTTAGCCACTGTCACACCATCTTTAGTGACGACAGGTGCACCAAAACTTTTCTGGATAACAACGTTACGACCCTTAGGTCCCAATGTTACTTTTACTGCATTAGCGAGAGCGTCGATTCCGCTTTTAAGCTGCTCTCTCGCATCGGCGTTAAAGGTTATTTCCTTTGCCATAATATGCTGATTTTAGTTTTTTTATGAATGAAAATTAATTAAAATAGTTACTGATAACACCCCCTCAGTATTAGGGTTCAAAATGGCTTAAAGAATGACAAGTATGTCATCTTCACGCATAATCAGATAATCCTCTCCTTCGAGAGTCATCTCTTGACCTGAATACTTTCCGTAAAGTACCATATCACCTTTTTTAACGTGTAAGGCTTTGCCTTCTTTGCCGGGACCTACAGCAATGACTTCACCGCGTTGTGGTTTTTCCTTAGCTGTGTCCGGGATAATGATGCCGCCCTTAGTTTTCTCTTCTGCCGGTGCGGGCTTCACTACTACTCTGTCGTTTATCGGCTTCATAGTCGAATAGATTTTTGAATTGCGAATTTGGTTAAACTAATAATTGTTAATGAAATGTGATACTGCTCAAAGCCTATCATTTAATGTGCCAAGCGATTTTTCTCTAAATTTCCCTGCCAATATTGCAGATTATTTGCCTTTAGGCGCGCAAAAGTAGCTTTAAATACTGAGGGGGTGAAATTTTATCACGACAATTTGTCATTACTTCGTTTATTTTATTTATTGTTAAGCTATGACATACAAAAAGCCGTCTCAACAGGTCAAGACGGCTTTTTTATCCTCAAATATCATTACTCCTTTAGAAGAAAATGAATTAAAATCATTGGGATTGCGACTTAATATCTGTTACACCTGCTCCTTTTGAAATAAAGAAATAAGAAACAACACATAAAACAAATAAAGCCGCAGCTAAGTACCAAGTTATTTTTTCAATAGCATCAGCTGAGCGGGCTGCACCGAACATTTGGTTGGCACCTGAACCGTAAGTAGAGTCAATACCGCCTCCCTTAGGGTTCTGAATCAATACTGCACCTATTAATAAGAGTG
>JAYTUY010000285.1:0-43769 GCA_043744275.1 Saprospiraceae bacterium
AGCGCACCGTAATATGTCGGTGCGCTGCACCTTAAAAGAGACTTTTTATCTTTAATCTACAAATATTAAGGTGCTCTGCACCTCACTTATTGCTAAAACAAAATCCTTTGAACACTAATGATTCACTATTCACTATTCACTATTCACTATTCACTTTTCACTACAAATACTGAGGGGGTAAATTTTATGACTATTTAAATACTCTGAAACCTGTGAAAATGTAATTTTGCAAAATGAATATTAAAGAGATATTAACGATACCCAAACTTATTGAAGAGGCTCAACACTTTTGTGTAGTCCAATCTAAATTTCAACATAAAGAGTTGTATGGCGTGACTGATGGTAAGGCTGTCGGAACATTGATAGAACAAAAGTTTCAAAAGCATTTGAAAGATAAATATGAAGTGATGATAGGGTCTTCTGCAAGCGGTGTTGATTTGCCGTCGGACGACATTTTAACGGATATAAAAGTAACTTCCATAAAGCAACCGCAATCATCTTGTCCTTTCAAAGATGCCAAACAGAAAATATTTGGACTTGGCTATAATCTACTTGTTTTCGTTTATGATAAAACTGATGATCCTGAAACGAAAACTGCTATCCTTAACTTTGTAAGCTGTTCTTTTGTTTCAAAAGAAAGAACTGCGGATTATACGACAACTTTTCGTTTGAGAGAAATGATAAAAGACAGAGCTAATGAAGATGACATTATTGCTTATCTGAATGATAAAAATATACCTGCTGATGAAATAACTTTAGCTAAATTAGCTGAATTAATCCTTAAAAATCCACCTGAACAAGGTTATTTAACTATTTCAAATGCTTTGCAATGGCGATTACAATATCAAAGAATTGTAGCATTACAGGACGATATTCCAGGTATTTCTAAAATTGTAAGCTATAATAAACCTAAATGATGAAAATTTTTGAAGCAAATATAACTTTACAAGTCTCAGATTTTTTAAGTGACAATCTGAAAGGTATTTCATCATTCGAAATAGCTAATCAAAGACTGTTTGATGTTTTTAAGATTAAACAGTTTTTTGAAAATAATGAAGAATTAGAGAACCTCAAGTTGGTTATTTCAAATGCTTTATACATTGTTGAAGAAATTGATAGAGCAGAATATGGAGACTTTCAAACCAATGCTGATTTAGCTCATAAAGCAATTTTGTATTTAGTTTCAAAAAATATTTCACCTGAAATTATAGTAGAACCCACTTGTGGGAAGAGTAATTTTATCATAGCTTCTTTGAGAAATTTTAAGCATATTAAATACATATTCGGTGTTGAAATTTATAAGCCCTACGTTTGGGAAACCAAATTTAATATTATCAATTTCTACCTTGAAAATCCAGATATAAACAAGCCTGAAATTTCAATTTCACATTGTAATGTGTTCGATTTTGATTTTAAAATAATTGCCAATCAATTCTCAACTAAAGATATTTTAATTATTGGTAATCCCCCTTGGGTGACAAATTCAAAATTGGGCAGCCTTAATTCTACTAACCTACCTAAAAAAACGAATTTCAAAAATCATAGCGGTTTAGATGCGATGACAGGCAAAGGCAATTTTGATATTGCTGAATTTATTACTTTGACAATGATAAAGACTTTTCAAAAAATGAATGGTCATTTATTATTTTTGGTGAAAAATTCTGTTATTAAAAACATCGTTTTTGAACAAAATAAAAATCAATATTCAATAGCATCATTGGAAAAACATTGCATTGACAGTAAAAAAGAGTTCAGTGTTTCAGTTGAGGCAGCTATATTTTATTGCCAATTCAACTCTGTTTCAGAATTGGATTGTAAAGAATTTAATTTTTATGACAACCAAATTTCTTATCAAAAATTCGGTTGGATAGAGGATAAGTATGTTTCAAATATTGATACCTATATAAACACAAAAGATATTGATGGCGAAAGCCCCTTTGAATGGCGACAAGGATTGAAGCACGATTGTTCAGCCATAATGGAATTAGATAAAATAAATGGACATTATGTCAATGGGCTTAATGAAGAAATTATTTTAGAAGATGGTTTGGTTTATGGCTTGCTCAAAAGTTCAGACCTTAAAAATACAGTTATTAAACAAACTCGAAAATTTACAATCGTTACTCAAAGGAAGGTTGGTCAAGATACAAAGCACCTGAAATTTGATTACCCGAAAACTTATCAATATTTGACTAATCATCAATCATATTTTGATGCACGTAAATCGAGTATATACAACAATAAGCCACTTTTTTCTATTTTTGGAATTGGAGATTATTCATTCAAGCCTTATAAAGTAGCTATTTCAGGACTTTATAAAACATTTCATTTTACATTGATTCTACCTCAAGACAATAAGCCTGTCATGCTTGATGACACCTGCTATTTGCTTGGTTTTGATAAAATTGAGTATGCTGTTTATGCTCTCATTCTATTAAATTCAGATAAATCAATGCAATTTTTACAATCTATAACTTTTGCTGATGCTAAAAGGACATTTACAAAAGATGTTTTAATGCGAATCGACTTATTGAAATTAGCTCAAGGTATGGATAAACTTGACTTGAAAAATGAATTAGCTCGGTTAAATGAACAGTACCAATTCAATTTAACCTTTAATTTATGGAGTCAATTTTTAGATGACATGTCTCCTGTTAAAAATAGACAAATGACTATGTTTGTTTAATAGAAAAGCCCTACTTGATTCAACAAGTAAGGCTTTTTGCTTTAATAATGCTTTTTTATTGAGGGGGTAAGATTCATCACAACATTTTTTAACTTTGTCAAAATTTGAATTGAAAAACCTATTTGTTTAATCATTTAAATGGCTTTTGCTATGAAAACCAAATTATTAGCCTTTCTTTTTACTGTAACAACATTTTCTTTCCATGAAATAACTGCTCAAAATGCAGCAAAACCTGAAGTTAAGAAGGACTCTATCATGGCGTCTGGTACTTTTGGAGGTTTGAAATTCAGAAGCATTGGACCCGCGACCACATCGGGTAGGGTGGTGGATATTGCGGTGAATCCGACGAACTCAAATGAATATTATGTCGCTGCTGCCGCAGGAGGCGTTTGGAAAACAGTGAATCGGGGCATTTCCTACCAACCGATTTTCGATACTCAAGGCTCATTTTCAATTGGTTGCATTACCATTGATCAGACCAATCCGAATGTGGTGTGGGTAGGTTCGGGTGAAAACAACAATCAACGGGCTGCGAGTTATGGCGATGGTGTTTATAAATCCGAAGATGGCGGTAAGTCTTGGAAAAATATGGGTTTGAAAACCTCTGAGCATATCGGCATGATAGCAGTGAATCCTAAAAATGCGGACGAGGTTTTTGTAGCGGCTTATGGTCCGCTTTGGAGTGCAGGCGGTGAACGTGGCATTTATAAAACAACCGATGGCGGTAAAACATGGAAACAAGTCCTCAATATCAGCCAATATACAGGCTGCAATGAGGTTTTGATTGACCCACGCTCGCCCAATATTGTGTATGCAACAGCACATCAGCGGATGCGTCAAGTGTTCACGTACATAGGCGGCGGTCCTGAATCAGCGATGTATAAAAGTACTGACGGGGGCACAACTTGGAACAAACTAACAAGCGGTTTGCCGACGGCTGAAATGGGTCGAATTGGCATGGCGATGTCGCCTGTCAATCCTGATATTTTATTTGCCATAGTTGAATCAACTGAAAAAAACGGCGGCATATTTCGCTCTTCTGATAGGGGTGCAAGCTGGTCAAAAATGAGTGATTATACAACGTCGGGTAATTATTACGCTGAAATCTTTTGCGACCCTAAAAACGTGGATAAAATATACATGCCCGATGTCTTTTTTATGACATCAGATGATGCTGGTAAGACCACTCGGCGGCTTGGAGAAATGTGGAAACACGTTGACAATCACGTCATTTGGGTTGATCCGAATGATACTGGTCATTATATCGTCGGTTGCGATGGCGGTCTTTATGAAAGCTATGACAAGGGAAAACAATGGCATTTCAAGGAAAATCTACCGATTACGCAGTTTTATAAAGTCACAACTGATAATGCGACACCTTTTTATAATGTCTTTGGTGGCACTCAAGACAATTTCAGTTTGGGTGGACCTTCACGCACGACTTCTGAAAACGGTATTCCCAATTCGGATTGGTATGTGACGTGTGGTGGCGATGGATTTGAATCGGCGGTGGATTGGAAAGACCCGAATATAATTTATGCCCAATCGCAATACGGCGGTCTGCAACGCTATGATAAACGCAGCGGTGAAAGCGCCGGCATTCGCCCTTCTGAAAGGGAAAACGAAGCGGTTTATCGTTGGAATTGGGACGCGCCTTTATTTGTTTCGCAACACAGCAACACTCGCCTATATTTTGCAGCCAATAAAGTTTTTCGCAGCGACAATCGTGGTGATTCATGGGAGGTGATTAGTCCCGATTTGTCTGCTCAAATTGATAGAAATAAATTGCCTGTTATGGGTCGTGTGCAAAGTATGGATGCCATTGCTAAAAATAGTTCAACGGATATTTATGGCAATATCACCGCTTTGGCTGAATCTAAATTGGATGAAAATCTGCTATTTGCAGGGACTGATGATGGCTTAATTCAAACCACAACCGATGGCGGCAAAACATGGACAAAAGTAGATAAATTCCCAAATGCACCCGACCGCAGTTATGTCAATCAAATCATAGCTTCTCAGCACGATAAAAATGTAGCGTATGCTTGTTTTAATCATCATCGCTATGGAGATTTCAAACCATACGTGCATAAAACGACTGACGGGGGTAAATCATGGACAGCTATTCAAAATAATTTACCCGAACGCGGAACGGTCTATACTATTGCAGAAGACCATGTGAATAAAGATTTACTCTTTGTCGGCACTGAGTTTGGGGTATATTTTACTGTCGATGGCGGTAAAGTTTGGACACAATTGAAGAGCGGTTTGCCCACGATTGCGGTAAGAGATTTGGATATTCAAAAAAGAGAAAATGACTTGGTGATTGCTACTTTTGGGCGTGGTTTTTATGTTTTAGATGATTATTCGCCTTTAAGAACTTTGAAAAGAGATGATTTGGTGAATAAACCAGCTATGATTTTCCCGACGAAAGATGCTCTCATGTTCATCGAATCCAATCCTTTGGGCTTGCGTGGCAAAGCGCATTTAGGTGAAAGCCATTTCATGACACCTAACCCGACGGTGGGCGCTGTTTTCACTTATTATTTGAAAGATGATTTAAAAACGGCGAAAGAAAAACGCCGTGCGATGGAATCTGAAAAAATTAAAAAGAACGAGTCCGTCTTTTACCCCTCAGTAGATTCGATGCGTTTGGAGGATAGACAACCCGACCCGTATATATTGTTCACCATTGCAGATGAAGGCGGCAATGTTGTTCGCCGACTCAAAGCCCCTGCCAAAAAAGGCGTTCAACGGCTCGTTTGGAATTTCCGTTATGCGCCTTCTGCGCCTGCGGGTAGCGTCGGTACGCTCGACCCTGAGAACATGTTTTCAGCTTTAGAAACAGGCTATTTGGCGATGCCCGGCAATTATACTGTCGCCATGAGTAAATTTGAGGATGGCGTTTACAGCGAATTGGTACCCCCTCAGTATTTTAAGTGCATTCCGCTCAATAATGCCACTTTAGCCGCTACGGACAAGAAGGCTTACGACGATTTTTGTAAGAAAATATCGGAATTGCGCCGTGTGGCTGGTGGCGTAGGTCAAATGAATGGTGATTTGAGAAATAAAATAACTCAAATCAAATCCGTTGTTTTGGATGCACCCAAAGTGCCGTTGGAAACGCATAATCAAATATACGCCCTCGAACAACGCCTTGAAAAACTCAATCGCTCCCTCAGTGGCGATGCCAGTTTAGCCCGTCGAGAGTTTGAAACCGCACCGAGCCTTTACAATCGTCTATTCAGTATTCAAGGCAATGTCTGGTCATCTACTGCCGCACCTTCACCTGCTCAAAAAGCGGATTATGATATTGTATCAAAACAAATAGGCGGTGTCATTTCTGAACTGAAAGCTATTAATGCAGATATGCAAAAAATAGAATCAGCTTTGGAACAAGCGGGTGCGCCTTATACGCCTGGAAGGGTTTTGGAATGGAAGAATTAATGAGCAGAGTGTTCTGTTTAGATGTTTTAATGAATTGGTAATTCGAATAAAAATCTTTAATTTTGTTTAATAAAAGAGAATAAAATTATTGTTAAACTGTTAAAATAGAAAATATGGTTGCAGAAAATCTTTCAATTTTTGATGAGTTAGCTTATTTTTTGGCAAGCCTTTCTCCTAAAAAAGTATTGACTTTTAGAGTATCGGCAAAAGCTCAAGGAAGAGTAAATTTCTTGATTGATAAAAACAAAAAATCAGATTTAAGTACCGCAGAAAATGAAGAAATGGAACGCTATATGGTCTTTGAACACATTATTCAATTGGCTAAAGCAAAGGCTATTCAAAAACTTAATGGCTTAAATTTTAAAATATAATAATGCTATGGCGAAAGACCGATTTCACTATATTGTAAAACAAGCTCTGATAAAAGACAATTGGACAATTACACATGACCCTTACAAATTGAGTGAATGGGATCCCGATTGGGAGATTGATTTAGGTGCTGAAAAATTCTTTGCGGCTGAGAAAGAGAATCAAAAAATAGCTGTTGAAGTCAAATCATTTTTAGACATCTCTTTTGCTTACGAATTTCATAAAGCCTTAGGGCAATATCTTAATTATCTTGCCAGTTTAGGTCAAATAGAAGAAGATAGAATATTGTATTTAGCGGTTCCAACAGATGTCTGGGCAACCGAATTTCAAAGAAAAGGTATTCAATTTTCGCTTAAAACGTATAAAGTTAAAATAATTGTTTTTAATCCTGATTCAATAATAATCGAACAATGGATACTATAAAAAATCAAATCAAAAAATATCAAAAGGTTTTAGCTATTTATGTTCAAGACCTTGCTCATGATTACAATACTTCATTAGGTAATGATATGACTTATCAAGCCATTATTGATAAAGACGGTAATCATTTTCAATTGGTGAGAATAGGATGGCATCAAAATCGTTTTTTATACGCTGTACTGATTCATTTTGATATTAATGAAGAAACGGGCAATATTTGGGTACAACAAAACAATACTGAAATTTTATTAGATGAAGATTTAGAGAAAAAAGGAATTCCTAAAAATCATTTTGTTTTAGGTTTTCGCCCTGCCAATATGCGTGTTTATTCGGATTATGCGGTTGCTTAATTGCGGACATACCCCCTCAGTATTTAGGCGAGTTTTGGAGTGGACAAATACTCTGCTGTTTAAAACAAACGCCTGTATTCGGCTATTGGCTGGATACGGGCGTTTTTGTTGAGGGTTGGGTTTGTTTTGATGGGTTTTGGATATAAAAGAGGGTTTATACTGAGGGGGTGTTATTTATTTTTCTAAGATTCTACGACTCAAATCAAATGCATTAATGTTACTGAGCATTCAAATAATGCTACTGAGCATTCAAATAATGCATATGAGCATTCAAATAATGCATATGAGCGTTCAAATAATGCATATGTGCGGTGGAACTACCCCCTCAGTATTTAGGCGGATTTTTGGAGTGGAAGTATTGAATACAAGTTTGTCAATCAGTTTTTGTGGATAAATCTATGTGTTCTATCTCATCTATGTGTCATAAAAAGTACCTAAAATTATATCTAAGTAATACACTCAAAAACCTGAATGAATTGTACTTTCGCACTTCAAATTTAAAAAAAAATTATGGAATACAGACAATTAGGAAGAACCGACTTGAAAGTGACTAATATTTGTTTAGGCACAATGACTTTTGGGCAACAAAATACTGAGGGGGATGCCCACAAACAAATGGATTATGCCTACGAACAAGGTATTAATTTCTTCGATACGGCTGAGTTATATGCCGTGCCTGCCCGTGCAGAGAACAATGGCTTGACTGAAAAATACATCGGCACTTGGTTTCAGCAATCAAAAAAACGAGAGAAAATCATACTGGCAACGAAGATTGCAGGACCCAATCCTAATTTGAAATTTATCAGAAATCATCAATTGGATTTTTCAAGAGTACAATTAAATGCCGCCTTAGAAGGCAGTTTGACGCGCTTGAAAACAGACTATGTGGACATTTATCAATTGCATTGGCCTCAACGCCCGACCAATATGTTTGGCAAATTGGGCTATACACATGATGCCAATGAAAAATGGGAAGATGATTTTATGGAGGTTTTAGAAACCGTTGGGGATTTGATTAAAGCAGGGAAAATACGCCATTTTGGATTGTCCAACGAAACACCTTGGGGTTTGATGCACGTCATTCGCATGGCAGAAAAGCATGGTTTGCCTGTGCCTGTGAGCATCCAAAATCCGTATAATTTATTGAATCGGACGTTTGAAATTGGTTTGGCAGAGTGTGCTATTCGAGAGAAATGTGGTTTATTGGCTTATTCTCCAATGGGTTTTGGCTTGTTATCAGGCAAATACCATAAAAAAATGGATACGCCCGACAATCGCATCAATCAATTCAAAAGCCTGCCTCGCTACAATAGCCCTCAGTCTTGGGCAGCGACTGAAAAATACTTAGCCCTTGCTGAAAAAGAGGGAATGAGTTTAGCGCAAATGGCTTTGGCATTCGTCACTCAGCAAGATTTCACGACTTCAAATATCATCGGGGCAACAACGATGGCGCAATTGAAAGAAAATATAGACAGTGCTAATTTGGTTTTATCGGCTGATGTTTTGAAAGAAATCAATGCCATTCACACTGAAATACCCAATCCTGCACCTTAATTACATCCTATTCTGGAAAAACAAAATCAATCCCATTGCTTCTTGTTCTGCTACCAAAAAAACCGATGGCTTTGCTGCCAAACTGCCCTTCTTTCAGAAATATAGGCTCTACAAATGGGTTGTATTGAGTCAATTTCTGTTTGTCGATTTGATCATAAAAATCATACATCGCTTTGTCGATGCTTTGTATTTTCACCAGCCCTTTTAAGCCTTTTTTATGCGTATAAGCGGGTTCGATGACGATTTTAATTTGTTGACCATCCACGTTTTGATCGTTGTAAACACTTCTGCCTTGTTCCAAAACGCGCAATGTATCCTTGCCGATGCAACTAAAACTGAGGCTAATACTGGCATGTTTCATCGTTGTATCTACCAAGCGTGTTTGTTCATAGCGATAATAATTAGTGGCTCGGGCGATGTCTTTAAAATATACAATCACGCCTTCATGCTCGCCATACACATCATTGAAGGCGGTGGTGTAGGCAACACTGTCAATCACTGCTTTTTGCAAGGTCGTATTGGTGGTAGCGGTGTAGGTTTCAGAGCCGCTGTTGATGTCCAATGTGTAGGCTGTATTCCATAAAATCTTCTTTGTTCCTTTATAAAAATAGCTGAATTGGCAATAAATGCGGTCATAAAGGCTGTCTAATTTCAAAATATCAACAGTTTTTTCATTGGTAATTTTGACGGTGGCATTTCTAATCACCAATTGACCACTGGTAGTTGTAGCTGATAAAAATGGTGTAGTGCGATTGAGAAATACAATCGGCAAACTATCAGGCTCAACGATGCCTTGGATGCTCACCTTTTGTTGATAATCAGGCTGTGGAACGGTGATTTCTTTTTGGCAACTCACCATTGAGATTGTTGTTAGAGCTGCGCAGATGTATGTGTACATTTTAGGAGTGTATTTTTTTTGGAACACAATAGGCACATAGGGCACATAGAAAAAACTATGTGTTCTATGTGAATTATGTGTTCCAAAATAAATATCTATTAATTTGAAAATCAATTTCATTTTTATTGAATTTAAATGGTGAAATATGATGCGTTTCGCTTCATCACGCTCCGCGTTGACTGAGGGGGTATGAGATGAGATTTACTGAATCTTTAAGATTTAGTAAATCTGAGCATTATCTGAGCATTATCAAAACTTAAAATTATAAGCCACCGAAGGAATAATCGGCAATAACGACACTTGAAACGCTTTTCGCTGCTTGGTATTCGGGTCAACTGTTAAGTAAACGAAGTAGGGATTGAGGCGGCTGTAAATATTATATGCCCCGAACACCCATTCACTGTCATATATTTTCCCAAAGAACTTGCGCTTTTTCTTATACGATGCACTCACATCTAAGCGGTGATATGCCCTCAGTCGAGCATTGTTTCGAGTCGTAAAATCGTAGTAAGAACCATCGTACAATGAACCATCTTCTGCAGTCGGAATCAAACCAGTTGGCATGGTGAAGGCGTTGCCAGTGTGATAAACGAAATCGGCGGAAAGCGTCCAGCGGTCGCTCAAATCATAAGTGGCAGCGATTGAAAAGTTGTGGCGGCGGTCATAGGTGAAAGGAAATGGCTTACCTAAATTGAGATTTGGAAACGTTTGGTCGGTTTTTGATAAAGTATAACTGATCCATCCCGTTAGTTTGCCAACACTTTTTTTAACAAAAAGCTCTAAGCCATAGGATTTTCCATTGCCAAAAGTCAACACATCTTCTATATTTTGAACCAATGTCAACTGCGTCGCTTCTTTGAAAAGCACTTGATGGCTCATGTCTTTATAATAAATTTCAACGCTGGTTTCCAATTCATTGTCCTTAAAATTTTTGAAAACGCCCAGCGAATATTGCGTACTGCCTTGCGGCTTTACATATGCGCTCGAAGGCAACCAAATATCCGTTGGCAAGCTCGCAGTACTGTTTGGCACTAAATGCAAAAACTGATTCATCTGAGTATAAGCCGCTTTGATGGACGTGGTTGGGTCTATCGCCAATTTAGCAATCAGGCGTGGTTCTACAAACTGATAGGTCTTTCCTTTTGTAGAAAAAAACGGTACTCGAACGCCATAATTGATTGAAAATGAAGATGTTATGTCCCATTCATCACCTGCATAAAAAGCCAATTCATTGGAATATTTCTGCGGAATACTGTCTTTGCTAATCGTTACCCGATTGCCTTTTTTAGGCACTTTTGCTGAAAAAGACGCGGGGTACAGAACATGGTAAAAGTAAGAAACTCCCATTTTGACATGGTGTTTTGTATTGGGAATATAGGTAAAATCCGTTTTCAAATTCACATCATCTATGCCTGTATAAAGCAGTGCATAATAATTGCCTTGTGTAGAGCCTAAAGCGAGGTTATATTTATTGACAATAGCGGAGGTGTTGGCAAATAATTTACCGCCAAATAAATGATTCCATCGCAAAGTAGCGGTGCTGTTGCCAAAGTCAATACCGTAGTTGAGACTATTTGCGCCTGTATATGCGGCGTGATCATCGCCTTTAAATGCACTCAAAAAGAGTTTATCGCGTTTGCCAATGTCAAAATTAACTTTGGCATTGAAGTCATAAAATCGGTAAGTTGTGCCTTGTTTGGCAGCGGGCGTAAAAGGTTTGAGCAATAAATCCAAATAGCTGCGCCTGCCTGATACTATAAACGACGCCTTATCTTTAATAATCGGACCTTCGACTGAAAGATTGGTCGAAAGCAAACCGATACCCCCCTCAGTATGAAAGGCTTCTTTATTGCCATCTTTCATCGTAATATCCACAATTGAGCTTAATCGACCCCCATATTTTGAAGGAAAACCACCTTTTATCAATTGCACATTGTTCAAAGCATTGACATTAAAAGTGCTAAACAAACCGAATAAATGGTTCGGATTATAGACCACAGCCTCATCTAATTGCACTAAATTTTGATCAGTATTACCGCCTCGCACTAAAAAACCGGTCGTGCCTTCTTGCGCTTGTTGCACGCCTGGGAGGAATTGCAGCACCTTTAATACATCGCGTTCGCCTGCCAAAACAGGCAGATTTTTAATCTCTCGCATCGGCACATTGATGATGCCGACTTGCGCTTTGCTCACATTATTGTCGTTGCGAGTAGCCGATACGGTCACTTCATTCAATTCTGAACCTTCGCTCAAAAAAATATCTAAAGGCGTATTCGCCGTGAGAAAAAGCCGTTTCGCTTGTGCTTGATAACCGACAAATGAAATGAGTATATCCGTGCTATCACCCGCTTTTATGGTGAAAGAATAAAAGCCATACTCATTAGCAGTCGTACCACTTTTGGATTGAGGTGAGTAAATAGTAGCACCAATCAAGGCTTCTTTGCTTTTTTCAGCTTTGATATAGCCGCTGATTGTCACGTTTTGAGCTGAAACCGCTATATTTTGAAGCATTATCAGCAGAAAAGAAATGGGAATAAGGTATTTATTCATTTTGTCAGTTTTGAAACAATACGGAATATGCTGTTGGGAAAGATGATACCCCCTCAGTATAAAGGCATTATTTGATTAAAAAAATGAGCGAATTAACTATAATTCACGTTTCAATTAATAATGCGAATAATGTGTTAAAAATATTTGAAAAATGCCGTTAGGCATACAATATTGGTAGTCAATTGGTGAAAAAATACGGTAAATCCCGTAGGGATGGCATATTGAATGCCTAATATATCGTGGCTACGCCACTTTATGAAACGTTTTATGATATTAGTCTACCAATATTATATGCCTAACGGCATTTTAACACATTATTCGCATTAATAAATAATTCCGTTGAAAAAAATAGCGTTTAACTCAAAAGTCAAACATAAAACCGCTATTTATGCCTAATATTCTATGCTTTTGCCAGCTGTTTGTAGTGATGTTAACCCGATAGTCAGCTCCGATTTTCCAACGATAATGATTAGATAAACGCTTTTCAAATCCGACATCAAATAGCAGAAAGCCCCATTGAGTTCCCTTTTGTTTGACTTTGAGATCAAAATCCAAAACAGTTCCCAAACTGTTATTTTTAAATTCATAACCCACTTCATAAGGCAATGAACTCACTACCCCAAAGCCTAAGCCGATATAAGGTTGCCAATGTTTTTGATTATCAAAACGATAGCGCAAACCTGCCATATATTGTATGGTCGGTTGTTTGATAATCGCTTTATTAAAAAGGTATGATTTATCAGGTTGTGCCATGACTGGTACACCAATCGCATCCCCCATTTTATCTAAATTATAAGAGATTTGAGCATAATGGACATCTGCCCAAAGCGATACATTGGGCGTGAAAAACATAGCACCTGTAAAACCCAATTTGAAACCTGAAGGTGAACTCAAACCATCGCCAAACGGAAATAATAAACCAGTTGAAATGCCCATGCTATAATTCTTCGGGCGCATAAAATCCAATCGTTGCCCAAGTGTTTTATGCTCTTGATGAATGATGGGTAGATTGCCTAAATCCAATAATTTATTTTGTTTTGTTAACTTTAAAGGAGCAATCGAAACACTATTCAATTTTTCTAAACTATTGAAAATCAATGTGTTATTTTTAGAATTACCATTAGAATCATTGGAATCATTGGAATCATTGGAATTATTGGAATCATTACTGGAATTAGGCGGTAAATAAGAGACAATTGTTTCTCTTAAAATGCGAGTTTTATAAATTGTATCGCGTTCAATGATGGTGTGTATTTTATAAATGGTATCCGTTTGCATCACAATAGTTTTTGAATTAATAGCCTCAAAACGGCTATTGAGCGTAGCCATTCCCAGTTCGGTATTTTTCATTTTACTATAAAAATATCCATTTGCTGCTAATGACATGAACAACAAGGGAACAAGCCCCAAAAGCAGCCACATACTGAGGGGGTACTTCATCTTCTGCGGTGGAAGCTGTTTTTCTAAAGCCAACCAATCTTTTTCCTCAAAAGGTGGTTCAGGTCTATTGTCAAGATTATCTTGAAATTGTTTGAAAAAATTATCCATTTTCTACAATGATTTATATTTTACAGGTGTCGATTGCCCATTTTTAGGCAAGCGATGAACGAGCATGTCTCTCAATTTTTCTTTGGCTCGGGCTAAATTGGCTCGCGATGTACTTTCTGTAATGCCGAGCAACGTGGCTATCTCTTTATGGTCATATTCCTCCATCACATAGAGGTTAAAAACCATTCTATACTGAGGGGGTAAGGCTTGCACAAGCGGCAAAGCATCTTCAGTAGATGAAAGAACTGGCAACGGCAATTCATCATCCAAAAGATAATTCACGGATTCTATATTAATATGTGCAGGGAATTTATGCTGTGCCCGATGATAATCAATAGCTGAATGAATTAAAATTTGTCGAAACCAAGCTTTAAATGGTTGCTCTATTTTATATTGATGAAGTTTAGAAAACACTTTTATAAATGCATCATTCAAAATCTCAACCCCTTCCTCCCGATTATAAGCATACCGCAAGGCGATACTCAGACCATAACCAGAGTATTGTTCATACAAAGCTCGCTGGCTATTCCGATTTTCTTTTTTACATCCTTCAAGAATTCGGAGGAAATCTTTATCGCTGGTATTTTTCATCATTATAAAACATTACGGAGGAGTGCCCTGAAAATGCTGCGTGTGTTGTCTATTTTTTACCATTAAACCCACTATTTTTCTAAATTTCTTACTTATTTAGCATAAATTACAAAAATGCAGTATTTTTCCCATCACTTTTCTTTATAAAATCTTTATACTTTTTCACAATATCTTTACTTTCTCTTTACAAATTAGCTCGCACCTTTGCATCATAATTAAAATTTAGGAAGTTATGAATTTAAGCATCGATAAAAACCAATACTTAGTGAGCATAATTGCAGTGGGCAGTGTGGCGGCTTTGTGTTATCCATTTACTGAGTGGATTGGGTATAGGTCGGTTGCCTTATTATTGCTTTTGATGGTCTCCATTTTAGTTATGCGGTTGAGCCTTTATCCTGTTTTATTAGCCGCAACTATGAGTGCTTTGATTTGGGATTTTTTCTTTATTCCACCTCATTTTACATTTTCAGTGAGTAGCAACGAAGACGCTTTGCTTCTGATTATGTACTTTATAGTAGCGATACTGAGTGGGGTGTTCAATTCTAAAATACGTCAATTTGAAAACATTGCCCGTCAAAAAGAAGAAAGAGAAATCGCTATTAAATTATACAACACTTTGTTTGATTCTCTCTCTCATGAGTTGAGAACGCCCATCGCTACCATTTTAGGGGCTACCGATGCCTTGCAGGAAAACGATGAAAAGCTTTCGTTGCATGATAAAAAAGAGTTGACTTCTGAGATTTCAAATGCAGCATTGAGGTTGAACAAACAGCTTGAAAATCTGCTCAATATGTCGCGTTTGGAGTCGGGTATTATCCGCCCAAATTTTGAATGGTGCGATGTTAATGAATTGATTTACAACACTTTAAATAAACTTCAAAAAAATATAGCTGACCATAAAACCCATATAGAAATTTATGAAAATATGCCATTAGTGAAATTGGATTTTGGGCTGATGGAACAAGTTTTGAACAATATTATCAGCAATGCGGCTATTTATACACCGCCTCAATCGCTCATTTCGATTAAAGCTTTTTTAATAAATGAGCATGAAGGATTTATTATTGAAAAAGAAGGAGAAGATGCTTTTGGTACGGATAAAATATCCTATAAACTGATAATCGAAATATCGGATAATGGGAAAGGCTTTCCGATTGATGAAATTGATGCAGTTTTTGATAAATTTTACCGCCTGAAAAGCACTCAAACAGGTGGTACTGGCTTAGGTTTATTCATCGCCAAAGGGTTTGTGGAAGCCCATAAAGGTACAATCATAGTGACCAATAAATTTGAAAAAGGTGCTTTATTCATCATCGAAATACCGACACCTATATTACCTCAAACCATTCATAATGAATATGGAACAGCCAAATAACAATGCAAAAGAGAGCATATTAATCATTGATGACGAAGCTGCTATTCGCAAGTTGTTGGATATTACCTTACAATCTAATGGTTATAAAGTGATTCAAGCGGCTACTGCCAAAGAAGGCGAATTGGCTGCTGCCATGCATCAACCCGATTTAATTATTTTGGATTTGGGTTTGCCTGATGAAGATGGTCAAGTTTTGTTGAAAATACTGAGGGGGTGGTTGACTTTGCCGATTATCATTTTATCTGCTCGGCATTCAGAATCAGAAATCGTCAAAGCATTGGATAGCGGTGCAAATGATTATTTGGTGAAGCCTTTCAGAACAGGTGAATTAATGGCTCGCATTCGATCCGCCTTGAGATTGAGTCAACCAAACAATGCAGAGTCGATTTTAACCATCAAAAATTTAACGATTGACTATACCGCCAGAACAGTTAAAAAAAATGGCGAACTTGTAAAATTGACTTCTACTGAATATTCGCTCTTGTTGCTTTTAGTAAAAAATGAAGGAAAAGTATTGACTCATGCCTTCATTTTGAAAGAAATATGGGGCTCCAGCTATATTGAACGCACTGAATATCCACGCGTTTTCATCGGGCAATTGCGTAAAAAAATAGAAGATGACCCCAATCGACCACAATTTATTTTGACAGAATCAGGGGTTGGGTATCGATTTATGGGGAGTTAGAAAATTATCCACTGATAAGCATATCAATTGACGCTCTAAATTTAAAAATTATGGTTTTCATACTCCTTTTAATAACCTTGATTTGCTTTGGTATTTTTTACAAAGCCATCGATTATTTTGAAAAAATTTAAACTCTAAACTATGCTACTATTATTCATTGTCGCGCTCTTGGTTTTTGGCTACATGGCTTACGTATTGGTCAAACCCGAAAGATTTTAAAACTGAGAGATTGTCATAAAAAGTTATTCAGTTAATCAGTTATTGTATTTATAAAACTTTGATAATCAATTGATTATAAACGCTAATAACCAATAACTAATAATCAATAACTATTAAGACTACTCTTCATTTTTCACTTTTCACTATTAAAAAAATGACTTCTGAAATAATCGGAATCGTCTTGATGTTCATCATGACGGTAGCACTCGCAGTGCCTTTAGGAAAATATATTGCCAATGTTTATGCAGGCAACAAGTCGGCACTCGACTTTTTTACCCCGCTTGAAAAAGGTTTTTTCAAAATCAGCGGCATCGACGCCCAAAGAGAAATGACTTGGCAAGAGCATTTAAAAGCCTTGCTAACAATTAATCTTCTATGGTTTTTTTGGGCAGTTTTGATTTTAATGAATCAAGGTTGGTTGCCTTTAAATCCAGATGGCAACCCTTCGATGTTGCCTGATTTGGCATTCAACACGGCTATTTCGTTCTTGACGAACACCAATTTGCAGCATTATTCAGGCGAATCGGGTATGTCATATTTTGGACAACTCGGCTGTTTGACTTATTTGCAATTCGTTACAGCAGGTACAGGCATGGCAGCTTGTGCGGTCGTTTTTAATGCTATGCGCGGACGCACCTCTTCACAATTAGGCAATTTTTACAATTATTTCCTCAAAAGTTGCACTCGGATTTTATTACCTCTATCATTTATAGTGGCTGTTTTTGTAGCATTTAATGGTTCGCCGATGAATTTTGAAGGCAAACAGCAACTCATAACCCTACAAGGCGATACCGTTTCAGTCTCACGGGGACCTTCCGCCGCCATGATTGGCATCAAGCAAATTGGGACAAATGGTGGTGGTTATTTCGGAACAAACTCAGCGCATCCGCTTGAAAATTCCAATTATTGGACAAATATGGTTGAAAATATCAGCATTATTTTCATACCCATAGCCATGATTTTTGCACTCGGTTATTACCTCCAACGCAAGCGTTTGTCATGGATAATATTTGGCGTCATGACTATCGGTTTTCTCTGTTTAGTCACCCCCTCAGTATATTACGAGCTGAAAGGCAATCCAGCCATTACTCAAATGGGAATTGACCAAAGTCTGGGCAGTCTCGAAGGGAAAGAAATGCGGTTTGGCTCGGCAGCTTCTGCTTATTGGGGCATTACAACGACCGTCACCTCCAACGGTTCGGTCAATTCGATGCACGACAGTTTCACGCCATTGACAGGTATGTTTGCTTTGCTGGGCATGATGATTAATGCTTTTTATGGCGGTGTGGGCGTTGGTTTTTTGAATTTCTACATCTTTATCATCTTAGCTGTCTTTATTTCAGGCTTAATGGTCGGGCGAACGCCTGAGTTTATGGGTAAAAAAATAGAAGCCAGAGAGATGAAAATCGCTATGATTATCGCTTTGCTGCATCCATTTATGATTTTGGCAGGAACATCACTGGCTTCATTCGTCTTCGTCACAGACCCCTCAGTATCAGGATGGTTGAATAATCCAGGCTTTCATGGTTACTCAGAAATGCTTTATGAATACACTTCTTCGTCCGCTAATAATGGTTCGGGCTTCGAAGGCTTGGGCGACAATACGCCGTGGTGGAATATTTCAACAGGTATCGTGCTGATATTGAGCCGCTTTTTACCCATTATCGGACCCATAGCCATTGCAGGGATTTTAGCCAATAAAAAATACATTCCAGAATCAGCAGGTACTTTAAAAACGGACACCTCTACTTTCGGTTTGATGGTCTTTGCAGTCATTTTAATTATTGCAGCCTTAGCATTTTTTCCTGCTTTGACATTAGGACCGATTGCCGAATTTTTTTCAATGAAATAGAATTTAATATCTTTTAAAATTATTAAATATAATGGAAAAGCAAAATGCTTCATTATTTCAAGCGGATTTAGTTCAGACAGCCTTAAAGCAATCGTTTACGAAACTTAATCCTGCTATTTTAGTTAAAAACCCCGTCATGTTCACCGTCGAAATTGGTACGGCTGTTATGCTGGTAGTCACGCTGTATGAACTCATAACTGGTGATAAAGCACAAGGTTCTATCATTTATAACTTATTGATTTTCATTGTTTTATTGCTCACTTTGTTGTTTGCCAACTTCGCTGAAGCCATAGCTGAAGCAAGGGGCAAAGCTCAAGCGGATAGCTTACGCAAAACCCGTGAGGAAACACCCGCAAAAGTGCAAAATACTGAGGGGGGCATCTCTATGAAATCTTCAGCAGCCTTGAAAAAAGGCGACATTTTTATTTGCGAATCAGGCGATACTATTCCAACCGATGGTGAAATTGTGGAAGGCTTAGCGACGATTGATGAATCAGCGATTACAGGCGAATCAGCCCCCGTTATCCGCGAGGCTGGCGGCGATAAATCCAGCGTGACAGGTGGCACAAAGGTATTATCTGATAAAATAAAAGTCTTGGTAACGACCAATCCAGGTGAAAGTTTTTTGGATAAAATGATTGCTCTCGTTGAAGGGGCAAGCCGTCAAAAAACGCCCAATGAAATCGCTTTGACCATCCTTTTAGCTGGTTTTACTTTGATTTTCATCATTGTCTGCATCACATTGAAACCATTTGCAGATTATGCCAATACACCCATAACTATTGCAGCATTTATATCCCTTTTTGTTTGTTTGATTCCGACGACTATTGGCGGCTTACTTTCAGCCATCGGTATAGCGGGTATGGACAGGGCTTTGCGGGCGAATGTGATTACTAAAT
This sequence comes from Saprospiraceae bacterium, assembly GCA_043744275.1. Taxonomy (GTDB): domain Bacteria; phylum Bacteroidota; class Bacteroidia; order Chitinophagales; family Saprospiraceae; genus JAAFJT01. The sequence goes on from JAYTUY010000285.1 coordinate 19,444, forward strand.
CAGGAAAAGCCGTAGAAACAGCTGGTGATATTGACGTTTTGCTCTTAGATAAAACAGGAACAATCACCATCGGCAACCGCAAAGCCACCCATTTTTATGCGGCATCGGGCGTTTCAGAAGTTGATTTTATTAAAAATTGTGTTCTTTCTTCTTTAGCGGATGATACGCCTGAGGGCAAGTCTATCATTGAATTGGCAGCTGAAAAAGGCACTGTTATGCCGCCTTCATTTTCTGATAGCATTAAAAACGATACAACTGCTGAGTTCATCAAATTTTCTGCTGAAACACGGTCAAGTGGTATCAATTTGAAAGGTCAACGCATCAGAAAAGGAGCGTTCGATGCCATTAGAAATTTATCTGAAAAAGCAGGCAATATTTTTCCAAAAGAAACGGCTGAACGCGTCAAGATGATTGCTTCAAACGGTGGAACGCCTTTGGTGGTGTCTGAAAATGACCGTGTTTTAGGTGTTATTGAACTACAAGACATCATCAAAACGGGCATTCAAGAACGCTTTCAACGCCTTCGTAAAATGGGTGTCAAAACCGTGATGGTAACAGGCGACAATCCATTGACTGCTAAATTTATAGCTGAAAAAGCAGGTGTCGATGATTTTATTGCGGAAGCCAAACCAGAAGATAAAATGAATTACATCAAAGCCGAGCAAGCACAAGGCAAGCTCGTGGCGATGATGGGAGACGGTACAAATGATGCCCCTGCACTCGCTCAAGCAGACGTAGGAGTCGCCATGAACTCAGGTACTCAAGCGGCTAAAGAAGCGGGTAATATGGTGGATTTGGACAATGACCCCACTAAACTCATTGAAATAGTAGAAATTGGTAAGCAATTATTGATGACACGCGGCACGTTGACCACTTTTTCAATTGCTAATGACGTAGCTAAATATTTCGCCATTGTCCCTGCCTTATTTATTGGTTCAATCCCTGCTTTGCAACAGCTCAACATTATGGGCTTGCATTCGCCTGAGTCTGCGATTTTATCCGCCGTCATTTTTAATGCCTTGATTATCCCCATGCTTATTCCGTTAGCCTTGCGAGGTGTGGCATATAAACCGATTGGAGCAAGTGCTTTGCTACGTAGAAATCTGTTGATTTATGGATTGGGTGGTGTGATTGTTCCTTTTATTGGAATTAAGGCGATTGACATGTTAGTTGGGGTGTTTTTTTAACAATTTTAAATGTAAAATCATGAAATCTCAAATATTCCCAGCTTTAAAGCTGACATTTCTTTGTTTGATATTATTCTCAGTTATTTACCCATTATCTGTTTGGGCAATGGCTCAATTAGCACCTAATAATGGTCGGGGTGAAGTGGTTGAAAAAGATGGGCGAGTCGTTGGTTTTGCCAAAGTCGGTCAATCTTTTACGGACGATAAATACTTCAATTCACGCCCTTCCGCAGTAGCTTATAATGCCGCAGGCTCAGGTGGCTCAAATAAAGGACCTTCAAATCCTGATTATTTGAAAACCGTTCAAGAGAGGATTGACACTTTCCTCGTGCACAACCCCTCAGTATCAAAGGGTCAAATTCCGTCTGAATTGGTCACGGCTTCGGGCAGTGGTCTTGATCCTCATTTATCGCCGCAAGGAGCTATGATTCAAATTCCTCGAATTGCTAAAATGAGAGGTATTTCTGAAGCGAAATTGAAAGATTTAGTAGAAAAAAATACGTCAACTCCTACAATTGGAACATCAACTGTTAATGTTTTAGCTCTCAATATTGCTTTAGATGGTTTGAAATAAGGGTAATTATTGACGTTTTTCGTACATTTTCTTCTACGTTTTCCCCCTAACCCCCAAGGGGGAATCTATTGGAAGTATGTAACATTCGAGCTCGTATTTTCCAATACTTCCAAAGGTGTTCCCCCTTGGGGGTTAGGGGGAAAACGTAATCAAAAACGCAGCAAAAACACAGCAAAAACACATCTTTTTTAATAAATAAAAGACATTTAACTATGAAAATTAAAATTCAATTTATCGGCACAGCACTAACATTAATCCTATTATCCGCTTCAAACCTAATGGCTCAAGACACAACAAAAGTGGGAGTCACTCCAGCACCCTTAGTGATTTCAGGACAGGTTGATGCCTATTATAGAGCGTCAAGCAATAAGGTCAATATTTCTAAAACATCTTATACGTCTCAACAAGGAGCAGCGACGCTCGGCATGGCAAATGTGGCTATTTCTAAGGACAATGGCAAGATTGGCTTTATGGCTGATGTCATGTTTGGACCCAGAGCCGACGAAACAAATTATGCCTATAGCAGCAGTCCTGCTTTCATCAAACAATTGTATATGACCTACAAACCGACCAATAATTTGAAATTTACGGCTGGTAATTTCATGACTTTTGTCGGTTACGAATTGGTAGAAGCATCCAATAATTTGAACTATTCTATGTCTTATAATTACACGAACGGACCATTTTTTCACACTGGTTTGAAAATGGATGTGGCATTTACAGATAAATTCGCAGGCATGTTTGGCATTTTTAATCAAACAGATAGCAAGGGTTATTACGGTTTAAAAAACGGTTTTGAATATTTAAATACCAGTAAAAAAGTGGGTGGCGCGCAGTTATCTTATGTCAACGGCATGTTCAAAATATACCTCAATGCTTTGACTGGTAAAAGTTTAGACAGCACCCAATCTTTTACTTTTGATGTGACAACTATCTATCAAATGACGGATAAATTTGCCGCAGGATTTAATTTTATTACTCAAAATTTATCTAAAAAAAGCAATAAAACTGCTTGGAATGGCTCTGCTTTGTATCTAAATTATGCATTTTCACCTAAATTTATATTGGCAGCTCGTGGTGAATTATTCAATGATAAAGATGGTGTAAAATACTCAGCAGCCGATAATGTCATTACAGCATTCACGCTTTCAGGCAATATAAAAATTGATGCTTTCACCATTATTCCCGAAATTCGTTTCGATTCTGTTAAAAAATCAATTTGGCAGGATGAAAATAATAAGGCTAAAGATGGTGAGACTTCATTTATTTTGGCAGCTGTTTATAAATTTTAATTAAAAGAAAATGAACGAACAAGACGCCAATTATTTCCTCGAACTCATCCGTCAATCCAAGCGAGGGAAATTCAAAATATACATCGGCATGAGTGCTGGGGTGGGGAAGACCTACCGCATGTTGCAAGAGGCACACGCCCTTTTGCGCAACGGTGTGGACATCAAAATTGGCTATGTTGAAACGCATAATCGCTCTGAAACCGTCGAAATACTGAGGGGTCTGCCTGTGATAGAAAGGCGGCAACTTTTTTACAAAGGCAAAGAGTTGGATGAAATGGATGTGCAAAATATCATCAATCAACACCCTGAAATTGTCATCGTTGACGAGCTGGCGCATACCAATATTGAAGGCTCAAAAAATGAAAAACGGTGGCAAGATGTCGTGGAGATTTTGGATGCTGGTATTAATGTCATTTCAGCGGTCAATATTCAACATTTGGAAAGCATTAATCGGGAGGTTGAACGCATAACTGGCATCGAAATTCGCGAACGCGTACCTGATAAAGTGCTGAACATGGCTGACGAAGTGGTGAATATTGATCTCACGGCTGATGAACTCATCACACGACTAAAAGAAGGGAAAATTTACGATAAATCTAAAGTTGAAATTGCCCTGAATAATTTTTTTAAACCTGAAAAAATATTGCAGTTGCGAGATTTGGCTTTGCGGCAAGTGGCGTCTCAAGTTGAAAGGAAAATTGATATTGAAATTCCTAAAAATATCAAATTGCGTCCCGAACGGTTTTTGGCGTGTGTGAGTTCAAACGATGCCACTGCTAAAACTGTTATTCGCAAGACCGCCCGTTTGGCATCATATTACAATTCAAAATGGTGGGTTTTATATGTTCAAACGGCTCATGAAAACAGCGATAAAATTCCATTAGCTACTCAACGACATCTCATTAACAACTTCAATTTAGCACTTGAATTGGGTGCTCAAGTCTTGAAAATACAAAGTGATAATATTGCTAAAACAATCGTAGAAATAGCCGAACGAGAGGAAATTACAACAATTTGTTTAGGAAAGCCGCACTTAAATCTCTTTCAAATTATCCTCAGTACCAGTATTTTTAATCAATTATTGAAGAAAATGGCTGCTTTGGACATTGATTTGGTCATTTTATCATAAAAATCAAAAATGAAAATCAAAACTAAAATATCATTGGGGCTTATCTTTTTATTTGCCATGTTTCTACTCATCGGTGGATTGGGAACTTACAATCTGCATCATATTTCTGATAACATGAAAGACATTTTGAAAGCCAATTTTGAATCATTAGAGTTCAATAAAAATATGCTCAAATCACTTGACGACATCCGAAAACTGAGCGATGAAAATCAATTATCTGCCTTCACAATTGCCCCGTTGATAGCCGATTTTGATAAAAATTTGAAAAAACAAGAGAATAATACAACTGAAATAGGTGAAAATGAACTCACTGAAAACCTGCGATTGAATTTTGAAATTCTGAAAAAAGACCTTCAAAAGCAGGATATTAATAAAACGCACTACACGATTTCGATGCTCAATAAACTGCTATACGACATCATTGATTTGAACAGCCGCCCCATCATTCGGAAAAATCAAGACGCTGAAAAAACCGCGAAAGATGCTATCGTATTGATGGCTTTAGTGGCTACTTTTTGTTTTCTTTTCTCATTTTCTTTCATCTTCAATTTCCCTGGATATATTGCCAATCCGATTAAGGAATTGACTCAAAGTATTAAAAAAGTAGCGGATAAAAACTATAACGAACGCTTGAATTTTACTTCAAAAGACGAATTTGGGGAATTAGCCATTGCCTTTAACACTATGGCACAACGGCTCGATGAATACGAACACAGCAATTTAGCGAACCTCATTTTTGAAAAACAGCGCATCGAAACCATTATTGACAGCATGAATGATCCGCTTATCGGTTTGGATGAAAACAGCCGAATTTTGTTCGTCAATACTGAGGGGTGTGCCGTTTTAGGTTTGACAAAAGACGATATGATTGGCAAATACGCGCCCGATGTAGCTTTGAAAAATGATTTATTACGCACTCTTTTAACCAATCATTCCGAGAAATCTTTGAAAATTTTCTCCAATAAAAGAGAAAGCTATTTTGAAAAAGGTATTCTGAATATTCAATCAAAAGACAAACCCATTGGAAAAGTCATTTTATTAAGAAATATTACTCAATTTCAAGAGCGAGATGTTGAAAATACCCATTTTATCGCCACTGTTTCTCATGCGTTGAAAGCACCCGTTTCAGCCATTTCTAAAATACTCAAACAATTAGAAAATGAAAGCCAAGGTCAACTGAACCCTGAACAACAGAATCATATTCAGCTACTCAATGAAAATATTACGCAGTTGAATAAAATTACGAGCGAGTTAGCGAGTTTGACTAAAAATCCGTGAAAATCTGCATAATCTGCATAATCCGCGTTCCTAAAATAATCACATTAATCACAATTATTCAGCCACTTCGCCACGTAAGCCCCCATGCTAAAACACGCTTGCAGCAAATAGCCACCCGTTGGTGCATCCCAATCGAGCATTTCACCGATGGTCGAAATGGCTTCATCAATGGGCGCAGCGGCTGTTATACTGAGGGGTCATTTCAATCATCATAATGTCCTTTCAAGCTAACTATAACGATAACATCGTTGACAAGACGATAAATCAGACGATGTTCTTGAGTGATTCGACGTGACCAAAAACCTTGATATTTATATTTCAATGGTTCAGGTTTGCCTAATCCTTTAAATGGGTCGCGGCTAATGTCTCTAATAAGGCGGTCAATTTTTAAGAAAATTTCTTTATCAGTTTCTGCCCATTCAATAAGTTGTTCGTAAGCAGTTTCTTGAAATTGGATGTTTTTCATTTGGATAGCTGGTTAATGAGGCTATTATAATCGTCACCAGTTAAATTAATGAGATTTATGCCTTTTTCAGTATCATCCATAGCATTTTCAATGCGTTTACGCATTTCAGTTGAAGATTCTTTAGGTTTTATTTTAATAAAAACCTCAAAGTCTTGACCCTTATTATTGATAAATGCTTTGATTTGTTCAAAAACATCTGCATTAAAATCTGACCCTGAAACAGTGAATGTTGCTTGTACCATTTTTTAAATTTTTAACAAATTTAAATGTAAAATCATGAAATCTCAAATATTCCCAGCTTTAAAGCTGACATTTCTTTGTTTGATATTTGAGGGCAATATACTTAGGGGTACTGAAAAATGTGTTATCAATCACTGAAAAATGCCTTGCCATTCAGCCATTTCGCCACGTAAGCCCCCATACTAAAACACTCTTGCAGCAAATAGCCACCCGTTGGCGCATCCCAATCGAGCATTTCACCGATGGCATAGTGGTTGGGCATTTTTTTCAATTGAAAATGCTCATCCACTTCATCAAAAGGAACGCCGCCGACGGTCGAAATGGCTTCATCTATGGGCGCAGCGGCTGTTATACTGAGGGGTATGTTTTTTATCAAGGTTGCCAAAGTTGGAATATGGATAAATTCATCTTTGGTGAGTTGATTTTTAAGTAAAGCAACAGCAACATCGGGCAGATGAAGTTGCTCTTTTAGTAGGGTTGTGAGGGGTTTAATATTCTTTTCAGTCAGTTTATTGATAATATCAGCAACACTCAAAACGGGTTTTAAATCCAAATAAATAGTGGCTTTTTGAGACTCGTTTAGCTGTTCGCGAATAGGCGCACTAAGGGCATAAATGGCTCCACCTTCCAAGCCAAATTTCGTCACAACCACTTCTCCTTTTTTAACTTTATCACCGCATTTCAAGGCTATATTTTTCAAAGATTTACCCTCAGATTTTAATAAAAAACCATCGCTCCAAGCGATTTTATAAGCGCAATTCGATGCTTGAAATGGCATTGTTGAAATGCCTTTTTCTTCAAAAAAGCTTGCCCACGTTCCGTCCGAACCTGTTTTACGCCAACTCGCTCCACCAAGGCTGAACACGATGATATCCGCTTTTATAGCTGTTTCAATGCCATTTTGTAGAAATATTAGCTCATTTTGAGCATTCCACCCTTGCCAAAAACATTTTGTTTTAAGTTTTATTTGCTTATTTTTCAAGACCAATAAAATAGCGTAGAGCACTTCAATCGGCTTAATTCCTTTGGTCGGAAACACTCGATTGCTGCTGCCAATAAATGTCTCAATGCCGATGTTTTTCAGCCAATTGCGGGTGTCTAAATTCGTGAAATTCCGAAGGCTATTTTCTATATTTTGATGGTTCGAATTATTGGAAAAAGGAACAGTATATCGCATTAAAAAGGCTTCCAAATCCTCACCATGAGTCAGGTTAAAACCGCCATCGCCGGCTACTAAAAACTTGCGTCCTAAGGTCGCATGTCGTTCATAAATGGTTATGTCGAAAAGGGATTCATCGAGCATTGCCGCCAGTGCCAAAGCAGATGCACCGCCTCCTATAATTGCGATTGTTTTTTTCATGAATCACATAACTACTGCCTCACAAACCGCTCCACAGTCTTATGAACCCCATTATCAAACGTAAAGAAATACACCCCATTTGGCAAAGCCGAAATATTGATGTGCTCCTCAACAGAACCGCTATCGACAGGATAGTTTTGGCGGATTAAAACGCGCCCTGCAATGTCTGTTACTTGAATATCAAAGGCTTGTTTTTCTGTTGTGGTGGCTCTGAAAGTGACAAAATCTTTGGCAGGATTCGGGAATATTTTAAGGCTGAATGCTTTTTTGACGTTTTCAATGGTGATTATTTTAGAAAAAGTTTCTTTTCCATCAACATCAACCATCCGAAGGCGATAAATACTGAGGGGGTTCGGTTGGCTGTCGTCGAAGGTATATTTTTGTTTTTCAGTGGTATTGCCAACTGCTTTCACGCGACCAATTTCACCCCATTTCTCCTTGTCTTTTCGCTCTATTGATATATATTCTGCATTTTTTTCGCTGGCTGTCTCCCAAGTCAAAGCATTGTAATTGCCTTGGTTTTTACCTTCAAACGATAATAATTCTACGGGCAACAATAAGGACAGTCCACAACCGAATGCCTGCTCAACCCATTCAGGGTGGTCAATATATGGATTGCCATTGCCTTGATATGTTTTTATGCAATTATTGCGGTCAATATCGGCTTGATTGACAGGGTCTTGAATATGCCAATTGTAAAGCGTTTGAACATCTGCCACGCTGCTGATGGGGAAACCATAGCCGTTCATTTGAGCTTCATAAACCGTATAAAAGTAGAAAATGGCGCGTGCTGTATTGCCTTTTTGACTCTCGCGCGGCTCATAAGTGCCTAATTTAAATTCAGAATATTCTTCAATGCCACTTGATGGAATTGATGAAGTGGCGGTGTTCAATAATGTTTCCCATTTAGTGGTCTGATTGTCTGTTATTTCAGAAAATGGAGAGTTACCTCTATCGCTGTTCCACGTTTCGTAAGTCGGGAACAAATGGCACATATCACTTACCATTGGAGCATCGCCGCCGCCAAAAAAGCTTTGCGGAACGGTGTGTTCAGCATTAATAATTCGACCATTAGGCAAAGGAATTGTCGTGGCAGTGCTACCAAAAGGATGGCTTTGAGTGTAACCACCATAAACACACGTGACCGTATTGTCGTGATTGTCGCAATTGCCATACATCCGCCTACGAGCATTGTTGTAACCCAAATCAATATGCGCTGGCAAGCCATCTTTAACGGTTTTTCGAAAGGCTGCACATTGACCATTTATACTGAGGGGTCTTAAAAAACATAAGAGTATAGTGGCACTCAGCCATAAGTGTAAAAATTTCATGCTTGTTATTAAATTGATAGTTTGATTAAAATAAATGTAAGAATTTAATGGGTGCAAATATAGATGAAGCAATTGAAGAGGAGGTAAAACTATTAGTGAACTAAAAGTTAATTTTTTAAATTAAATTTGCAAATAAAACTATTTTGTCATTTTAAAATTAAGTAAACCTATGGGAATCGTTTATGCTAATATTGAACTATTAAATGGTGGTGATGTTGAACTAAATCGCCGTCAATACATTGGTGAAGAAGAAATACGCCAAGTCAACATTAATATGATGGTTGATTCAGGTGCGTTAATGTTGACTATCAATGAAGAGATTAGAGAGGCTTTGGGTTTAAAGATTATTGACCACCGACCTTCGCAATTAGCAGATGGCACAAGGTTGACTTTACCTGTTGCAGGCTCTATTGAAGTGCGGTATGAAGGTAGGTTTTGCACTACTAATGCGCTTGTATTACCCGATGATAATGAGCCATTGCTTGGCGCAATTCCGATGGAAGAGATGGATTTATGGATAAGTCCTGCCCGCAATTTGTTGACGGCTGTGCATCCTGAGGGTCCTGTTATGTCTTTGAAATAATGGAATTAACCTATTTATTAGAATTCAATTTTTAATTGTTCATTAAAATTTTTTTTCTTTTGTTTCAAGTTTTCTTGCTTACTAATAACTCTAAGTTTTGCAACTTCCTTGTGGTATTTTGCAAACTCTGACCTCAGGTTTTCTTCTTTAAATTCTTTATTATATTCATTATCACCAAATCCTATGTACTCAATTTGAGAAGGTTCAATATTTTTCATTAAGATGAAGTCTGTTACAATTCTGTCAAATGTAATCGGTGGTATATGGTCAACCGTTGCTTGCCCTTTGTTGATCTTTGTTTGTGATTTTTGGCAAATTACATTGTCATTATTATCTTTAGTTCGACTGATATAGTTTGAAAGATGAGATACAATTTGATTTTTAACTGCACTACGAGCTGATTGCTTAAACATTTTTAGAGGTTCTTTGCTAATGTCATTATCAATGCAGTTGTTATAACTAAAATCTGTTTCTGTCCCGTCTGTACGTTGAATATGAAAGCATTTTGTCTTACCCCAATTTCCATCTATTTTTACAACAATCGCTTTTATACCAATACCAATTTTTCTATCATACTCTGGATGTCGTTTGAGAAGTTCAGAAATAAATTGTAGGTCTATTGTATCAATTGCTTTGTTAAGTTCATATTTATTCAAAATTGCTTTAACAAAATCTTTTAACTCTGTTTTTGTTTTAAAAGTCTTGTCATTGATGAAAAATGCTTGTCGCTTTGCCATATGGTTTAAAATATTTTAATTTTGTAATATTGTAAAATTAAATCTCAATTATATTCATCCTTAAATTTATAAATTCTGAGAAAAATTTTTTAAGAGAGTGCAAATGATGAATCGAAATAAAAGAAAGGTAATAATATTTTACATTTAATTAATTTATTTTTTAATAACTATCAAAATAGATAAGCATTTTAACTTTTCATATACCCTACTGACCATTTCGAACGCTTCAACGTCTTTCACCAATTCCTTTTCATCCTTTCTTTACAATGAAACATCTAATTTTATGTAAAATGTAAACCGCGTGACTTAATATTGTGTTTGAAAATGCATAATCAAACTAAACTCATGTTGAAAAAAATTATCACCCTACTATTTATCTTAATTAGCTTAACGGTTTTTGCTCAAAAAGCGGCTATTGTCAGAGGTAATGTTTATGACAAAGTGAATGGGCAACCCATCCCTTACGCCAATGTCATTTTGAAAGCCAATGATGCCAACGGTACAACTTTGGGAGCGAGCACTGATTTGAATGGTTTTTATCAGATTAATAATGTGCCTGTTGGTAGTCGGACGTTGGTTGTTACTTTTATTGGTTATGATAGTTTGGAGACAAAAGTCGAAATTACTGAGGGGGGTATCGTTTACAAGAGTTTTTACTTGAATGAAGCTGCTAAAAGCCTTGAAACGGTAGAAATCAGTGCTAAAAAAGACGTCGCACGCACGACCACGCAAGTCTCCAAAGTAACCGTGACAGCCAAGCAAATTAAAGCGTTGCCCTCTACGGGTGGTGCGCCTGATATTGCACAATATTTGCCTGTTTTGGCAGGCGTTATCAGCACAGGCGATCAAGGCGGACAGATATATATACGTGGGGGAAGTCCTGTGCAAAATAAAATATTGTTGGATGGCATGACCATTTATAACCCCTTTCACTCCATCGGTTTTTTCTCTGTTTTTGAAACGGAAACTATTCGCAGCGTTGATGTTTTGACGGGCGGTTTTAATGCAGAATATGGCGGCAGAATCAGTGCGGTCGTCGATTTAAAAACAAGGGAAGGCAATAAAAAACGGTTCAGTGGCTTAGTCAGCGGTTCACCTTTTCAAGCGAAAGTATTGCTCGAAGGTCCGATTGTTCCCTTAAAAAATGACAATGGCAACAGCATTTCCTTCATGTTTACAGGTAAAAAGTCGCTTTTGCCTCAAACTTCTAAGAATATTTACAATTATGCTGCAAAAGACAGCACAGGTTTGCCTTTTGATTACAACGATTATTACGGTAAGGTATCGTTCGTAGGTGGCAACGGGAGCAAATTCAATGTCTTTGGTTTTAATTTTAAAGATGCCGTTAATTATACAAATGTGGCGGATTTGAATTGGAATACAAAAGGGTATGGAGCAAATTTTACCTTGATTCCAGTCGGTTTAAAAATGATAGTCGGCGGCAATTTAGCCTATTCAAATTACGATATTTCGCTTCAAGAGAAAGATCCGACGCCGCGCAAAAGTGGTGTAAGCAGTTTCAACGCTGGCTTGGATTTTACTATATTTGGCAACAACAGTGAGTTGAAATATGGGGCAGATATTAGCGGATTTAGTACGAATGTGGCTTTCACAAGCCCCTTGGGATTTACTTACAAACAGAATGAAAATACGACCGAATTAGCAGGTTATGTCCGCTATCGGAAGAGCTTAAAACGTTTGGTGATAGAGCCAAGTTTGCGTATTCAAAACTATACAGCTTTAGGAGAAACCAGTTTTGAGCCTCGTTTTGCTGCAAAACTCAATGCAACGGATAGATTTAGGTTTAAATTTAGTGGCGGTTTGTTTTCTCAAAACTTAATTTCAACTGTCAGTGAAAAGGATATTGTGAATTTATTCGTCGGTTTTTTAAGTGGACCTGAAGAGCAATTTTTCAAGCCGGGCACGACAGAAGAGGTAAGCACACGGCTTCAAAAAGCGGTACATTTTATAGGTGGTTTCGAGGTGGATATTAATAAAAATTTAGAACTGAATATTGAAGGCTATACCAAGAATTTTACCCAACTCATTGACATTAATCGCTTGAAATCTAAATTCGCTGACCCCAATTATGTCTCAGAAACAGGCAAAGCATATGGTGTGGATTTGACGGCGAAATATGAAAAAGGTGGCTTTTATTTATGGGCAACTTTTTCAAATGCCTATGTGAATCGTTTTGATGGCGTGGAAACGTATCCGACCAATTTTGACCGCCGCAACAATATCAATCTTTTGACTAATTATGCCTTTGGGGATAAAAAATCGTGGGAGTTTTCAGTCCGTTGGAACTATGGCAGCGGCTTTCCTTTTACTTTGACGCAAGGTTTTTATAGCAATTTTAACTTCAAAGATGGTATAAATACGAATGTACTCACTGGTAATCCAAGCTTAGGCATTATTTATTCATCCAAACGAAACGGCGGACGATTGCCGGATTATCACCGTTTGGATGCTTCTTTGAAAAAGATGATTTCGTTTACAAAATATGTCAAGTTAGAAGTTGTGGCTTCTGTGACGAATGCTTACGATAGAAAAAATATCTTTTATTTCGACCGCGTCCGCTTCACGAGAGTTGATCAATTGCCGATATTGCCGAGTTTGGCAGCGACACTTCATTTTTAATTTTGAAGAATATATTTTATTTATGTCTCTAAAATATAAATGTAAAAAGCATTTCAACAAACTTGTTGCTAAATTTTGTTAGTTGAAAATATGCTTTTTGTTCCGTGCCAAACCTTCTGAAATATGGTTCAACTGTTTTCAACATACTGCCTTCAAAATCAAAAATAGTCACGTCTTGAGCGCAATCCTGCATAGCTTGCCAGAGCAATAAACTCATCACTTGGTTCTTTCTACCTGTTTCTGATGTGCCGCTGGCGAGGTAATATGCCGTCGAATTATCCCAAATAATATAGGCTGTTGCCTCAGCCACCCCATCAGTATTTCGAGCAAAATAGAGCCGTTTTTGATTTTTTTTACTCAAAATATTGTTCAAATTATGCCAAATACTGAGGGGGGTACTATCATTTTTATACTTCAATTTTAAAAATAAATCAAAGTCTTCGCTTTGTTCGATGGTATATTTTTGCTCCGTTTGCTTTATCGCTCTTTTCACATTTCCTTCAAAATTATTGAAAACAGCGTTCAAATCCGACAAGTTAGGAATGACATACGTATAGCGTGTTGTCTGCTTGAAACCTGCCCAATAAAAGGGTAGCCAATCTGTCAAATTAAAATGAGTTATGAGCGTAAAGTGTTGATAATGAGGGAGTTGTGAAATAATTTGTTGTAGATTACCTTGTTCATAGCTTTGCTTTTCATGGTTGGTTTTATGCTCAAAAGGCTTCATCCACGTGCCTGTATATTGCGTTAAAGGTGGCATTGTCACTTTTTTAATGCCCCATTTTTGTTTTTCACAAAAGCATAAAGCCGCAGAAATATGACCATTTTTATCTCTTGCCAAAGCGACATCCCAACTGACCCCCTCAGTACAAACGGCATCTAACCACCACGGCTGCATGAATATCGGCACGCTCGTTTCCGTTTCACATAATTTTATGTACTCAACTTTATTTTTGGACATTCGTATATTTTGTACGCCGCGAAATTAAGGTTATTTATTTGCTCTTAAAAAAGTAATTTTGCGTTTAATTTATGGGAACGCAGATGACACGGATTGAGCGGATTTAAGCGAATTTTTTTAAAATAAAATTCAAAAAAATCTGCGCAAATTCGCTCAATCCGTGTCATCCGTGTTCCCATCGACAAGTAGCTCATTTTTTATGCTCGGTACTATGCAATACATATTTCTAATAAAATTAAAAACTTTATTTTTTAAATGAAAAAACAACAAACCACTTCTCATATATTGATGGTGCGCCCGTCTAATTTTGGTTTCAATGAAGAAACGGCACAAAATAATGCTTTTCAAACAAAAGATGAATCACTTTCTAATGAGCAAATTAGTGAAAAAGCGCGGATAGAATTTGACAATTTCGTTCATATACTGAGGGGTCAAGGCGTGAATGTGGTTGTAGCGGATGATTCGGCTACGCCTGTGAAACCCGATGCCGTTTTTCCAAACAATTGGGTAACAATGCATGATGATGGCACAATGATTTTGTATCCCATGTTTGCTCAAGCGCGAAGATTGGAGCGAGACGAAAATATTATACAACTCATTGAAAGTCAATATGTTGTGAAAACAAAGATTCATCTTGAACAATACGAAAGTGTCGAAAAATACTTAGAAGGTACAGGCAGCATGATACTCGATAGAGCAAATGAAATCGTGTATGCCTGCTTGAGCGTACGAACAAATATTGCACTTTTGGATGAACTTTGCGATATTTTGCATTATAAAAGAGTGGCTTTTACGGCGGTAGATGGCAACGGTCAAGATATTTATCACACCAATGTGATGATGGCTTTGGGTGAAACATTTGTCGTTATTTGTCTTGAAACTGTTCCTGACGAAGCTGAACGCCTGAACCTCATCAAGCATTTTGATAATACCAACAAAGAAATCATAGAAATTTCATTGGCTCAAATGATGCTGTTTGCAGGCAATATGCTGCAAGTGCGGAATGATGAAGGCGATACTTTTTTAGTCATGTCCGATCAAGCCTATAATTCATTGAATACAGCACAAATCAATCATATTCAACGACATACACAATTTATTTTTGCAGATATAAAGACCATTGAAACTTATGGCGGCGGCTCTGCACGGTGTATGATGGCGGAAATATTTTTAGATAAAAAAGGTATAGTTAATAGTTGATTAAGTGATTGATTATTGAGTGATTAGTATTTAATACATTATTAGCATTAAAAGATAAAATATAGTGATTTGACCATTATTGATACATATAAAACGATTGCTTCTGAAAGTATGGGTGAATTTAAAGACAAAGGTTCTAAATTCATCGCTTACACGACCCCCCTCAGTATGGAAGCCGATTTTCCTATTTTTTTAGAAAAAATTAAGAAAGAACATCCTAAAGCGAGGCATCATTGCTATGCATGGCGCATGGGCTTGGATGGCAATAGCTATCGGGCGAATGACGATGGCGAACCGAGTGGGACGGCAGGGCGACCGATTTTAGGGCAGATTGATAGCTTCGGTTTGACGAACGTTGGGGTAGTAGTGGTGCGGTATTTCGGCGGCACATTATTGGGCACTTCGGGTTTGATAGCGGCTTATAAAGAAAGTACGGCTGAGGCATTTCGGCAAGCGAAAATTATTGACAAAATAATAGAAGATATATTTGAAATCAAGTTTGAATACGATAAAATGCCAGATGTGATGAATGCACTTAAAAGGTTGACTATCAAGGTTTTAAGTCAACAATATAATGAGAATGGCATTATTAATATCAGCATCAGACAAAGCGAATCCGAGCAAACCATTTTGTATTTTCGAGCTTTGGTCTTGAAAAAAAGTGTTGAAGAGGCTCAAATGAGGGAAGATACTGAGGGGGTATCGATTTTAAAAAAATGATAAAAGAATTGTTTTAACTCATTTTTTAGAGAATACCCTTTTTGAAAACCTTTGTTTTATTTTGCAAAAGTCATAAAAATGTTATTTTTATTTAAAAAACAACGGATTTGGAAACAAAAAATTTGTTTTTGTCGTAAAAGTTATTTATTTTTATACAAAATTTAAACAAAAGGAGGTATTCATGACAATGCATTCTACACGTTTTAGTTTATTGCTTTTAATGCCTTTGTTGCTGGTTCATACCATCGCAACGGGTCAATCTGAAAAGACTTTCGTCAAGTCTTTCAACTTGATGGGCAGACAAACGGTTGTTTTGAATTTGGGAGACAATATCCAAATTTCGCAGTGGGATAATGATGTTGTTCGAGTCCAAATGACAGTTTCCGTTTCCACCACCGACGCTACACTTAAAGCATTAGCCGAATCCGGACGTTATTCATTGAAGTCGGAATTGAGCGTTCAAGATTTGATGGTGACAGTGCCAAGTCTTACAAATGTTGTCAAACTGAATGGCACCCAATTGAAAGAAGCTGTTTCATTCACGGTATTAGTACCGAAAAATGTAACAGTTTTGAAAAATACGGATGTCAAAACAAAAATTGTGGCGAAGTTAAATCCTTGATTTTGAAGGATTTACAATTAGAATTAAACTATTAATTCATAAGAAGTGTTTAAATTTGAGCCATAAAGTTGAAATAGCTTTATGGCTTTCTTTTTATAAAAAAAACTAACTGGGCTATGAAAATCTCAATCAAACACTTGTTTATTTTACTATCTTTTACCATTTTTCTTTTGACTAATTGTGGTAAAAACGAAACTGAAACCCTGCCTAAATTGGGTAAAGAATACTATCCATTACAAATAGGAAAAGCTGCTACCTATGATTTGGATTCCGTTATTTATGACCCGATTTCTAATGGGGTTGTCAAAATTGATACTTTCAAATGGCAAGTTCGAGAGCTTTTGATTGATACTTTTACGGATAAATCGAAGGTGTTAAACTACACTATCGAACGCTCTATACGGGCAAGAGGGACGCAAATCTGGAAAATTGAAAGCGTTTTAACGGCTGCTTTGACAGACAATCATGCGTTGAGAACTGAGAATAATGTCCTCTACATCAAGTTCCCGACAACGTTTGGTGAGAAAACAAATTGGGATGGCAACATATACGTTGACCCCTCAGTAAAAATGATAATTGCAGGCGAAACCCTTGAATTTTTCTCTAAAAAATGGGTTTATCAAGTAGACTCCTATGGTAAAAGTGAAAAAATAGGCGATAAAACCTATGAAGATGTATTGACAATAACGGCTCAAAGTGATGCTAAAATCTTAACGGATAAACGTTATACGCTTGAAAAATATGCTAAGGGATTCGGCTTGGTTTATAGAGAACAAAAGATTTTAGATACTCAAAAATTGGATGCCAATATTGCTTGGGAGAAAAAAGCGGAGAAGGGATTTATTCTCATTCAAAAGGCAATTTCTTTTAATTAGATTTATATTTATTCAATTAACTCATTTTTCATTTCATTTAAAAAAAAACGGTTATGAATCAAGACATCATTAAACTCTACGATGAATATACCCACAAGCCTTTGACGCGGGCAGAATTTATCAAAAAACTGACTCAGTTGACGGGCAGTATGGCGGCGGCTATGTCCATGTTGCCTTTTTTGGAAGTCAATTATTCAAATGCCTTTACGGTTTCTGAAAATGAGCTTTTCACTGAGCGCATAGAGTATGCTGGGGCAGAAGGCAACATGAAAGCCTATGTGGCGAGACCGTTGAAAGAAGGGAAATACCCAGCCGTGTTGGTGATTCATGAAAATCGTGGGCTGAATCCGCACATCGAAGACGTGACGCGACGGGCGGCTCAAGCGGGCTATTTGGCGATTGCACCCGATGCCCTTTCTCCTTTGGGCGGTACTGTTGAAGATGCCGATAAAGCCAGAGATATGTTTAGCAAATTAGATGCGGCGAAGAATTTGACCAATTTCGTGAAAGGCGTGGATTATGCTGCGGCGCGGGCGGATAGCACGGGCAAAGTGGGTTGCGTAGGATTTTGTTGGGGCGGTGCTATGGCGAATAATTTGGCGGTGAATGCCCCAAATCTCAAGGCAGCGGTGGCATTTTATGGTCGCCAACCCGTTGCAGAAGATGTTTCTAAAATAAAAGCGGCGGTTCAATTGCATTATGGTGGACTCGATGAGCGGGTGAATGCAGGCAGTGCGGCTTATGAAAAAGCGTTGAAAGATGCAGGAAAAACGTACGAACTTTATATGTACGAGAATGTGAATCATGCTTTTCACAACGATACTGCGCCCACACGTTATAATGAAGAGGCTGCTAAATTGGCTTGGTCGCGGACTTTGGCGTTTTTTGAGAAGTATTTGAAATGAAAATACTAATTTTGTACAATCACTTCCTTTTTCTATTCAAAATGTTATTTTAAATAGAAAATTCGTAAACAAAAGGGTATTTTTGTTTTGAAAAAAAAGTTATGGTAAAAGATAAATATCACGACCTTGTTCGGTTGGCTTTAGAAAATGATGGTTGGGTTATTACACATGATCCTTATAAAATCAAATTAGGAAAGCGTCGAGGTTACATTGATTTAGGAGCAGAAAAAAAAATGATTGCTGCTGAAAAGGGCGAAGATAAAATTGCTGTTGAAATTAAGAGTTTTTCAAGCCCTTCAGATTTAGATTCTTTTGAAAATGCGCTTGGACAGTTTCTTATTTATTGGCGAGCACTTAAATTTAAAGAGCCAGATAGAATACTTTATCTTGGAGTACCTCGAAGTTTTTACGCTCGTTTTTTTGATGACCTTTTTTTCTTGGAAACGGCAAAAGATTTTAATGTTAATATGCTTATTTATGATGAGCAAAAAGGAATAATAGATCAATGGATAAAGTAAAAGAATACAAAAAAATTGTTCGTTCACTTGTTGAAGAAATTGCTGCTTTATCACCAGAAGTAGAAGATGGTGTTGAAAATCAGTTAATTACAGATGATGAACACGGTCATTACCTATATTTCGGTGTTGGTTGGGAAAACGATGGTAAAAATTGGTTTTATGCAACTTTTGTTCATATAGATGTTAAACCAGATGGTCATGTTTGGCTTCAACATGATGGTACCGATTTGAGAATAGGCGAAACACTTTTAGAACGAGGAGTTTTACGCCAAGATATGGTTATTGGATTTCAATCCCCTTTTGCACGAACTCAAATGGACGGCTTCGCGGTTGCATAATTTATGTTCTTTTTTTTTCCTTATTTTTTATAAGCTACCTGATCAAATTGTATAATCCGTCTACCCCCTCAGTATCCGTAACATTTTACGATACTGAGGGGGTATTTTATTGCAATTAAAAATGTATCTTTGCTTAAATAGAATTTTGTATCCATATCAAAAACGAATATAACTTTAAAAAATGGGCATCGTGAAAACAAAATCGCATCCAACCGAAGAAGAACCAACTACTCAACAAAGAGCCATCGGCTTAGACACTGCGGATTTACCATTAGATATTGTATCCGAAGACTTATCAATTTGGCTAAAAGAGTCTGCTTGGCCTCAACCTAAATGGTTGACCAACCGCATCAGTGGTGGAAAAGTACTCGATAAAAGTTTTGAGGAATATGTCATGAACTCCCTGCGCTGGCGATATGCGCGCATAGAAGGCGATTTCAGAACTGTGTTTAACAATTATTACAATACTGCATACATTGATAAAGTCACTGCGCGGCGCATTATCGCTTTCCTCGAATCGGCGCGAGATGCCCTCGAAATGGACAATTGCGACGCGATGGATGTGAGCAATCTTTTGGATATGGCTGATCAATATATGGTGTGGTTGTATCCGCCTCATGTTGCCAATGCTCAAGCAGCTGCATTGTCTTCTCAATTGAAGGCGCAGAACAACTCTTGGGGCAATTATTTGGAAAGTGAAATAAGTCGTTCGGGTCAAACGCTTGGTGGCTTGCGGGCGGCATTGGATAAGGTCAAACAAGTGCAAAATGAGGAAAATCAAACCATTCAAGTCAATAATGGCTTACAAATCGAGCGTTTAGAAATGCTGATTAAATGGGGCAAGATTGTTTTAATAGTAATGATTATCGGTTTGCCTTGGATTATGAAATCAGATACTGTCATCTTTAAAGAGACTATTTTACAGGATATGATAGGTATCAAACAATGGATTGGCATGTTGATTATTGGTATTATTGGTGGAGTAGGGGCTTTTCTGAGTGGTTTGCTACAAGTTCGGCGGACGCGTGTGACTCAAGGAGAATTTAAAGAAAGTGTTATTCAGTTTAAATTACGCCCTGTTGTGGGAGCAATTTTCGCTATGTTTATCGCTGCTTTGTTGTCGTGGGATGTCATTTCTGGGATTGAAATTAAAAATGCAGGGGCATTTATTATGATTGCCTTTCTCTGCGGTTTCTCTGAGCGATATTTCTTGAATCTTTTGAAAATTGACGACGAAGGCAATTCTTCCGCTGTTCCTTCTCCGCCTTTGGTGGCTTCTGCGAGTGCTCAAGCACCGCCTCCTGCTAAAGAAGAGGGCGATAAGCCTGAGCCTGCGAATGTGAATGAAAGGAAATTGTGATTTTAACACACAAGCCATTTTTTTAACACAATAGGCACATAGGACACATAGTTTTTTTTAGTTCCTTACAGGATGTCAAAAAAACTATGTGCCCTATGTGCCTATTGTGTTAAAAAAACAGATTGTGTGTTTTAAATAAAAAACCTCACCTCTTTAACGACCACTCAGTACCCTCATAAATCGGCACTACCAATTGGTCTTTCTGTTTTAAATACATTTTTAAGGCTAAAGCTGCCGCTATTTCAGCTTCATCTGTGTTGTACAATTTATCAGGTGTAAAATAATGCTGTACAAAATGTGTATCGAATTTGCCTGATTTAAAAGCCTCATGTTGTAGAACAAACTTGCCAAAAGGCAAAGTGGTCGCTACGCCTTCAATATCAAAGTGGTCAATGGCATCTATCAGGCGGCGAATCGCTTCTTCGCGCGTCGTTCCCCAAGCAATGAGTTTCGCAATCAATGGATCATAAAAAATAGGGATGTCCATGCCTTCTTCGTAGCCATCGTCCACTCGAACGTGCTCCATACTGAGGGGTGGCTGATATTGACTCAAAGCTCCCACGCTCGGAAGGAAATTATTGGCAGGGTCTTCTGCACACACTCGCAATTCTATGGCATGACCATTTATTTTTAAATCTGCTTGAGAAAATGCCAATTTTTCACCCTGCGCCACCCGTATTTGTTGCTCCACTAAATCCAAACCTGTAATCCATTCAGTCACAGGATGCTCTACTTGCAAGCGGGTATTCATCTCAAGGAAATAATAGTTCAAGTTGTCATCTACCAAAAACTCAACCGTACCCGCGCCTGAATAAGTGCAAGCATTGGCTACTTTGACGGCATCTTCACCCATTTTTCTGCGAATATCAGGCGTCAAGCAGCTTGAAGGTGCTTCTTCTACCAATTTCTGATGGCGGCGTTGTATGCTGCATTCTCTTTCAAAAAGATAAACCGTATTGCCATGATTATCAGATAAAATCTGAATTTCAATATGTCGTGGCGAACCAACGTATTTTTCAATGAAAACTGCGCCATCGCCGAAAGCTGAAATGGCTTCGCTAACGGCTCGCTGCATTTGTTCCTCAAATTCTGCATTATTTTCAACGATTCTCATCCCTTTTCCGCCGCCGCCTGCTGAGGCTTTAATGAGTATAGGATAGCCGATTTGAGACGCTATAATTTTAGCTTCCGCTACGTCGGAGATAGCCCCCTCAGTACCAGGCACCATTGGAATCTTATATTTCTTAACCGCCTCTTTCGCGCCGAGTTTTGAGCCCATTATTTCAATGGATTCAGGGCTGGGTCCTATAAAAATCATTCCTGCGGCTTGCACAGCTCTTGAAAAACCAGCATTTTCACTCAAAAAACCATAACCTGGATGAATAGCATCTACACCCAACTCTTTAGCTAATGCAATGATTTTATCGCCTAATAAATAGGATTGATTAGATGGTGCAGGTCCTAAAAGTAAGGCTTCATCGGCATAGCGCACGTGCGGCGCGTTCCTATCCGCTTCCGAATAAACGGCAACGGTTTTGATGCCCATTCGACGAGCCGTTTTCATGACGCGCAAGGCTATTTCTCCTCGATTGGCTATGAGTATCTTTTTTATCATGGCTTTATTTATATTTAAACATTAAGACCCAAAATTAAGGCAAAGTATATAGATTTCTATATGCTTTAACTAATTTTTTTATTTCATTAATAGATGAGAGTGATATGAAGTTAAATTTGTCAATGGGACACTGATTGAACTGATACGACTGGTTTTTTTTGATTTTATTTACAAAAATCAAACACGTTTACCCCCCCCTCAGTATAAATACATAAAATCCGCAAAAAAACCGCCCAATCCGTGTCATCCGCGTTCTCATCACCATCAATTAAGCATCAAAGAGCTATTAAAACTCAATACCTTCAAATATTACATTAATTCAATCGTCTATTTCCTTGAAACAACGGCATTTGAACATTTATATCTAAATTTGCATTTCAATTTCATAAAAAAGATTAATCAGACGCATTATGGCTAAAGGACGGTTTAATTACGACGACGAAGCACCCAAACCAAAGGTTACTCGCGAATCATTTAAAGATGCACTCAAGATATTTGAATTTATTAGACCCTACCGCGTCTCGTTTTGGATCGGTATGGTACTACTTTTCTTATCGACAACAACTTTTATGATTTTTCCTTTCTTATCAGGGAGAGTTGTAGATATTGCTCTTGGAAAAACACAATTTACCTTGAACTTAGGAGATAGAACTATTAATTATGCAATGACACTGGGAGATGTTGGTTGGATAATGGCAATTGTATTAATAGTACAAGGTTTCATTTCATATTTCCGAGTCACTTTATTTGCCAATGTTAGTGAGAAAGGTATAGCCGATGTACGCTTAGCGTTGTATCAAAAACTTGTCTCGTTGCCTATCTCTTTCTTTGAAAAGAGCCGGGTTGGTGAATTAGTGAGCCGCTTGAATTCAGATGTGGAAAGGCTTTACAATACCTTTTCAATTACGCTTGCGGAGTTTATTAGGCAAGTGATTATCCTTGTTTCTGGCATTCTGATACTTTCTTTAACAACTTGGAAACTGGCACTCATCATGTTGTGTACTTTTCCATTTATTGTCGTTGGGGCAATGTTATTTGGACGTTTTATCCGAAAAATGGCTAAAGAACGCCAGACACAGATAGCCGATACCAATATTATTTTGAATGAAACAATGCAAGCGATTAATGCGGTGAAAGCTTTTACAAATGAATGGTTTGAAGTCGGAAGATATGGCAAAGCGAATCAAAAATCGGTCGTTACTTCATTGATATTTGCAAAATGGCGAGCATTATTCGCTACTTTTATTATAGTGGTGCTGTTTGGAGGCTTATTTTTTGTATTGTGGGAAGGTGCAGTGATGGTTCAGAACAAACAAATAGAAGCGGGCGATTTAATCATGTTTTTTGTTTATACAGCTTTTATTGGTGGTGCAATTGCAGGATTAGGTAACTTTTACACTGAATTAGTAGGTGCAGTGGGTGCTACCGAACGGCTTCGTGAGATATTGAATAGCCCAAGTGAGGTGGTAGTGAAGTCATTGCCAATATTGCCTGAACGTCGATTGAAAGGGAATATTGAATTTAAAGACGCCCGTTTTAGGTATACAACGCGTGAAGATGTGGAAGTACTGAGGGGGTTAAATCTCTCGGTCAAGTCGGGGCAAAAGGTGGCGTTGGTAGGTCCGAGTGGTGCAGGGAAATCTACTATTGTGCAATTAATACTTAAATTTTACGAATTGACTGAGGGGTCTATCGTGGTCGATGGAAAAAATATTAATGACTATGACATCACTGAATTTCGTCAAAATATGGCAATTGTGCCGCAAGAAGTCTTGCTTTTCGGCGGTACAATCAGAGAGAATATTTTATACGGTAAACCCGATGCGACTGATGAAGAAATAATAGAGGCTTCGCGCAAATCCAATTCATGGGAGTTCATCAGCCAATTTCCCGAAGGTTTGGAGACGATAGTGGGGGAGCGCGGTATCAAACTCAGCGGTGGTCAACGCCAACGCATCGCCATCGCGCGGGCTATCCTCCGCAATCCATCTATCTTATTGTTGGACGAAGCGACCAGCTCTTTAGATGCCGAAAGTGAGCGCGTGGTGCAAGAAGCCCTCAATGTTTTGATGGAAGGCAGAACGAGTATTATTATTGCTCACCGCTTAGCGACTGTTCGGGAAGTGGATAAAATATGCGTCATTGATGGCGGTAGAGTGGTGGAAGAAGGCACTCACGACGAACTGTCGGAAATAGAAGACGGTTTGTATGCGAGTTTGGCGCGCTTACAGTTTGAATCAGTGTAAAAGAGAATCAACCAATGAAGTATCTGAAATTGAAGATAATATTTCACTTGAAATAAGTAGGTGTTCATATATAATCGCTAATCAAATAAATGCTCATAAAACATTGATTTTCAGCGTTTTAATCCTTCGAGGTTTTTAAAACCTCGAAG
>JAYTUY010000286.1:0-11524 GCA_043744275.1 Saprospiraceae bacterium
CCATTACCCATTACCCATTACCCATTACCCATTACCCATTACCCATTACCCATTACCCATTACCCATTACCCATTACCCATTACCCATTACCCATTACCTAAATAGAGTGACAAAGTCTTTTTTGACAACAACTTGGTTTTTAGGCGTGATGTATCTCAATTCATAAATATAGATGCCTTCGGGCGATGGCTCACCGACATTATTTTTCTGACCATTCCACCCCTCAGCAGGGTTATCCGTTTGAAATATTTTTTCTCCCCAACGGTTCAATATCGTTAATTGAAACCTTTTTAAGCCATAAATGAAGCCTGTGCCCTTGAATTCATCATTGACCGTATCATAATTGGGTGAAAAAGCATTCGGCATAAAAAACGTTACTTGTGGTTCGATATAAATAGTTTTACTAATAGAGTCTATACACCCCTCAGTATTGGTGACATATAACTTAATTATTTGATTGCCCGTATCTTTGAAAATATAGCTTGGATTGGGCTTGGTCGAATAGCCAGTATTACCCAATTGCCAACGCCAATTGGCTGCTTTAGTGGATTTATCTTCAAAGGTGATATTGGGTTTCAAATTGCTGATGACTTTTGGTTCCCAATCAAAATCAGCTTTTGGTACTGATCTGATTTTTATCCAATTATTGAAAAATGCTTCTTTTCGACAGCCGATAGGTGACGTTATCGTCAATCGAACTGGGTAAGTGCCTGGCTTCTCATATATATGCGAAGGACTGATGGCTTTACCCGTAGTGCTGTCTCCAAAATCCCATTTGATGCTATAAGTGCTGTCTATTGGCTTCGAGCGATTATTGAAAAACACTTTACCAGGAGCACAGCCGACGAAATTATCAGGCTCTACAATGATGATGGGTGGAGCAGGTTGCCAATTAAGTGTCATAGTCGTATCGCCCTTACAGCCGTAGCGGTCTTTAGCACTCAACTTGACGCTTTTCAAACCGGGCGTAACGAATTGATGCGAAGTTTGAAGTTTATTCGTATCACTTTTACCTTCGCTATATGTCCAAAGGGTTTCTTTTAATGGGTAAGCAGATACCGCAGTGCCTTGAAAATTAACAGGTCCAGCAACGCAAGTATCATATTTAAACTTCATGTCCGTATAAACACGCCCACCCAATTGCACTTTTACGAACGCTGAATCGCCGCACGGCGAGCCAGGATTTAAGAGTAATTTACCGATATACAAGCCCGTATCTTTAAATGTAACAGTTGGACTCCAATCAGTATAGCGTTCTACTTTGCCTTTATTATCAAATTCCCAATAGAAATTAGTGATTTGAGCGCGGTCGTAACTATTATTGGTGAGGGTGACACTGACATTTTCACATCCATAAATATAGTATTCTTTCCGAACTGAACCCGTTGAATTAGTCACGCTGACCGAAGAAGAGTCGGCTAAAACTTGACTCACGACCGTTCTCTTACAATTGACAACATTGAACTGAAAGTCTCTAAATATTTTACCAATCAATTTACCCACTCTATATTCTTCTACGCAAACCGACACGACAAACTGATCGAGGCTATTTGGAATGCCCGATATAATGCCTGTGTTCGGGTCAATCACTACTGAGGGGTTGCCATTCATCGGCTTTTCAGGAGTATAGTCTGGTTGTACGAACGAAACTGTTTGATAGGGTGGTGCAGTCGGTGGATTGGGTGCAGGATTGCTTGTAGATCCGCCTAAAAGTGGGCTACAAAATTTATAGACCAATTGGTCTCCCTCTTCATCAGCCGCTGCATGATCGAACTTTAACGATTCACCTATGCAGACGAATATAGGTGGAAATGTTTTAAAAGTAGGGCTACTATTATTTAAATGCTGCGATTCGGGTGTAATTTCTACCGTGTAAGTTGAGCCGGCATCTCTTGGATTGTAAATGTTTTTAATGGTATAATTTCGACAACACCGCTGATATGTAATAACATAACTAAAAACCGTATCTTGAAGTGTAGCATCCCATTCATATATGCCTTCTTCCACTCCTATATCGCTGGGGGGAGTTAAACATGGGTTGTCAGGTTTTTCAACATCTTTTTTTACTTTCAATGGCACTGAAATAGTTCTTTTACTATTATTATCGCCATAAAGCTTGTACCCATTGGTTGTTGAAAGATAAATACCAATGGCGGCACTGGGATCTAAAGGAGATTGAGCATTGGAACGATACAAATCCCGATAAATTTTCATCGTGAAATGATACTTGATTTTATTATCAGTTCTTTGAACAAATTTATAAGTAATCTCACCTCCAACAATATGACTACCCCTCAGTATGCCGACGCATAAAAAGAGTTGCATGATAAAAATCAAGGCAAGTCGTCTATTTATTTTTAAAGGGAGGTAAAAGTTTGTATCAAAACAGCTCATGTTAGTAATCGTTTTTCTTTTATGCTTTATCTAATTAAAGTAGCGTAGCTTTTAATTTCACTTTTCTGATTTCGAGGCGATGTGAACGTGACGACGCAAAGATAAACACCTTGCGGCGATGGTTCACCTGTATTATATTTTTGCCCATTCCATCCCTCGCTGGGGTTGGATGTTTCAAATATCAATTCGCCCCATCTGTTCCATATTTTCATGTCGAAACTTTTCATGCCCGCCACAAACCCGGTCCCTTTATATATATCGTTCACGCTATCATCATTGGGCGAAAAAGCATTCGGCAACCAATAAGTCACGCGAGGCTCAACATCAAGGAATTTTATCACTGAATCCAAACAGCCAAATTGATTAGAGACTAACAATTTTACCCTATAAATACCTGAATCTTTAAAAGCAAAAGTTGGATTTTGCTTAGTAGAATAGCCTTTTGTATCAAAAAACCATTGCCAATTTGTAGCAAAAGACGATTTATCTGTAAAGTTAACGGTATTGTTGAAAGTTGAGATTTTTTGAGGAGAATATTCAAAGTCTGCAGTTGTGCCTTGATTTATTTTTATCCAATCTCTAAAACTACGGCTTGTTTTGCAACCTATTGGTGAAGTGACTTCAAGAGAAACGGAATAAGTGCCAGGCGTTTTATAAGAATAGGTAGGGCTAATAACACTCGAAGTGCCGCCATCGCCAAACGTCCATTTAATATTATAAGTCGAATCTATCGGTTTTGATAAATTTTGAAACGTCACACTCCCAGGCGTACAACCATTAAATGTGCTCGGTTGAATAATCAAAAGTGGTGGCACAGGCAGCCATGTAAATGACTTAACAGTATCTTTCATACAGCCTTTAGTATCTTTTATGCTCAACTTAATATTCTTAATGCCGGGTGTAGCATATAAATAGGAGGGATTGCGAATAATTGAATCTTTACCATCGCCAAACGACCATTTATATTGAGTAATAGCCCCGTTGAGTGATAGCGTTTTTTCAGTAAATGCAACAGGTCCCGCTACGCAAGTATCATATTTATAAGTAAAATCCGAAACAATGCCGTTGAAAATATTGAATTGCAAATTAATAGTATCAGCACATTGAGTACCTGGATTGAGTAATAATTTACCTCTATAAATGCCTGTATCAGGAAAAACGATGCTCGGTTCCCAATCTTTAAATGTTTTAGTTGAGCCTTGAATATTGATGTCAAATCTGAAATCATTGATGTATTTTCTATCTAAACTGGTATTCACCACATTGATATTTCTTTCACCACAAGTGCTCACGATATATGTTTTGTTAACAATCGTATCTGCTTTCACACTGCCTAACACTGTCGGGTCGCATTTTTCAACATCAAATTGAAAATCTCGCTTCAATACACTCAGCAATTTTCCATTTCGATATTCCTCTACACAAACGCTTACGACGAAAAGCCCTTGCTCAGTTGGCGTGCCTGTAATAAGCCCAGTTGTAGAATTGATGGATATTTGAGGATTGCCGCCCATTGGATTCAAATATGTATAGCCAGATTTATAACCAATATTGCCAACTGGGGGCCAACAGGGTGGGCTGGGAATAATGCCATCGCAACCACTATCTTGAGATTTGCCACCACCAGTATAAGGTTCACAAAATTTATAAACCAATTGATCCCCCTCAGTATCCTTAGCCCCGTGATTAAAATTTAGAGCATAACCTGCACAAATGACAGTTGGAGGAAATTGCTCAAAAACTGGAGAATTATTGCCTGCTTGTTGAGCAGCATTTGTTATTTCAACAGAATACGTAGCCCCTACATCGCCTGGGCGAATAATATTATCAATGGCTTCATTGCGGCAACAACGTGAATAAAGAATTACATACGTATCGTTAATAATCGGCATGTCTCTCTGCCAAATATAAGTGCCTTCTTCTACGCACACATCTGGCGGTATCAAACAAGGCAAATTTGGCGGGCTAATTTTTCGAGGAGTACCAGACAAATCAGCCGTATAAGCTTGCAAAAATTCTCCTGTTCCTTTTGCATATACACCAATGATGGCTCTGCTATCTAATTGAGCAGGTGCCGGAACGCTCATAGCATCGCAATCGCGGTATATCCGCATAATGAATTCATAACGGTTGGTATTACCATTTCTCGAAAGAAAACGATACGTAATTTCGCCCCCAACGATGTGTTTTGCCCATGATACTGAGGGGGTCAACATAAATAGTATAAAAACTAAATAAAACAGCTTTTTCAAAATATAAGGCATTTAATGTGCTGATTAAAGGGTTTATTCATAGATGTTTGATGTAATATTTTTCATGTTTTTAAAATTAAAACAATAAAATCGACTCATTATGCGTCATTCGTCCTAATTTTGAGTCTCAATTTCTCAAAGTTAAAACCTTTAACATTTTAAAGTACGACAAATTTAAAGATATATGTTTGAAAACGAAAAATTTGATGAAATATTGACAGTTCTCCGCAAAGGAGGCGTCATTCTTTACCCCACCGATACCATTTGGGGCATCGGCTGCGATGCTACTGACGAACAAGCGGTCGCTAAAATTATAGACATCAAAAACCGACCTGACAACAAAGAAGGCTTTGTTATCCTCGTTGATTCTATCGATATGGCAAAATTATATGTTGACCATATTCATCCACGCGTAGAAACGCTCTTGTCTTTTCACGAACGCCCTCTCACTGTCATATACGACAAGGGTGAAGGATTAGCTGCCAACGTTTTAGGGAAAAATGGTAGTGTAGCTATTCGAGTTGTGAAAGATGCTTTTTGTCGGGAATTGATTAGCCAATTGGGCAAGCCTTTGGTTTCCACCTCAGCCAATGTCAGTGGCTCACCTTTCCCAGGGCATTTTGGCGAAGTCAATTCGGATGTCATAGAGAAAGTAGATTTTATAGTTAAATACAAACAAGACAGCAAAGAGCGTGGCGAACCGTCAGTCATTATTCGTTTAGATAAAGATGAGGAGTTGAATTTTGTAAGAGAATAACCGTTTTTTTATGAAAAAATACTTGAAATTCGCTCTTTTTCTCTTCATTTTCAACCCACCGACTCATGCCCAAGAAATTCTCATGCTACCCGATAGCTCGGAATGTGGCATACAAGGTTCTGCAAAAAAGAAAAATGATATAGCTTTAAATCTCCTTAAAAACAGGTATAATTTTCCTCAAAAGTCTGATATTGATACCTCTTTCAATTGGGATAAAATCAATGAAACCACCGACGACCGTCTCAAATTCAACGCCCGAAGAGCCGTTATACTGAGGGGGTATGTCGTATCAGTGAATATGGGCAGCGTGGAAACTTGCAATTGCAAAAGCACCGACCCAACCTACAGAGATACTCATATCATCCTCGCACCCAACAAGGAAAGTAAAGACGATAAAACCCAATATGTAGTGGCTGAAGTCACACCCCGAATGAGGTTATTGATGAAAGAAAAAGGCATCGATTGGTCTCAAAAAGCCTTGAAAAAACTGAGGGGTCAAGTCATTGAAATAGAAGGCTGGCTCTTTTATGATTTAAAACATGCAGAACGCTCCTCTAAAATACGCCCCAATTCTGAAAGCGTCAACCGAGCAACCGCTTGGGAAATACACCCGATTACGAAGATTACGGTTTTGTGATTTCAAAATATTTCAAAATATTTCAAAATATTTCAAATTCCAAAATATTTCAATGACTAAATGCATAAGTACTTCATTTTCATTTTTTTATAAATTATAAAAACTAAAAATTTGAAACCAATTGAAATTTGGAATCTGGAATCTGAAACCTGAAATTTGGAATCTGGAATCGCTTGAAATTATTTTACCCCCATTTTTTTTTCTTTCGTTTTCGCTTCATTCCAAAGGGCATCCATTTCCATTAAAGACATTTCATCCATCGGTTTAGGGGCGTTGGCTTCGATGTATTCAAAGCGGCGTTTGAATTTAAGGTTGATTTTTTCCAAAGCGGTTTCAGGGTCAACTTTAATAAAACGGGCGTAATTAATGAGTGAAAACAGCACGTCGCCAAATTCCTCTTCTGTTGCTTCTTCACTGATGGTTAAGGCTTCTTTCAGTTCATCTATTTCTTCTTCTACTTTTGCCCAAACTTGCTCGGCGTTCTCCCATTCAAAGCCTACTTGAGCCGTTTTCTCTTGCATCCGATAGGCTTTTACCATAGCTGGAAGGGATTTAGGTACGCCTTCCAAGACTGATTTTTTACCTTCTTTTAGCTTCAATTTTTCCCAATTGACTTTCACTTCCGCTTCATCTTTTACGACCACATCACCATATATATGTGGGTGGCGATGAATGAGTTTTTCACAAACGGCATTCAAGGCATCGGCAATGTCGAAACTCCCTTTTTCATCGCCAATTTTAGCATAAAAAATAAGGTGCAGCATTATATCGCCCAATTCTTCTTTGACCCCTTTGAGGTCATTATCGAGTATAGCATCAGCCAATTCATAAGTCTCCTCAATGGTCAAATTGCGCAGACTTTCAAGAGTTTGTTTTTTATCCCACGGGCATTTTTCACGCAGTTCATCCATGATTGTGAGCAGGCGAGAGAAGGCATCGAGTTTGGTTTGAAGCGAATTATTGGGCATTTTTTGAATTTTTTTATTTAAATCGTTCATAATTTTTATTTCCCCACCATCAAAACCTGAAAAGTGCTCGGTATCATTTTAGGTCTTGTTCCTTTGGGAGCATCTGCTGGCACGGGTTCAAACTCTGCGGTTGGAAGATAAATAAGGTGTGTTTTTTCATCAAGGGCAATGGTTCGTGCACCTTTTTTAGTAGCAAGATTTTCAATGACGGCATATGTGCCATCGCTTTTCTCTTGAATAATCGTCATATTACCTTCGGCACCATTGGATGTAAAAATCATTTTTCTATCGGCATCAAACGCTACGCCATCGCAGCCATCGCCAATCGGTAATTTATCTATCACTTTGCCATTTGTTGCATCCATCACTATCAACAGTTTTTCGCAGCCAACAAAAAGCCTTTTAGTCGTATTATTCATCGCCAATCCTGTAGGCGATTCGCCTGGACTGAGTGACCAATGGTTTTCTACTTTCAAGGTCTTGGCATTAATCTGAACCACTTCATTTTTATCTTCAATATTCACAAACCAATGACCTGCCCCATCTGCAACCAGTGTCTCAGGTTTGCCACCGACAGCGATAGAGTCAACAACTTTTTCAGAATCAGCATCAATAATGGTCAAATTTTTACTCCGCCCATTGCAAGTGATAATTTTATTGGTGGATGCGTCGTATAAAATGGCGTCGGGATTTATGCCTGTTTCAATTTGACTCAAAGGTTTATCTGTCTTCAAATCAAAAACGGTGACATTATTGAGCCTGCCGTTGCTGGTGTAGCCTCTTCCTTTTTTATCGTTGAAAGCAATGCCATGAACGCCCGTTGTGTTGAGAATGACGCCTAATGAATCGCCCGTTTTTTTATCGAGTATATTCACTTGCGTACCATGAGAGACATATAATTTATCGCCATTAGTGGCTAAATAATCCCAGCCGCCGGCACTCATGATATGAAATGTAGTCATAATTTTCAAATCGGATTTATTTTGACCGACAATAGGGTAGGAGATGCCAATGCAGACTATTAAAGCAAAGAGGATGTTGGAGTTTTTCATTATTCTTTATATTTAAGTGAATAGTAAAGATAAAGAATTAGTTGCCTAAAATGAATAGTAAGGCGTTTATTTTGTTATTTAAAAATGAAAAATTTATACAAACAGTACTCACTCTGTTCTTTTTTTATTTGCTTTGCCGTTGTTTGATTTTTTACCTTCAAATAAAAACCAGTTTTTAACATGTTTGACTACTCTGGATATTACATCCTCGTTTTAGGTTTACAAGCCTTTTGCTTATTTCATGCTTATAAAAATAACAATCAACAAAAATGGTATTGGATTATCATCTTTGTTCCCTTGATTGGCTGTGCTATTTATTTGTACGAAAACTTCTACAACCGCCGCAATATTTCCACTTTGACTGAGGGGGTCAAAGAGTTGGTGTATAATAATTATGCCCTTGAAAAATTAGAAAAGGAGGTCAAATATTCAGAGACCATTACCAATAAAATCAACCTCGCAGATGCCTATACCGAAAGAGGGCGGTACGATGAAGCCCTCTCGCTTTATGAATCATGTCGCAAGGGTTTTTATGAAAATAATACTGATTTATTGCGTAAATTACTGAGGGGGTATTATCTGAAAAAGGAATATAATAAAGTTATCGAAATTGGAAAACAATTAGAAAACGTCAAAAGCGTTGGCGATTCGGAAGATAAAATCGCTTATGCGTGGGCATTACATTTCACAGGCGATAAAGCGAAAGCAGAAGAGAAATTCAGGGAAATGGACGCTAAATTCGCCAATTTTCAAGCAAGGATAGAGTATGCTAAATTTTTCATCGAGACAGGTAGAAACACGGATGCGAAAAAGATATTGAATGCTATTATTGAAGAACATGAAGCGATGGATAGCTATGAAAAAGACTTAAAAAAGAACATGGTTCGAGAGTCAAAGCGATTGTTGCAGACTATTAAGTAAACCTGTCATTTGATATTTTATTTTCCCTCATTTATAAATACAAAATTTTGTATTTATAAATCTATAAACGATTTAATAATATTTTTTGATTAAAATATTGAGTTACTTTTTATTTCAATAAAGAAATTCATGAAATCAACTTTTTGAAACATTACAGCCATCAGCCACAAAAGCCATAAATTTGCATGTTTTTGATGATATAAAGAACCAATTTTAAAAAATCAGACAAGTTTATGGACAAAATGTCAGAGATTGCTGCTCAGCAACTCGAACTCACGCATTCAATAGATACTGTTTGGGTAGCTATTTGTGCCGCACTCATTTTTCAGATGGAAGGCGGCTTCGCTTTATTAGAAGCAGGATTTATTCGCTCAAAAAATGCTGTCAGTATTATTGCCAAAGTCATGATTGACATTATGTTTGGTGGTATCGCTTTTTATGCCGTCGGCTTCGGTATTGCTTATGGCAAATCGAACGGTTGGTGGGCATTCGGCATGGGCATCACTGAATCGGATTTGGGATTAGGGCTTACTATTTCAAACAAATTGTTTTGGTTTATCCAAATGGGCTTTGCCGTAGCTGCCATTTCTATTGTATCGGGTGGGGTAGCGGAGCGGATGAAAATGTGGTCGTATGCCATTTATGTCTTCATTTTCTGCGCCATTATGTATCCTTTTGCAGCCAATTGGGTTTGGAATCCGAATGGTTGGCTGGCCACGATGGGCTTCAATGACTTTGCAGGGTCGGCAGCCGTACATGCAATGGGCGGTTTTTCAGCTTTAGCAGGGGCGATTGTTTTGGGAGCGCGCATCGGCAAATACAATGCAGATGGCTCTATCAATGCTATCCCAGGGCATAATTTGACACTGGCTTCGGTCGGTGCTTTTATCCTTTGGTTTGGTTGGTTTGGTTTCAATCCAGGCTCAACTTTAGGGGCAGTTGGCAAGTGGGAATTGATAGGAACAGTGGCGACTAATACGTTTTTAGCATCAGCTATGGGCGGCATTTCGACGATGGTTTATACTATGCTCAAGTATAAAAAGGTGGATATTACGATGGTCATCAATGGCGTTTTGGCAGGTTTGGTCGCTATTACAGCCGGTTGCAATGTGGTGAGTGCTAATTCTGCTCTTATTATTGGCTTGGTTGCAGGCATATTAGTCGATTATGGTGTTCTGATTATTGACAGAATGAAAATTGATGATCCTGTTGGTGCTATTGCGGTTCATGGAGTGAATGGTTTTTTCGGCACTTTAGCAGTTGGTTTATTTTCAATAAAAGGCGGATTACTCACAACAGGCAGTGCTAATTTGTTAGGTGTTCAAGCCTTAGGAGTGACGGTGATTAGTATTTTCTCTTTCGTTTTGACATATACTATATTTACAGTCATGAAAAAAACAATCGGTATCAGAATTTCACCACAAGAAGAATCAGCCGGTATTGATGCCGCTGAATATGGTGTGGAAGCGTACTCAACTTTTGATTAAACGAATAAGTTATGAGATATGAGATATGAGATATGAGATATGAGATATGAGATATGAGATATGAGTTATAATACTCATCACTCATCTCATCACTCATCACTCATCACTCATCACTCATCACTCATAACTATAAATTGACTTTTTAAATCTAAAAAATATAATGAAAAAGGTAGAAGCTATAGTCAAGCCATCGAAATTAAAAGCCATACAAGCTGGGCTTATTGAAGCCGATATTCCTTGTATGACGGTTGCCCCTGTGAAGGGCGCGGGCTTGCAACGCACATTCAAAGAAATATATCGGGGTACAGAACAACGGATGATTTTGTTGCCCAAAGTGATGATAATATGCGTTGTGAGCGATGAAAACTTAGAAAAATGCATCAATGTCATACTCGATAATGCTTCGGAAGGCAATGTCGGCGATGGTAAAATATTCGTCTATGACGTTGTAGATGCTATCAGAATTCGGACTCGACAACGAGGGAATGATGCGATTCGGTAAACTTAGTGAAAAGTGAAAAGTGAAAAGTGAAAAATGGGTGTGTGAAATAAAATTTTTTATTTTTATGTTATAATTATTTTTCAAAAAAACATCTATGGAAAGCCCTTTAAAATTAAAATCTTATGCATTTGCTTTGCGTATTGTTAGAGCAAGTAAATATTTAACTGAAAGTAAAGAGTTTATTCTTTCAAAACAGCTTTTAAGAAGTGGTACTGCCGTTGGGGCACTCATTCGAGAAGCAGAATTTGCTCAATCACCAGCAGATTTTATTTCAAAAATGAGTATTGCCCTTAAAGAAGCCAATGAAACATCTTATTGGCTTTCTATCTTAAAAGATACTCAATATATAGAAGAGCCAATCTATTTGTCAATGACTAACGATTGTTCTGAACTTATAAAAATGTTGGTATCATCCGTTAAAACTGCAAAAAACAACAAGTATAAATGAGTGAAAAGCGCAACTTTTCACTTTTCACTTTTCACTTTTCACTTTTCACTTTTCACTTTTCACTTTTCACTTTTCACTTTTCACTTTTCACTTTTCACTTTTCAC
>JAYTUY010000287.1:0-11424 GCA_043744275.1 Saprospiraceae bacterium
TGCGATACGGATGCTCTACCGCCTGTTTTGACTGCTTGCCCTGCGAATATTAATTTGACAACTTTAAATGGTTGTGCAATAGCTTCTTGGACTGCTCCAACAGCGACTGATAATTGTACAACTCCCTCAGTATCAGTCACTTCTGCTCCAACTGCTGGCTTGACAATTGGCTCTTGTTTCCCTATCGGAACTACGACGGTGACTTACAAAGCAACCGATGCCAAAGGAAATATGGCAACTTGTAGCTTTACAGTAACTGTCGTCAAAATTGACCCATGTGATACGGATGCTCTACCACCTGTTTTGACTGCTTGCCCTGCGAATATTAATTTAACAACTTTAAATGGTTGTGCAATAGCTTCTTGGACAGCTCCAACAGCAACTGATAATTGCACAACTCCCTCAGTATCAGTGAGTTCTGCACCAACTGCTGGCTTGACAATTGGCTCTTGTTTCCCAATTGGAATAACAACGGTGACTTACAAAGCAACTGATGCCAAAGGAAATATGGCAACTTGCAGCTTCACTGTAACGGTTGTCAAAATTGACCCGTGCGATATGGATGCTCTACCGCCTGTATTGACCGCTTGCCCTGCGAATATCAGTTTGACAACTTTAAATGGTTGTGCAGTGGCAACTTGGACAGCTCCAACGGCAACTGATAATTGTGGAACTCCAACTGTTTCAGTCACTTCTGCACCAACTGCTGGCTTGACAATTGGCTCTTGTTTCCCAATTGGAATAACAACGGTGACTTACAAAGCAACCGATGCCAAAGGAAATATGGCAACTTGTAGCTTCACTGTAACGGTCGTGAAAATTGACCCGTGCGATACGGATGCTCTACCGCCTATGTTGACCGCTTGCCCTGCGAATATTAATTTGACAACTTTAAATGGTTGTGCAATAGCTTCTTGGGCTGCTCCAACAGCGACTGATAATTGTACAACTCCCTCAGTATCAGTCACTTCTGCACCGACCGCTGGCTTGTCAATCGGCTCTTGTTTCCCAATTGGAACAACGACGGTGACTTATAAAGCAACTGATGCCAAAGGAAATATGGCAACTTGCAGCTTCACTGTAACGGTCGTGAAAATTGACCCATGTGATACGGATGCTCTACCGCCTGTATTGACTGCTTGCCCTGCAAATATCAGTTTGACAACTTTAAATGGTTGCGCAATAGCTTCTTGGACTGCTCCAACTGCAACTGATAATTGTACAACTCCCTCAGTATCAGTGAGTTCTGCGCCAACGGCTGGCTTGTCAATCGGCTCTTGTTTCCCTATTGGAACAACGACGGTGACTTACAAAGCAACTGATGCCAAAGGAAATATGGCGACTTGCAGCTTCACTGTAACGGTCGTGAAAGTGAATGTTTGTGATAATGTGACTGATCCAGGATCGATTGGGAAAACATGTGTGAATGGTAAAATCAATTTCACAAATATTACTTCGCCTTCTGGTGGTAGTGGTACTTTGGAATATCTATGGTTGCAATCGACAGTGGGTTGCCCGCCTAACGCGCCTAATCAGGTCATTGCAAATAGTAATAGCCCGACTTTGACGGTCAATAATGTCACTCAAAAAACGTATTTCTTGCGTTGTGTGAGGAGAGTCGGTTGTACGAAAGATTCTGAATTTATTGAATCGAATTGCCTTGTCGTTTATCCAAACTCTTGTTCTTCTTCATCTAACCATTTGACTTCAAAAACCATTTTGACAATGGAAGCAGGTGCAGAATACAATCGGTCATTTATTCAATGGGTGAATAATACGGGTTACAAAAACGATTTCTTCGCTGTTCAGAAAATGAATGCTACAACGGGTCTTTTTGAAGACCTTGAAATCGTTAATGCCATCAAGCAAAATGATGAATTACAGGATTTTTCAACTTACGACAACAACCCTACTGAGGGGGAAAATTATTACCGCATCAAATTGGTTTATGACGATGGTCAGGTAGATTATTCTGAAATAAAGATGGTTGTCTTCAAAGGATTGAGCAGCATTCGCATTTTCCCAAATCCTGCTTATGATTATGCAGATTTAGATTTGACGAAGTATAAGAATAAGCCAGTGAGTATTTATTTATACAATCAATTCGGACAACCTGTTCAAGTCAAACATATTGAAAAAGTTGGCGACGAACCTATTCGGTTAGATGTATCCAATTATCATTCGGGTCATTTCCTCATCCGAATTACATCGAAAGGTAAACGCGACATTACCCAACAGCTAATTATTACGAGATAATTTTATCTTGTACATGAACTTATCAGCATTAACCGCACCGACATATTGGTGCGGTTTTTTTTTATCATTCAAGGTTTTTTAACGCATATTTTTGCATCAGACTTTGAAATTTTTTCTTATTCCAAAGAGCTTTCCACCGTTTATCTTTTTCATATTGATACATATCAATCCCATCTATAGGCTTCGGATGTTTCAACGCTTGCTCAAAATAGCCGTAAAAAGTAGCTGTATCTCTAAAAGACCAAGCAATTTCAGCGTAAGTATCCATCAAATTACCATCTGTTTTATTCATTTCTAATGCCTTACTGATGCATTGATAAGACAAAGTTTTATTTTTCAAATTCATAGCATAAAAGTAAGCACAGGCATTGAGCACATAAGCGTCATTGGGAGAAAATTCCAAGGCTTTGGTGTAAAAACTTTCAATTTCATCCGCATCAGCCATATCGAAAGCCGTGAATAAATAACCAATTGTTGTATAAATAAAACCTTTTGCTTGCCTCAAATTGTAATAATCGCTGTGCAATGTCTTGTATTTTTCTTCTTTTAAAAATTGAGTGAGGGTATTTTTAAACTCCTTTTTATAATTTTCCATTTCCAATTTCTCTGTCTTCAGTTGCTGATTATTTTTGAATATTGTAGAATCTGACTGAGAATATAAATGACAGGCATAAGATAAACTACTTAATTTTTGAACATATACAGCCACATCTTGGCTATAATTAGCCATTAATTTATCCGAAAGTTCGATTGCTTTTTTTCTTTTCTCAACCGCCGCGTCTCTATTTGTAGAATCAAGATTCATCAAAAGAGCATGAGATTGGGCTAATTCTAAAGTAATATTGCTCACATCCAATCTAAATTTTCGATTTTTATCAATTTTAAAAGCCTCTTCTTGTTTCAAGGTATTTAAAAGAGTATTTGCCTCATTCAGATTATTTATTTTAATGTAATAATCAAGCAAAGCAATCGGATTGGTTTCTTGAAGAATCGTGCAAGCAGCTGTTTTAAGGATGGTAGAAGTTTGCTCAGTTTTTTTAATAGGAATTTTCTTAGTCGGTTTATTTGTAATTTGAATAGAGAGTATCCATTGGGTAGAATCGTCGTTGTCATTGACGATACTCCCGCTGATATATTTCCCCTGAAACATAAAATCGCTTAAAGTTTTTTTTCCAGATTGAAGCAATGAATTAAATAAATAAGGATTGAGGTTGGGTACTTGATTGCCTTCTATTATCAAAACTTTTGATTCGGTAAAAGTTTTTCCTAATTGGCGAAAGGCATTTCCTCGCGATGTGCTGAGGTCTTTATAATTGATGATGTCGTTCATAGATTCAACGACCCCCTCAGTAAATTTCTTTCCATTCAAGCCTTCTTGATTGAGTGTAGCGTTAAGGCTAAACGGCTTCAACATGAAATTGTCGCTATGAACAACCATGCAAAATTTCCAAAACAACAGGCTAAAACACAGTACTTTTAAGCGTGAAAAGGTTTTAATAACACCTTTATCGAAAAAACATAGTCGATATTTCTTCAAAAAAGCATGTACAGCAGTCCGTAAAGCTGGTTTAAAATTCATTTTTTGAGATATTAAATCAGTTAACTATTGAGTTCAGCAAATAATCTAAAGCCACTCATCGGCTATAAACTGATGAGTAGGATACATGTGGGTAATAGCTGAACAAATCTACAAATTGAAAAATAGACAAGAAGTCAATCAGGTTTTAGGTGTAAGGCATACTTACGGCAAGTGTTCATAAGATAAGGGGCAATTCTCTTAACAAATGTAAAGATATATAGTTAAAATAAAATATCAAAATTTTTATTGTAAAACTTTTGTTTATGAGACCTATTTTAAGAAAATACTGAGGGTTACGTTTTATAATTAGAAAAACTTTACGAAGGTTTCAAGCCCTCGTAAAGTTGTAACACATTGAAAATCAATATTTTACATAAAATTTAAATTCTAAAAAATATATAAATCATACTACTAAGGGTTATCCGTTTATGGACACCCCCTCAGTATTTTTTTATGGCTGGCACTTTACGAATACCCTTTCAAAATGCTTTTAGCCAATGACATTTTATGCACTTCGTCAGCTCCATCGTATATGCGCGCGCCCCGCTCATGGCGATACCAAAAGGATAGTAAAAACTCATCAGTTATGCCGGCTGCTCCGCCTGTTTGGATGGCTCTATCCACCACATCGAGCATTATTTTAGCCGTAAAAAACTTGATTTCTGATATTTGATTGCGCGAAGCAGCTGCACCTATTTCATCAATCATCTTAGCCGTGCGCAAAACCATCAACCGCGCAGCATCAATTTCAGCTCGGCTTTCAGCTATCCATGATTGAATAATTTGCTTATCCGAAAGGCGTGTTCCATCGCCCATATCACGTCCTAAAGCTCGACGACACATGATGTCAAACGCTCGTTCAGCAATACCTATCCAACGCATACAATGATGAATTCGACCGGGTCCCAGTCTCTCCTGCGCGAGCAAAAAACCCGCCCCCTCAGTACCCACAAGGTTGGTAATTGGCACGCGGCAATTAATAAATTCCACTTCCGAATGGCTCGCCCAACCATCACCTTCATCGCCCATAATGCTGATGTTTCGAATTCGGCGATACCCCTCAGTATTGGTGGGTACTATTATCTGTGAAGCCCGTTTATGCGGTGGTGCATCGGGCGTTGTAACTGCCATAACAATACAAAATGATGCGCCATCAGCTCCTGTAGTGAACCATTTACGCCCATTGATAATATAGAAATCGCCGTCTTTTTGAGCAATTGTATCTAATTTAGTTGGATTTGAACCTGCATTCTGAGGTTCAGTCATGCCGAAACATGAGCGAATCAAGCCATTTTTCAAAGGCTCTAAATATTGTTCCTTTAAAAAATCAGAACCAAACCGCTCTAATAATTCCATATTACCAATATCAGGTGCTTGGCAATTGAAAACGTAGTGACCAAAAGGCGACATGGCTAACACCTCACTCACTTGCCCAAACTCGCAAAGGGTGAGGTGGTGTTGCAAACCCCACAAGCCTGCCTGCTTTACCATTTCTCGTTTTTCTTTCAAATGGAGTTCTACATTCGTAAATTTACCCGTCAGAAAAGCCGCTGTTTCAAGAGGGATTAACTCATTTTGAACAAATTGTTTGATTACAGGCAGCAACACCTTCGTTTTGTCGGTCAAGAACAGTGATTCCATATATTTTTTTACAATAAAAAGATGATTAATAAATTTAAGGGGGAAATTAGTCAAAAAATCCTAATAAGTAGAGATTAGACCGAAGTTATCCCTTTGGGAGACTAAAAGACAATAGACGTTAGACCATTAAAATGTTATTCTTTTAGAAACAATATCTCAAATACTGAGGGGGTAA
Organism: Saprospiraceae bacterium; assembly: GCA_043744275.1. Taxonomy (GTDB): domain Bacteria; phylum Bacteroidota; class Bacteroidia; order Chitinophagales; family Saprospiraceae; genus JAAFJT01. The sequence continues at coordinate 5,652 of JAYTUY010000287.1, forward strand.
GTAGTAAGGTTTAATTAGTCGATATTTTTAGATTCGCCCCCCTGCCCCCGATGGGGGAGTACATTGTGAAGTAAATTCAGGATTAGTTCACTATTTTTAAAGATTATTCACAATTTACTCCCCCTTCGGGGGCAGGGGGGATATTAGAATTTGTTGATTATTTATTAATAAAATAGCGGATAAAATGCACCAAGCATTTATCCGCTATTTTTTAATGATTAATGATAAATGGTGAATGACGTACCTATTCATCATTCACCATTTATCATTAATCATTCTTACCTAACAAATCTGAGGCATACGTTTTCAATTTATCCACCTCTCCATTGACCAATAAACGGGCTTGTTCGGGCCACGAAGTAGGGTCATTGAGCCTATAACGTGTGCCACCTTTTGCCAATATTTCTTTAAGATTTTCGATGGGTACGATTGACAAATCTTTCAAACCTTTGATACCCGACTCTTTCAACAAAACTTCTATTTTCGGACCAATACCTTCTACTACTTTAAGGTCTTCAGGCACACCATCAATAGAATATGAGCTGCTGCTCGGAGCGGGTTCATGTTCCGTATTTTCAGGAGCACCATGTTCAGTCGAAGCTGTTGCAACTGCTTGATTATCAATCAGTTGGATGTCATTTTCATGTTCATATTCATTTTCGATTTGAGCTTGAATATAAGATTCACTGTCTTCATCATCCACAGACTTTGAGTGTGTGCGATGTGTTGAATAATTAAGATTGTTATCCGAATTATTTAAAAAAACAATAGGTGCATCTACCCCCTCAGTATCTGCCTGGTTGGCAGTGGCTTTTTCAATATCGCGGTTATCTACTATTACTTCTATGTTGGTGGTATGAGCCGCTTCAATGAGTTGAGCTATTTCATCTTTAAGGTTTTTGTTTTGCTGAGCCAATTCAGTGAGTTTATTTTTAAAATTGGACAAAGTATCTCGCAAGGCTTCTAATTCAGTCAATCGTGATTCAGACGTAATAGAAGATTCCTCTTGATATTTATTGTATTCTTTTTGGATGTTTTCGAGCCGAGTATTCAATGAGGAAATATTGCCGACTTGCGCCAAAAACTCACTGTTGAGCCTGTTGCGTTCATCCTCAGTCAATCGAAGTCGTTTGCGAAGGTCATCCACTTCCGCTTGTGGAATTGTCATAGACAATTGTTTATGAGAAATGTCTAATTCCTCTTTGAGTGCGCTGATTTCTTTTTTATACATCGCAATATCTGATTGCCATGTTTTCTTTTCATTGGTAAAAAAATAATCCGCAATGAGGTAGCTACAAAGCCCCGTAGCTGCCAAGCCCAAGGTAAAAACAAGGCTATCAACATATGATTGACTCCAAATTGCCCACAGCAAAACGGCTGCAACGGACGTCAGAAGGACAAATAGAAAAGTTCTCATGAGCGGTATTTTTTATTGATTATTAATGAGTTTAGAAATGACTATCTTCTATTATATTGCATCAGCAAATAAAGGAATGAAGCTAAAGCCGCCAATGCTGCTGCTACATAAGTCATAGCTGCCCACCAAAGAGCGTCTTTTGCACCTGCGTGCTCCTGCGGAAGTGTTGTATTAGTGGTTTCTAACCATTTTAATGCTCTATTGCTGGCATCAAATTCAACGGGCAAAGTGATAAGGCTGAACAAGGTAGTGATACCAAAAGTAATGAGGGTAATCAGCAATAATGTTTTACCAAAAGCGCTTGAAATCAATAAAATACTTGCCATAAAAAGAAACTGCTGCATACCTGAAGATACTTTCACAATCGGCACAATAGCAGAACGCAATTTGAGCATCGAATATGCTTCTGCATGTTGCACAGCGTGTCCACACTCATGAGCGGCTACAGCGGCGGAGGAAATACTGCGTCCGTTGTAAACCGTTTCGCTCAAATTCACTGTTTTATCAGCTGGATTGTAATGGTCTGTCAAAAAGCCTTCCGCCAATTGCACTTTTACATCATAAATACCATAATGCCTAAGCATCGATTCGGCTATCTCTCTTCCACTCATTCCATTGCGTAAACCGACTTGTCCGTATTGTTCAAATTTGCTTTTCAATCGACTGGTTACGAACATACCAACGAGCGACATAATGCCGCCAATAATCCATAATCCCATATTTTTTGGATAATTTTAGTTTAAAAAAATGTTTTACTATTGCGTGTTATAAACCTTTTCTACATAAAAAAGTTCCATTATGACGCTAAATTGACCTCAAAGATACAAAATCACTCAATATACTGAGGGGGTATTTAAAAAGACGAATAGGCGGTTGATTTATTTTAATATAAAAAAGAGGCTATCTTAAAAATCATTGACTTTTAAGGTAGCCTCTTTTGCAGGTAAATTAAACAGCAGCTACTAATTTTTAATCTTGTCCGTTGCTACTCTTTGTAGATTTACTATTATTAACACTGCCGCTGCCATTTCCACCAGAATTAGTATTGACTTTTTCAACCATCACTGGGAAACTCGCTGTGCTGTAATTTGAAAAAGGTTTTTCATATTTTAATGGAATAGTATAGTTTTTACAGAAATCATTTAAAAAAGCGGTCATGTCTTCTGCCTTGAAATTTTTTGAATTGGCTTTAGGATAATAAGAAATATAGCCGATAGTGCCATCTTTTTCCCAAAAAACATACAACCATACTTTAATACCATTGAGGTCAAAATTCGATTTTGCGCCAAAAGATTCCATATGCTTGAGAAGGTGCATCCAGCAATAATAAGCCGTTTCCATATCATTTTTGCACGCAGTGACGAGAGTCGTTTCATAATCTTTTTTGAGTCGCTCAAAAGGCGAACCATCATACTGCCCCAAAACAAACACGCGCGGAATAGACGAATCTGTTTTGATTAATTGACTATTTTTAACTGGTAATAGCCCTAAATTCGTGTAATCCATTGCTTGAGCCGAGAAAAAACAAAGGGAAATACAGCAAGAGAACAAGGTTTTCTTCATCATATTCATTATCAATATTTTTACATTGTTGAAAAAAGTGTACGATCTCCAATCTTAATTTAAAGACGTTTTTTTAAGGAATGAGTTTCGTAATATTTTGTTAATGTTCTGATTGGAATAGTTAATATATGCTTTGTCTAAAAGTTACAGAATTATTCAACAGTCATAATCAAGCCCGAAAAGTAGCAAAAATCCTAATATTAAAATGTTTTTAATCGTTTTTTATAAGACAATTGCATATCATTAACATCTTATCAACTTATTAATACTAAAAAAGCGGAAATTACCATGCCAAATTACACATCACTCAATCAACAATAAACAATCACATTATTTGTAGTTTAGCAAATTTCAGAGCAATTTTCTTTGTTTCATTAATTTCTGAAAAGTGAATTGAAGCAATCGGATTGTCCTTCCCACCTTCTATAGTCACAACTTTTCCCTCGCCAAATCTCAAATGCAAAATGGTCATTCCAGCTTGAATAGTTTCAGACGGACTGGGCTTAAATTGCGACGGGTCTATCTTCAACTCAGGCGTCTTGAATGTTGCTCGATTATAATTGCCCGATATTTTCGCTTTCTCAACGGTATCCCTTTTGGCAGTCATCAAAGTGCCCATGCCGTCGAGGTGCTCGGTATTTATTTCATCTAAAAAGCGACTTGCCTCACCGTATTTCATCTGCCCATGTCGGTAGCGACTCGTGGCATACGCGAGGGTCAAATATTTCTCAGCACGGGTAATGGCAACATAAAATAAACGCCGCTCTTCATCCATGCCTTCTGGCGTATCTTTCGACATGAATGATGGGAATAAATCCTCTTCCAAACCGCCCACTATCACCGATTTGAATTCCAAACCTTTTGCCGAATGGACAGACATGAGCGTCACGACATCCGCATTTGGGTCGTTGTTATCGGCATCCGTTACCAAAGCAATATTTTGTAAATAGGTAGAAAGCGATTTATCAGGCGTCACGATTTCATCCACAATTTCATCGTTTTCAGTAAACTCACTAATGGCATCCATGAGGGCATTCACGTTTTCCAAACGTCCTAATCCCTCAAGCGAAGTATCCTGTTTGAGCACATCCAAAAGACCCGACTGTTTGACGATATAAATGGCTATTTCGTAAGCATTTGCCTTTTTTTCTCTTGAAATAAAGGCATTTATCAAGGTTGTAAAGTTATTGAGCGCATTTTTTTCACGCGCCGTGCCTTCATACTGAGGGAGTACCTGCCAGAGCGGAATGCCTTTTTCAGAAGCCATCAAGCCCATTTTCTCTACCGTTGCATCGCCAATACCTCTTCGGGGGATATTTATAATGCGGCGCAAAGCCTCATCATCGTTCTGATTCACGATTAAACGCAGGTACGCAATCACATCTTTCACCTCTTTTCGTTGGTAAAAAGACATGCCACCATAGACTCGATAGGTCAAATTGAGCCGCCGCAAAGCCTCTTCAAATGGGCGCGATTGAGAGTTGGTGCGGTACAAAATAGCAAAGTCTTTATTCTTTAAATGGTAGCGATTTTTATGCTCCAAAATGATGTCTGCTACCCGTTTTGCCTCCTCTTGATCGCTTTGAGTTTTCAGGATTTTGATGCGCTGCTCGGCTATTTTATCTGTCCAAATGGTCTTGCGTATTTGCTTTTTATTGTACGTAATTACCTCATTTGCAGCCTCCACGATGTGGTGAGTAGAGCGATAATTTTGTTCAAGTTTAAAAGTTTTAAGGTTACTGAAATCTTTTTCAAAATCCAAAATATTATCAATCGTCGCTCCTCTGAAAGCATAAATAGACTGCGCATCGTCACCTACCACGCACACGTTTTGAGGGCTACCTGGATACACCACTAATTTTTTCACAATCGAATATTGCAGGAAATTAGTGTCTTGAAATTCATCTACCAGCAGATATTTGAACCGTTGGCGATATTTATCCGCTAAATCAGGGTTTTGATGCAATAAAACATAGATTTGGTACAATAAATCATCAAAATCCATCGCTCCTGCTCGCTTACAACGCATGGCATATTCAGCATAAATGCGGTAAATATACGGTCGTTTTGTAGTGCGATCTTGCGCCATCAGGTCAACATTTTGCTCATAGGCTTTGGGCGAAATGAGGTTGGATTTGGCAGATGAAATGCGTGTCAGAATGGCATTTTCATTGTAAACATCTTTCGTCAGATTGAACTCTTTGATGATGGTTCTCAACAGACTCTTTGAATCGTCGGAATCATAAATCGTGAAGTTCGACGGGTAGCCAATGCGCTCCGCCTCCCCCCTCAGTATCCGAGCGAAAATGGAGTGAAAAGTGCCTGCCCAAACTCGCTGCGCCTTCGTGCCAACCACTTTTTCGATGCGGTCTTTCATCTCACGAGCAGCTTTATTTGTAAAAGTCAACGCCAATATTTCCCAGGGTGGAACGCCCGTTTCAATCAGATGCGAGATGCGATATGTGAGCACACGAGTCTTACCTGAACCGGGTCCAGCTACCACCAAAACGGGGCCATCCGTATTGGTGACGGCAGCGCGTTGTACATCGTTTAATTCGTCGAGATATGAAGACATTTTCAGTTTAATAATAAAATACAAATAATTATGAAAGTGTTTAGAGTTGGCAAAGTTAAAACAGGAATTTGAAAAAATTTGTTTTAAATGAGATAAATAGTTTGAAAAGTGTTCGAGTGGTAAGATTTACGAAATCTGTGGTGCGACATAAAGTTATGTACTACCCTTGGGACATAAAGTTGAAACCGCCTTAGCGTTCTTTGAAAATACTGTGAATT
>JAYTUY010000288.1:0-11424 GCA_043744275.1 Saprospiraceae bacterium
CTTTTTTAAAAAATTTATTTTAATATCTATATGCGCGATAGCTTGGCAGTGACAATTTTTTCTCAAATATTTTTTGACCTGTTGCCAATTCCACTTCTATAACACGAGGGTCACCACCGCAACCAATAAAATAAGAGCTATCTGTTTTGATGACTGAACCCATATATTGTGAGAAAGACCTATCAGGCAAATACATGGATTTGTAATTGGTAATTTTTTTATTTTTTTCATCCAATGCAAATTCAACGATACGCGTAAACGGGCGTTCATTCGCATCGCCATTATCAAACAAGATTAACGTTTTGTCATCTGCTAAAAAATGAGCATCATGTTGGCGTAAAAACTTTTGTTCTGATGTCATCGGGAAATCAGAATTTTTACCACCCAAACGCCATAAAATTTTACTCGTAACATGGTCTATCTTAACGATTTGATTCAGATTGCGGAATGAAACAACTATATTATTGTCTTTAGGGTCAATATAAATAGAATTGAGATGTGCAAAATCTTGAGTGAGTTTACCAGATTTATAATCATTGCCCTCTACACTTGTGGCATACAATTCAGGCTCGTTGGTGCCATCCCATTCCCAAATAACTTTTCCTTTATCCACCTCTTGAATAATAGGGGCTACTACTTTACAATCTTGGATAGCGTCAGCAGAAATATTGTTCACTGCTTTTTCAAAATAAGCCATCACTATATAATGTGTATCTGAAATGAGTATAAAATCATGTCCATCCAAAGCATTATTATCAGCCGCAGTTCTGCCACCATATGGTAAAAGAGTAATCTTATTAATTTCTTGAAAATCTTGATTAAGAATGATAATTTCACCTGCATTGTAGCCTACATTAGGCATATGAGGGACATTTTGATCATATTTCAAATAAGAATAACGCACAGTTCCATCAGCATAAACCCATTTTTCAAAGTTCATGGAGGTGCTACCTATATCTACTTGCTTCACCATATTGCCGGCTTTGTCATATACGATAATAAGTCCAGATGATGCATTTCGATAGCCTGATGGAGATACTAAAAATTCGCCTGTTGGTGCCACAACTTTCGTTGGCTGCACTTCTGAATCAATGGCTGTGTCATTTGAGCAGCTTGTAAAAAACAAAGCTGTTGAAAAAGTGAGAAGGGTGATTACAATAATTGATTTTTTCATGTTGGATAAGACTTTAATTGAAAAAATATGTTTTTGAATGAAAAAAAAATCAACCCAAATTGGGTTTTGAGTTTAGAATATAAAGCATTAAAATCAAATTTTTACATGAGCTGAGGCTCAATATTTATTATTGATTGTCAATTGGACATTTCAATTTTTATACCAAGAGCATATAAACAAGACCCCCTCAGTATGTTTTATGCTTTCTAAGCAATTTATTATTCTGCGCCTTACTTCTTTAATTCACTCTATTTTGTAGTGTTTTGCTATTAAAAATACAAACCTCCAGTAGCTCTTTTTGAAGTAGGTTCATACATGTAATACAGACTCTTACTGATTCTTAATTTTTACAATAAAAAAGCCCCAAGTGAGACACACTTGGGGCTTTTTACTGAGGGGGTATCAAGTCAATTCGCAAAGTTTCGATAAAGAGATAAGCCCAGTAGTATCTTTTACGCCCATTCTATTGAGCATATTCTGACGATGATTATTAACTGTTATTCTACTTATAAACAATGTATCGGCTATTTCATCCGTCGTTTTACCGACAATAATCAATCTTAAAATTTCTTTTTCTCGGGGTGAAAGAATATCATCTTTGAGTAACTCTTTATAAGCATCGTGATAAACCATCACTTTTCCCGTTTTGTCAACATTAGAAAAACGAATCCAATAAAAGTCATCTTTCATCATGTACGAAATATCATTATAGATGACAAGAAGGTATGTGGGAGCTTGTAAGGAATTAACTTCCAAAATATGGGTTTGTATGGCAAGTCTAATTATACCTTTTTGTTGATGACTGAAATTTAAACCAATGGTTTTTCTAATAATATCCTTCCGTTTTTCTGAAGCCATGTTTTGCCAATACTCTGCAAAAAAGTGAGGTAATATCGTAAAATAATTACTTTGTTTTTTATGGACAGATTCAATGAATTCAGACGTTCCATAGCGTTCAAAGTTCGTTTCATCAAGGCCTAATACATCAAAAAAATTATCACTGAAATGCTCTATTTCAAATGAAATATTGTTCAATACCGCGTACGCAAATCCATTATTTTCTAAATACTTTAAATGAGAAAATTTTATGAATAAATCTATATCAAACTTTTCAGTTTTCGGTTCATTTATAAAATTACGCCACCGGTCACGCAATTGACTGAATAAAAAGCTTTTCATATTTATTTATTTTGTTAAAAAGGAGTGTGTAAAAAAATAATGTCGAACACTATTGATTTTACAAAAAAAATTCAAATTTTTTATTTTTTTATAAACTACCAATGTTTAATTGATGTTAAAATGTTAATGCTTTTTTAAACAAAAAAAACGGCAGTCTCAAAAGCATAAGTATAATAATTTTTTTACAATTATCATCTCACTACTTCCAGAACTGCCGTTTTTAATTCGGTTTTTATATTTTTTCTAAAAATAGCTTACTGTTTCAATTCTGCAGGAATAGCTGGCGGTATTGATTGACACATCTGCTTACCTGATTTATCCTCCACATAAAGCTCTACTCGGCGATTGAATTGACGACCTGCTTCACTGTCTTGGCTACCAACTTCGTTTTTAGCAACTGGGTCTTTTTCACCATTCAACGATGTTTTTATACGCCCTGCATCAATGCCTTTGCTCACTAAATATGCTTTAGAATTGCTCGCCCGACGATTTGAAAGAGCTTCATTGTACGCATCCGAACCTTTCCAATCCGTATTGGCTTTCAAAACGGCTACATAGTCTTTGTTATCTTTCAAAATTGTCACCAACTCATCTAATTCAGTTTTAGACGCCGTTCTCAAATCAGATTTATCAAAATCAAAGAAAATCCAATTCAAATCACAGCTTTTTACAGGTGCGGCTGCGATAGGTGCCACTGCTTTGATAGTATCCACAAGCGGCGGTGTGACAACAGCAACTCTTGGTTCAGCAACGCCCACAGGCTCTTTACTACAACCATTGCGGAACAACCACCAAGCCAAAAGGGCTAACAAAGGCAGCAATAACCACCACCATTTGAATCCACCCGCAGCAGCCGTATCAGCAGCAGCTGTTGCTGCTTCATATACTGGTGGCGGTGGTGGAGGCGGTATATAGGCATCGGGTTTAGGCATCACTGCCGCAGCGGTAGCCATAACAGCCGCAGCCGCAGCCAAAGGACCTGCAACACTGACATCCTCAGCAGCAGCCACTACAGGATTGGGATCTAAAAGCGGGAACAAAGCATACACCGCAGCCAGATTGTCCTTAGGGCATGAGCGGGCTATCTCTTGATGATTGCCAGCTTTCAAAATCACGAACTGTTTGCCCGATTTTTCTATAATGTCATACCTATCTTTATTGTCTCTGTTGCGAATCACTGAATCCACACCATTATTCCGAGCAGCCGTAGTTGGATAACCTTCCGAGCGCATTTTCACAGCACCCCCCTCAGTCAACCAAGTAAAATAATGCTCGCCTTGTTTGAATTGCCATTTTGTAAAGCCATTCGCATCGCCAGAGCCATGATTTTCATATTCACGGCAATGAAGATAATTGTCTTCACGGCGGTCAGAATCTGAAGTTGTAACAATTGTAGCAGCCGTTGCGGCAGCAGCCAATGCGGCAGCTTCTTCTGCGGCGACTTTATCGGCAGCAGCCTTTTCAGCAGCAGCCAATGCAGCAGCTTTATCGGCAGCAGCCTTTTCAGCGGCGGCGGTAGCAGCCAATGCGGCAGCCAATACAGCGGCTTTATCAGCAGCAGCTTTTGTACGGGCACTTGGGAAAAGAGCCATTGCTCCCCCCTCAGTATCGTAAGGGCATGAGCGGGCAATCTCTTGATGGTTGCCTGCTTTGAGGATAGTAAAATAGCGGCTGAATTTTTCAAGCACCGCATAACGCTCTTCCAAATCCCGATTTTTTGAAACGGATGCCATACCATTGTCTCGGGCGGCAGTAGTCGGATAGCCTTCTGAACGCATCAACAATTTGTTATCATCATCGTACCAAGCGAAATAATACTGACCGTTGGCATGAGTGAATTTGACAAGCCCAGGATAGCCGTCCATACCGACATCCGAATGCCCTTCGTATTCTTTGCAAGCCAAATAATCATCGTCAACCTTATCATTGGCGCGTTCTTTTACAGCAGCCATAGCCGCTTGTCCGCCTCTGATTTTATCGCCAGTGACATAAGGAAGTAGAGCCAATGCCTCCGCTTCAGAATCGCATGAACATGACCGAGCGATTTCACGATAATTGGCAGCTCGCAAGCTCAAGAAATACTTCCCATCTTCATTTTTGACGGAGTAAAAATCCTGATTAATTCGATTTTTGATGACCGATTGAATGCCATTTTCTCTCGCAGCTTGTTGCGGATAGCCTTCGCTTTTCAGCAGTACTTTACCATCGGCATCTAACATGGCGAAAAAATATTGGGAACTGGATTCATGTAAAAAAGCCGAAAATCCAGATTCGACTGGATGGGCTGGTTGGTTCTCGTATTGACTACAAGGTAGGTAATCTTCGTTAATCATAATGTCTGTTTTTTAATGAGAGAATGCTGGTTTTCCTTAGAAATTGCCTCGAAATATAGAGCTTATTTTTTATCAACAATCACTTTTCATCATTTTTTTGCAAACTTTTTTTAATTATCTTGCATAAACATTTTGTAATTATTTAAATTTAAAAAATTATATTTTTATAACAATTGATAATCAACTATTTATAAAATTTATTAAAACAAATAGATTTTATTTAATTAAGTGAAATGAGCCTCTCTATCATTCTAAAAACTTCGCCATACTTGCATAACAGAACCTTGATTCTCCTCCCCCTCAGTATTTCTTCTATTTTAATATTGAAGACAATTCAATGGAATCAATTCATTTATATTAAAAATAAATTTACTAAAAAATGAATTACTTTTAATCTTTTTTACGTTTATATAAAGTTCACATTATCATAAAAATTCCAAAATTTTAAACATTCGATTATGAGATTACCAAATATTATCAAAACCACGTTCAAAGCAGTAGGCATTTTAGTCATCCTTTTAGTAGGTGCTGCCTTTGCAATCCCTTATTTTTTTAAAGATAAAATAGTTGAAAAAGTCAAAATTGAAATCAATAAAAACATCAATGCTAAAGTTGATTTCAGCGATGTTGACATTTCTTTTATGCGCCATTTTCCCCGCATATCTGTCAAGTTGCAAGACTTGGATGTGACGGGTATCGGCAAATTTGAAGGCGTCAAACTGCTCCATACTGAGGGGTTGGATTTGGCACTCGATTTTTGGAACGTTTGGAACGGCGGCAATCCTTACGAAGTCAACTCCATTTATGCTGAAAAGCCTTTGCTCAATGTCGTTGTCCTCGCCGATAGCTCTGCGAATTACGATATTACTAAACCGACTGATAAAAAATCTGAGCCATCGAATTTCAAACTCACGCTTGATAAATATGTCATCGACAACGGTACTCTGATTTATGACGACCACACGATGGATTTTTTCATGTCGCTCAAGGGCTTGAATCATACAGGCAGTGGCGAAATGACCGCCGATGTGTATGACCTCGATACTAAAACGACAGTGGATTCCACAACCATGAGCTATGGTGCCATGACCTACCTCAGCAATGCCAAAGCTGATATTAAAACGCTGCTGAATGTGGATATGAAAAACATGAAATTCACCTTAAAAAATACCAAAGCGAAGGTGAATAGCATGGATTTGAACCTCGACGGTTGGACTCAATTGAAGGGCGATGATATATTAATGGACTTCAAATTTAATGCTCCAAGCAATAATTTTAAAGATTTTCTCAGCATTATCCCTGCTACTTACACTAAAAACTATTCAGATGTGAAAGCCAGCGGCACGTTCAAATTCGATGGTTTCGTGAAAGGCACTTATAATGGTTTGAAGGAGCAATATCCTGCGTTTGCTGTCAATACCAATATTCAAAATGGCTCTTTCCAATACCCTGCCCTACCGATGGGCTGTACTGAAATCAACACTCAAATCAATGTAGCATTGGCGACCAGCAATTTTGATGATTTCAAAACGGATGTACCTAATTTTCATATCAAAATGGGCAACAATCCTTTTGATGCTGTCTTCCACTTGCGCACACCTATCAGCGACCCTGACGTGGATTTGCAAGCAAAAGGCACGCTGAACCTCGGCGATTTGCCTAAAGCATTGCCAATGGAGGGCATTCAGAACCTCTCGGGCATCATCAATGCTGATATTGCCATTAAAACTTTGATGTCTTATATTGATAAAAAAATGTATGACAAAGTGAACATGAAAGGTGCCCTCAAAGTGAACGGCATGAACGTGAAAATGGACGGTTATCCTGCCGTTTTTATCAGCGATATGGCAATGAATTTTACGCCTAACAACGTCAATGTAGGCAATTTTACAGGCAAATTGGGTAAAAGCGACCTGCAAGCGAGCGGCGTGATTGACAATATTTTAGCATTATTTGCCTCTAATAAAACAATGACGGGCAACGTCACTTTCTCCAGCAATCTATTCGATGCCAACGAATGGTTGACACCCCCCTCAGTATCCACAACTGCCAGCAAGCCTAACACAGGCAAGCAAGCCGTTGACAAAACAGTCCGCCCATTTGACCGTTTCAACTTCACATTAAATGGTAAAATAAACAAATTGTTGTATGAAAAATATGACATTCAGAACTCAGCAGCATCGGGCAATTTTACACCTAATGTGTTCATAATCAATAACTTCCAAACGAAAATTGGCAATTCTGACATATCGGGCAACGGCACATTATCAGGTATATTCGATTGGATGTTTGATGATAAAATGCTGACAGGCGGTCTGAATTTAAACTCCAATTATATGGATTTGAATCAATTCATGACACCAACCCCTCAGTCAAACGTGGCTCAAAACACGGCTACTGAGCCTATAGCAGTGCCTAAAAATTTGGATGTCGTTGTGAATGCCAAGATGAACCGCGTGATTTATACCAATATGGATTTGAAAAATGTCACGGGTAAATTAGTGGTAAAAGATGAAGAAGTGAAAATAGTAGATGGCGAAGCGGGCATATTTGGCGGCATCACTGCAATTGATGGTGGCTACAACACTCAAGACCCTGCCAAACCTAAATTCAAATTGGATTTTGATTTAAAAAATATAGATTTCCAACAGTCATTTACCACCTTGAATACTTTCCAAAAACTCGCCCCGATCGGACAGTTTTTAAAAGGAAAATTCAACACCAGCTTTTCAATGGATGGTGCTCTGGGAAAAGACCTTTCACCTGATTTGAGTTCCCTCAGTATGGAGGGTTTTATACAGACTTTACAGAGCACTTTGACAGGCTTCAAACCCCTTCAAGAAATAGGTAACAAGTTGAATATCAGCGAGTTAAAGAATCTTGATTTGAATGAAACAAAGAACTGGTTTGAAATAAAAAACGGTACTATATCTGTCAAAGAGTTTGAAAAAAAGGTAAAAGACATGACCCTGAAAATCAGTGGTACGCACAGTCTCACCAACGAAATGAACTACGTGATTAAGACAAAAGTACCGCGTAAAAAATTGGAAGCCAATGCAGTGGGTGCGGCTGCGAGTTCGGGCTTCAATGTACTCGTGGGTGAAGCGGCTAAATATGGTATAAACATCAAAAACAGCGAATTTGTCAACGTTTTATTCACCTTATCAGGCTCAATGTTGCAACCCAAAGTGGCGATGAAATTAATGGGTGGTGATGGTGAAGCCACGCTCGAAGACGCTGCCAAAGGCATTGTCAACTCAGCAGTCGAAAAAGCAAAAGATACATTGACCAACCGAGCCAACGAAGAACTCGACAAAGCCAAGCAAAAAGCTAAGGAAGTGGCAGATAAAGCCCTCGATTCGGCTACAAATGTCGTGAAAGCGAAAGTAGAGGAAGCGAAAGCCAAAGCCATTGAGCAAGCTAAAACCGAAGCCAGCAAAGTACTCGAAAAAGAAGTCGGCGGCAAAGTAGGCGATAAAGTCGGTAAAGAAATAGACAAGCAGCTTGAAAAAACAGGCGGTGAAAAAGTGAAAAAAGAAGCCGACAAAGTGAAAGAGAAATTGGATAAATGGGATCCGTTTGGTAAAAAGAAAAAACCAGAAGTGCCAAAAGATACGACTGGGACGAAGTAAATATGTTTTGATGTTTTAATAAAATACCCCTCAGTAAATTTGATTTTACTGAGGGGTATTTTATTGATTTACAGCTTCATTTCGTAAGTAAATCTAGTAAAATATAAGTAATTTCTGTTAGATTGGAACCTATTTTTTACTTAATATTTAATCATTAAGTTTATTTCAATAAAATATCAAAAGTAGTTGTGCTATAACTCCCTAAGAAACCATATCCGTTTAAAACTGTTTTAGGCAAAATATTGGGTTCAAAAAATGGATCACCGATACCTGGCTCAGGAGTTCTAAATGATAATAGAGATTGATATGTTTCTTTCGATAGACCGAAAATATAAACTTTTGCTCTATCGGCATCTATAGTCTTTTTCACATCACTAAAATATATAGATGTTTGAATACCATCTAATTTAAAGGCATATTTCCCATTTTGAAAATCTTTATAGGATATTAGTCTGCCTCTGTAAGGAATGAAAATTCGATTGTTTTCAAAATCTTCACTTAGCAAAGTATCTCTTCTAAATAATTGATAATCAATTAAATATCCTGCATAAGGCTCTGGTGTTAAAATATCAAAGTATATATCAGCTCCATCTTGCTGGAGTGCTTGATAGTGTATTTTTTCAATTTTAACTTTTTGTGGAATGGTTACCGCATCTGAGATTAGTGTATCTTTACTGAGCTGAATATTGGTTTTAAAATAGTAATTTTTGTTAGATACAGTTTTGAATGAATCAGATGTAACGAAGATATTTTTTTGATAAAATTTAAGGTTTTCTATCAACTTATTATCAGACCAAAGGCTTACAGTAATACCTTTCACGAGGTTTGAATCTTTATTAAATATATTTGCCGTTTTACCAACAAATATCCGCGCACCATGTACCGAATCTATATAACCAATAGCAATGCTCTGTTCAGTATATGGTAAAATATCTGAGTCGAATTTTGTATCTAAACAGTTACTAAATATTACAACGAAAAAGAAAAAGCTAATTACTTTTTTCATAAAATTAGAATTTTAAGCCATAGTTAATAGTGGGTAGTATTGAAGTTAAAACGATACCCCTCAGTTCAGCAGGAGAAATCTGATTCTTTAAAGTATATTCTTTTTTTACAAATAGATAAATAGGGTTGTTACGAGCATAAGTATTATAAACATTGATACTCCATGTGCGGATATGACCGTTTTTTAATTTTTTTTCGTTAATCGTATTCAAATCCAAGCGATGATAAGCGGGCAGTTTAAAAGAATTAACATCATTATACAATAATTTATTATCATCAAAAAAAGGTATATCTTTTAATTGCCCATTGGCAATAGTCTGCCTAAAACCTGTGTTATATGTCCATAAAGCCCCTAATTTCCATTTTTTGTTGAGTTGGTAAGAAGTGTATATATTGAAGATATGCCGACGGTCATATTTAAAAGGAAAAACATTATTATTGTTAAAATCATCGTATTGACGGTTATTCCAAGACAAAGTATAACTAACTAAACCATTCAGCCGCCCATTTTTTTTGTTTGCCATAAACTCTAAGCCATAAGCCGTTCCTTTTCCATCTTTTAAAATATTGCGTTGCCAATTTTGATAAATATTTTCATCTATATCAATAAAAATGAATTGACTTAGGTTTGACATTTTCTTATAAAACGTTTCCATTGATACATCATAATTACCTTTTCCAAAGCTCTTGACAATACCCAATGACATTAAATCAGCCTTTTGTGGCTTCAATTCGCTGTATGAAGGAACCCAAACCAAACGCTCCAAACCAACTTCATTAACCGAAAGTGCGTGGCTATATTGAACGGTGTGCGCATAAGTAGCATTAATTGTGAAAAGATTTTCTAATGTAAGCCGCCACGCTAAGCGCGGTTCAAGGTTGCTATAAGTCTTACTGAATGATTTAAAAGAGGTAGTGCGTAAACCGATATTCAAAGAATGATTTTTGGAGAAACTTATTTCATCTTCTAAATAACCAGCCAGTTCTCCCCCCCTCAGTATGGGATTGATAAATGCAGAATTGCTGACATAAACTAAAGAATCTTGCTTGTCTATTTTTCTATCAATAATACGCAAGACTGAACCACTCATATTAGCTTGATATTGATGAAACGTGTACTCCAAACCCCATCGTAGAAAATGATGTATATTAGGCGTATAATCGAAACGCCAAAAAGCGGTATAATCTTTCAAAAAATTATTTCTTCTACCGTTTGTTTCGCGCAATCTATTCACATTATTAAAGGAGCCTGCTAACGTCAATTCGTAGTTATTCAAGCTACTACTATTCTGCGTGTAGTTCACGCCAATATTAGTAGAAATATTAGGTTTAATAATTTTGAAATATCGAATGCTAACGGCTCTATTAGTTAAATTAACTGAATTTTGCTGAAGATCAACCCCATAAAAACTGTGTAAACGCAAAACATCTAAACCTTCATAGTAACTTAAAAATATTTTATTTTTATCGTTAAACTCATGGGTTATTTTAGCATTTAAATCAAAAAATGTATAACCAGTAAAACTATCTTTCCTCTTCTTTCGAACGGCTTTAGCGCTGTTGCCCAAAAGCCATTGAAAAAAATCTAAGTAAGTCGTGCGAGCAGCTAATAAATAAGTCGTTTTATTATTTTTTAGAGGTCCTTCTATGGCAATTTTGGCATTAATTAATCCGACATCAAAATTAGTTTTAATATCTTTTTTATTGCCGTCTCGAAACGTAACATCAACTACAGATGAAAGCCTACCACCAAAACGAGCAGGGAAACCACCTTTATAGAAATCAACCTTTTTAAGTGCATCAGGATTAAATGTGGAAATAAATCCGAGCAAATGCCCAGTACTATAAACATTCGCACCATCTAAAACAAATTGATTTTGGTCTTGACCGCCGCCTCTAACTAAAAGTGTAGATGTCCCTTCTGCCCCATTCGATATTCCCGGTAATACCGATAGTGATTTGATAATATCGCGTTCACCACCGATTGATGGCATATTTAAAAGCCTTTCAATCGGTATGTTAACTTTACCAGATTGTATTTTTTCAATATTGTTATCTCTATTTTCTGTAACTGTAAAAGTGGCTAAGTCTGTTAAAGGTG